>JAHDHK010000027.1:0-28956 GCA_020631335.1 Chromatiales bacterium
GCTCGATATGCAGCAAGCGCGTTTCGATTCTCGATTGAAACGTTTTCCAGATTGCGTCCTGCCCCCACAAAACCACAAGCAGGGCTGCAGCGACAATACCATCGAATCCGGATAGCCAGGTTGCTGCACAAACCACTATCGACAACAGCTTTATGAAAAGTGAATATTTTTCGTAGCTGTCAAACTGATTCTGCAGTAGACACCATTCGCAAGACAGACTGTTAGATGACATGATAGGAATCCGGAAATCTCATAAAGCTTGAAATCAGCTTACACAATCACGTTCTCGCACAAGTACTGTGCCACGTCCGGATGCCATCAGGTCGCGGGCTGTATCACCAGGGCAATGCGGCCTGCCGCCACATGCAATTCATCATAACTGGATGGCCTGCTTTACTTTAATGTGGCCAGCAAGCCGGCCACAAGCTTTCCTCTTTCGGGCAGACTATCGACTTCTATATGCTCATTCAGGGTATGCAAACCTGCACCACGCACCCCCAGAGAATCGAGTGTCGGTATCCCCATCGCACCGGTGAAATTGCCATCCGACCCACCGCCGGACATAGCAGCAGGCAGATCAAATCCTAATTCTGCCGCGAGCGATTGCGCATGTTTGTGCAGTGCTTTACACGCAACATCCGGTTCCCACACCGGCCGGGTAACAGTACGGGTGACGACTGTTTGCACCGCGGCGGCATTGTCATTCAAAGACATCATCCTGGTCACCCCCTGATCAAGGTCATCCTGACGCTTAGCCATGGATAACACTTCAGCATAACAACTGGAAGCCACACAATTCACCCATTGACCTCCACGAATGATACCGACAGAGAATGTGCAATCATCATCGGTTAACTGCTCTATTTCACCGATACGCCGCGCCATTTCTGCAATTGCGGACTTACCCAACCGGGGATCAACCCCTGCATGCACCGGCACACCGCGGGTTTCAACCTTATACCGGGCAATCGCATACCGACCCCACGTAACACCACCGTCAGGTCTGGCAGGCTCGGGTACCAGCACATAACGTTGATTTGCGGCTGTCGCCTCTATGATTTCACGACAGGAAGGTGTACCGACCTCTTCATCAGGCGTGAACAGCACTGTCACCGGCAGAGGTGTCTCTACGCCCGCTTTAATTAACTGACGTATCGCTTCCAACGCCAGATAATTGCCGCCTTTCATGTCCTGTATACCCGGCCCCCAGCACTGATTGCCCTCACGCTTGAATGGCAATTGCTGCAGGGTTCCCATTGGATGCACCGTATCAAAGTGCCCGGCGATCACAATACCCGGCTGACCGGCTTTGGGGTGAGGGAAAGTGGCGCGAACACATCCGGCAAAGCCATTGCGCCCGGGAATCCGCTCAATCTTTGCACCACTGGCGACCAGGTCAAAAGCAGCCAGATCAAGCATACGCTCCACCGCCGCGGTATCGTGTGTGGGGCTTTCACACTCAATCCACGGCTTCAGGCCCTTGAGCATGTCGTCTGTATCAAATGGCAGCGCGTTGAAGTCCATCACACCGCCCCAGCGGCTGTGCGCTTTTCTATTATCTTCGCGTAAATTGATGCACCGACTGGCAGAATCGATTCGTCCAGCACAAAACCGTCATTGTGCAATGGCAACGTACCGGCGTGCCCTACGGTGCAATAAGCCCCCGGTATAACTCTGAGCATATCTGCAAAGTCTTCAGAACCGGTCACTACGTTTTCGGTTTGCGTCACTTTATCAGCACCGACGACTTCGGCAGCAACATCAAGCATCGCTTTGGATAGATCTGCGTCATTTACCAGCACATCAAAAATATTACGGCTGTCTATTTCGATTTCTATGTCATAGCTGCGTGCAATACCGTCACACAGTGTCTGTATTCTTTCTCGCATGCGTTCTGCCAGATCAGTATCGAAATAACGCATGGTGCCGGACAGCGTGCAATCAGATGGAATAACGTTATAAGCCGCACCTGCGTGTATCTGAGTAACCGACAGCACCAGTGGCTCGGTCGGTGGCACATTGCGACTAACGATAGTCTGCAGCTGGCTAACCAGCGATGCGCCGATAACAATCGGATCAACAGACTGATGCGGCATAGCGGCGTGAGAGCCACTGGCCCGGATATAAATGTCAAAAAAGTCCGCGCCGGCCATTGCCGTACCGGGCTTTACGCCGACCTTGCCCGGTGCTCCGTTGGGGTTATTATGCATTCCGTAAATCTCATCGCACGGAAAGCGATCAAAAAGACCATCAGCCAGCATGGCACGTGCGCCACCCAGCCCCTCCTCCGCCGGCTGGAAGATAAACACGGCCGTACCGGCAAAAGCAGGATTAGCCGCCAGATATCGCGCGGCACCGAGCAACATGGTTGTGTGTGCATCATGTCCGCACGCATGCATGACACCCGGCGTTCTGGACGCAAAAGGTAAATTGGTTTTCTCATCAATGGGGAGCGCGTCCATATCGGCACGCAAACCGATAGTCCTGCCTTCGCTGCTTCCTCGCAACACGCCCACCACACCGGTGTTACCGATGCCGGTATGCGTATCTATTCCCCACTCGCGCAGGTAATCTGCCACGATACCGGCGGTTCGCACCTCCTGCATGCCGAGCTCGGGGTGCTGATGAAAATCCCGCCGGATGGCAATGAGATCTTCTTTGAAGGCAGCAATTTGATCTATTACGGGCATAGGGTTCTCCTGATGTGTCGCTATATTAGCAACAAACCGGTGTTAATTAAGGATCTGCCGACAGCTGATTTTCTGTACACCGCAATTACACCGAGCCGGCAATCACCGCAGTGAAATCACAAGACCTCAAAAATACTATCTTGCACAACCTCGAACGGTTCGAAGTAAACAGTTTGACGACGAACACCACCCTGACAAGCGCCGCTGTGGCACTGGTGGTAGAACCGGGAAGTCAATGCGAAACGCCGTGCATTTACCTGACATTGCGCAGCGGCAGGCTGCGCAAGCATGCCGGCCAGTTCGCTCTGCCCGGTGGCAAACTCGACGCCGGTGAAAGCGCGGAGCAGGCCGCTCGCAGGGAACTGCGCGAAGAGCTGGGCATTACGCTTGATGCAGATGCAGAAATGGGCAGGCTCGATGATTTTGCTACCCGATCCGGGTTTGTGATCACACCGGTTGTGCTCTGGAAAGATAATAACGAAGAGCCTGTGCCGAACGAGGCCGAAGTCGCACGTTTTTATCGCGTGCCTTTCTCAGACCTGATTGATAACGATTTGGCCGACAAACCGCGCGCTGCCGACAACACGGTTTTTTCGATCGCTCCGGACTCGATAGGTACCAGTATCTACAGCCCGACCGCAGCAATCATATTTCAATTCAGAGAAGCAGTGTTACTGGGCAGAACCACCCGAGTCAGTCACTATGAACAACCCGAGTTTGCCTGGCGTTAGAAGCCAGCCTGCACACATGGATTATCGCTGAGCAGGATTCCCAGGACAATCTTGTTTCCGGTGATCAGAGTGATGCTCCAGGCAGCCTGCTACGTGGACTCCAACACCTGTACACCAAGCTGACGTTTCCAGTTACACATTGTCTCAACAGCAGTAATCATTGAACCGGCGAGATCCTTACCGGTAGCATCCTCGATGCCCTGCAAACCCGGAGAGGAGTTTATCTCGAGCAATAGCGGCCCGTTTTTCGAACGGATAATATCCACACCCGCTACGTGCAAGCCCATTGCCCTCGCCGCCCTGATCGCCAGCTTACGTTCCTGAGGTGTTGGTTTAATACTCATGGCTTTCGCACCGCGATGCATATTGGCCCGGTATTCACCGGGTGCCGCTTCGCGCTGCATAGCAGCAGCCACCTTCCCGCCGACAACAAATAAACGCAGATCACGCCCTTCCGCCTCAGCAATAAATTCCTGCACCAGCAGGTTTGCATTCAGCGATTTAAATGCATTGATGACACTCTCTGCCGCTTTTCCAGTTTCGGCCAGCACAACACCTCTGCCCTGCGTACCTTCAAGCAGTTTTATTATCAGGGGCGCTCCTCCCACCATCTGAATCAGCTCATCAGTATCAATTGGTGATGAAGCAAAACCGGTGATAGGAATATCGAGCCCCTCTTTTTGCAATAACTGCAGTGAATAGAGCTTATCGCGGGATCTGCTGATTGCCTGCGATGTATTCAATGCTGCTATTCCCATACTCTCGAAGTGCCTGGTTAACGCACAGCCGTAAAAAGTGATGGAGGGCTTGATTCTGGGAATAACCGCATCGAGGTCGTTCAACATAATGCCGCCTCTGGTGTGCACTTCAGGTGCATCAGCATCAAGCTTCATATAACACTGGCGAATATCAAAAAATCGAATATCGTGGCCACGTTCTCTGCCCGCCTGAATGATCCGCTGATTACTGAAGAGATCGGGGTTACTCGCCAGCAGCCCTATTTTCAAGCCGTCACGAAGCGTATCGTGCTTCGAATAAATAGCACTTATTTCCGTATCCGAGTTTTCTCCCAACGCAAAACTACGTGCAGGATCCACCAGAATTCTGCCACTCATCGCCTCCCTGCCAAGCAACATTCGATAGCCCATGCTGTCGCGATTAGTCAGAGTCAGTTCTATTTCCCATTGGTTGTCACCAATACTGAATTCCGTTTTGATGACGTACCTTTTTTCAGAAAGGCCACCACTGTTTTTAACGGTGCGACGATCATGAACCCGTGCTTCGCATCTCAGCACAACCGAACGATCGTTCTGTAAAGGATGTACTTCAAAGGATACCCAGCGGGCATCGTTGCGGGTAAACGGCTGAATATTCAATGCGTGCAACGCGGATGTGCGCGCCCCCGAATCCACCCGCGCTTTTACCGCTGGTATTCCCAGTTCAGGAAAGCCGCACCATTCTTCACAGCCGGCAATTAAGTGAGCCCCGGTTGTCATAAAGTTTTCCAGTTATCAGGAGTTAGAAGTGGCAAAGTGCAGTGACGATCAGGCGGCGGAGTCTTCCAGCTTCCACTGCAGGTTGCAAGGCGAAAAACATTACCGCCGGATACCCTTGACGATCATCCGCCGGCACAAACCAGAAGCCGCGATACCCGTCCCGAGGCCTGAATAGAGACTCGCACCGCGGTTTTCAGATGCGCAGGATTGACGCTAAGCGTACGCGACAACAACGAATCGTGACGCTGGCGATGATTTTGTGCCAAAGCCGGCCGCGTTCCTTGGTAGAATTCGCGCGGCGAATCAATACCCGGAACTTCACTTGAACTATATCAGCACTCGTGGCGGCGGCGAATCACTTCCACTGTCAGCGCTTTTGACCCGCGGCACGGCAGAAGACGGAGGTCTGTTTGTACCTCAGCAATGGCCTGATGCCGACATCGGCCTGTTGCAGGGTGAGTATGCAGACATCGCGACCCGCGTGCTACAGATTTTCGGCGGCGATTCGTTGCCGGACGGCCTGATTGAAAACGCCATCCACACAGCCATGGAAAAATTCGCCGCTCCTGTCGGCCCGTCGGTCACCCCACTAGGTGATTCTATGTGGTGTATGGAGCTCATGAATGGTCCGACCCTGGCCTTTAAGGATTTCGCACTGGCACCGCTGGCCGAGATTATCGACAGCAAGCTGCTATCGGAAAACAAGAAAGCAACCGTGCTGTGTGCAACCTCCGGAGATACCGGTGCCGCCACCGTTTCCGCGTTTGCCGAACGCGAACGCATTAATGCTGTAGTGCTTTTTCCGGATGGCGGCGTGTCGGAATTTCAAAGACGTCAGATGACAACCACCGGTGCCGGAAACGTGTTGCCACTGTGCGTTAAAGGTGACTTTGACGATTGCCAGCGCACAGTTAAAAAGCTATATCAAACCGAAGCGGCGGCACACTACGGTTACACTGCCGTGAACTCTATCAACATCGTTAGAATTTTATTGCAGACCGCCTATTACCTGCGCACCAGCGGGCTCATTCAACGCGAAACGGGTGAATACAGTAACTATGTAGTGCCCACGGGAAATTTCGGTAACGTCTATGCCGCCTACATTGCAAAGCAGCTGGGCGCACCCATTGGCAAGCTGGTTATTTCGTCCAATGACAATGACGTTCTGCCTCGACTGTTCGACAGCGGACGCATGCAGGGCAAAACTACTATAAAAACCATATCGCCGAGCATGGATATACAGGTATCGAGTAACTTCGAACGCCTGCTGTGGCACCTGAAGCAACGTAATACCGATGCCGTCGACGCGGCACAGAAAGCACTGGAAAGCGCAGATGGTTACAGCCTGAATGATGTTGAGCTGAAAACATTATCAGATGACTTTCTGGCGCATCGCTGCCATGAGTCTGACGCACTCGATACCATCAGGCAGGTCTGGCAGCAGCATCAGAAGATTATCTGTCCGCACACCGCCACCGCGTTTCATGCGGCTAACGCATTATCGGAGTCGCTGGACGGACAGACAGTCATCGCTGAAACCGCCCATCCAGCCAAGTTTGCAGACGCAGTTGAACGCGCCATTGGCGTCACTCCTGAAATTCCATCTCACGTGCAAAGCCAGTTTTCCAAACAGGAGTCGTACGTCAGCGTCCAACCTGAAGATGTACAAAGCGCTATTGACGAACGCTTTGGTCGCAGCAATTGAGCAGACTCGTTACGGGGTGCGTTGACGCAATGCACACAAATAATCGGCATTAGCTTTTCCTCGATCGTGTGACAACCGTGACATTGCAGGCTGATTTGGAGAGATAGCGTCTCACGCTCCATACAGCAGACGCAGTTCCTGGAACGCCCGGTAGGCCAAAGCGTGTCAGCACCCTGTACATAACAGCGGAATACCAGCCATCAAACCGGCTTCTGCTTTCGCACAGGCGATAAAGTCGGCAAGCCCTGTTGAACGGCCGCATAGAAGTTGCCAGGCCGGTAGAAAAGCGCTGTCCGCCATAAAATCTGTTTTAACCGGTGGTGAATCGACTCGCCATATGCGAACTGTCAGATTCGCTTAATGACAACAGCAGCCGTTAGTCAACAGACCGGATTTTTGACATCTCGATACACAAACGTGTCACAGGATTGTCAGTCAATATATCTGCTGGTGACTTGTATGGCTGATCGCAACTGCCAGCCATGGGCAGCGAACCTGCCGGCTGATCGGCATGGAGAATGATTGATCCTTTTTACAATGCCGGGTAACAAGCGCGATCCGGTCACCACCAAGGTTCAGGAATCGATGGCAGACATTGCTGCAGCAAAACACAGACACGCGTCCGAAAACCAAAAAATAGCAAAGTTAATTGCTCAGAAATTCGGCCTGATTGTCGCTGAGGACTGTAGATGACCGTCAATGCGCACAATCACACAGCGGCACAACCATGAAAAAACTCTCGGCCAAGTTTCATCTGGCAACGGGTTTAACCTCAATAGTTACCTCAGTAATTCTTGTTGCTGTCCTGCTCGATCTTATACCGGATCGCAAGCAGGCTGTGATCGATGGCCGCGTGATTCTGGCAGAATCTATCGCTTCGAGCAGCACGCTTTTTCTCGCTAACGAAGACTACAGCAGCGTCGCTCAGAATCTTGAATTCAGCATAGACCGCAATGAAGGCTTACTGGCCGCTACCGTCAAACGGCAGAGCGACCCGGAGCCGCTGCTTTTCGGCGACACAGACGCTGTGGTGGAGTTTGAGGGCACCGCATCAACCGAAACCCGCATCGTGCTGCCAATTCTGCAGAATCAGGAAGTATGGGGCGAGATCGTTCTTTTCTTCGACCGACCCGAAGGCGCCGGATGGGTTAATTTCGTTAAAAACTCCCGATTTTCCCTGATCGGATTTGCAGGCTTCATTTGCTTCGCATTTTTCTACCTCTACCTGGGCAGGATGCTCAAGGCACTCAATCCGTCTCAGGCAGTACCCGGGCGGGTGCGATCTGCGCTCGATACACTTGCAGAAGCGCTGCTGGTAATTGACCGCAAATCCAATGTGGTACTGGCGAACACTGCGTTTCAGGATGTCACCGGGGAGTCGGCAGAATCAGTGCTGGGCAGAAATGCCGCGACTTTCGATTGGCATGTCAGTGAACAACACCCTGAAGAAGGCAGCACCACGGATCAGGGAAACAGCGCTGAAAATGAGTTCCCCTGGAATACGGCGCTGAAAGAAAAGCGCACACTGCGCGGCGAACCGCTGTGGCTTAAAGGCAGTGATGACCAATGGCATAAATTTCTGGTCAACTGCTCGCCCATCATTACCGGCAAGCATGCCACCGGTGTTCTCATCAGTCTGGACGATATCACCGAACTGGAAGAAAAAGAGCAGGAATTGCGTCTTGCGCGCGATGCTGCCGAGCAGGCAAACCATGCCAAGACCAGCTTCCTTTCAAACATGAGCCATGAAATCAGAACACCGATGACTGCCATCCTCGGGTTCACTGATGTATTAAAGCGCAGCAATGGCCAGTCTGATCAAAACTGGCTGAAGCATCTGGACACTATCTCCAGCAGTGGTCAGCACCTGCTGGAACTGATCAACGATATTCTTGATTTGTCCAAAGTGGAATCCGGCGCTCTGGAAGTCGAACAGATTGAATGTAAACCACACGTAGTTGCCTACGATGTGGTGCAGGTACTGGGAGTGCGAGCGCAGGAAAAAGCGATTTCACTGGATATCGAAATCCCTGAACCACTGCCTGAAGTCATCATGAGTGACAGTTCAAGGCTACGACAGATCATCACCAATCTCGTAGGCAATGCGATTAAATTCACCGAAGAAGGTGGTGTGAAGATCGTCCTGCGCGCTGAACACGTCGAGACCGAACACCCGGTGTTTGCCATTGATGTCACGGACAGTGGTATTGGCATGAACGAAGAGCAGTTGAACTCGATCTTTAAACCGTTTGTGCAGGCCGACTCATCGATCACCCGCCGATTTGGTGGAACCGGTCTGGGCCTTGCGATCAGTAAAAAACTTGCCGGTGCGCTGGGTGGTGATATCACTGTCGCCAGCGAAATGAATGTGGGTACTACATTCACTGCGCGTGTGGCGATAGGTTCGCTTGAAGGTGTAGAACTACTCAGCCCGGAAACGCTGTACGAGCGCATGGCAGAATTCAGTTCCAATATCGAAAACGTTGTTTGGGAATTCCCGCCGTCGAATATTCTGGTGATAGACGATGCAGCAGAGAATCGCGAGCTTATTACCCTGGTACTCACGGATCTGGGTCTGCAGAGTGAGACAGCGGAGAATGGTGCTATCGGCGTGCAGATGGCAGGCGAGAAACACTACGACGTTATTTTGTCTGATATACAAATGCCGGTCATGGACGGGTATGAAACCGCCAAAACACTGCGCGAGAACGGTTTGGAACAACCGATCATTGCATTGACCGCGAATGCCATGAAAGGCTATGAAGAGCGCATTCTCAATTCCGGCTTCTCACACTATATGACGAAGCCGATCGATATAGACGCGCTGACACGTCTGCTCGGCGAACTACTGGGTGGTACCTGTAGTGAAGCACCAGCCAAAGTGGTGGAACAACCACGACCGGCTCCAGGCGGCACCACTAACGTTACACCGGCGACTGATACGTCACCGATATACAGCCGCATGGGGGGATCCGCCTCCCTCGGTCATGTAGTGACGCAATTCATTGAGAAACTTCAGTCCCAGCTGCCTGTTTTTGATCAACACTATGCCGACAAGAACTTCGAGGAAATAGCCTCGATGGCACATTGGCTGAAAGGCTCCGGAGGCACGGTTGGCTTTGATGCATTGTTTCAACCGGCCAAAGCTCTTGAGAACTACGCCAACGAGCGCAACGACGAACTGGTAGGCGAACACATCAAGCTGGTCAAGCAGCTTGCCGCGCGCTTGAGAGCGGGCGCTGCGACCGGGGAAACAAGCGGCACTGGAAGTGTGCAGGGCTCTTCAGCAGGGTCGCTGAATTCTCAAGAAACCCGTCCCATTGTCGACACACCAGTAGTAAGTCGGTTAGCGGAACAAAATCCGGCATTCAGACCGATTATTATGCGATTCGTCTCAAGGCTGGAGTCTCAGCTGGTCAGTATGGAACAGGCAATTGCGGTGAATGATTTTACAGAAGTAGCCAACATCGCACATTGGCTGAAAGGATCTGGCGGGACGGTAGGTTTTGAAATATTTACCGAACCCGCTGCGGAGATGGAACGTCACGCAAAAAACAATGATGGCAGCAATCTTGGAGAGCTGTTAATTCAAATAAAGACTTATGCGAATAACATCGTCGTCCCCGGAAATGACAATGATGCGTCAGAGCAGAGAACTTCAGCCTGATCAGGGCAAAAGTAGCATCACCTATGCAGAATAATGCACTCGAAAAAAGTGATTTCCTCGACTCTGACGCAGTAGACGATCAGTACGAGTCGCTAATTGCAGCGGCGAAAATCATGCTAGTCGACGACGAACCGATTAATACTGACGTACTACAAACTTACCTTACCGGTGAAGGCTACAGTAACTTTGTCTCCACCAGCGATTCTACGCAAGCGATTTCGATGATGCAGGCAGAGAAGCCGGACGTGGTCCTGCTTGATCTGATGATGCCTGAAGTGTCTGGATTCGATGTATTGCAGACCATGCGTGCAAACCGTTCTTTAAAGCACATTCCCGTAGTTATATTAACGTCATCAGACGATGCAGACACCAAGCTGCGCGCTTTGCATCTGGGAGCGATGGACTTTCTGGCAAAACCGGTTGATGCAAGTGAGCTTGCACTCAGATTACGTAACACGCTGGCTGCAAAAGCCTATCAACACCAGATGGTCAACTACGACCAGTTAACCGGACTGGCCAAGCTCGATGTATTCATTGACAACACCTACGCAGTACTCGATGCACTACGGGCAGAGGGCGCAATGGGGGCGGCTTTACATATCCATCTCGACAATTTAAAGACCGTTAACAACTCAATGGGCACCGAGCTCGGCAATCGCTTTATACAACTATACTCCCGCAAGTTAGAAAGCTGTGTACGATCAACAAACGTTATCCGTGATACGTTTGGTACCGACATCACTACCACTCTGGCGCGCACCAGTGGTGACAAATTTTCGATTTTTCTGGGTCATCTCGACAATCCGCAACAGGCCGCTGTACTGGCACGGCGTATTGTCATAGACACCAACGAACCGTTTAATCTCGATGGACAGCAGATATATCCAAGCACCAAAATCGGAATATCAGTATTTCCCGATGACGCCAGGGATCCACAACAGCTTATGAATAACGCTGAAACCGCGATGGCACATGCCAAAGATCACGGTGGCAGCGAACACTATGCATTTTATTCGGGCTCTATGAACGAAGAGTCCACCAGGATTCTTTCTATTGAAAACGGCCTGCACAAGGCAATAGAGAACAATGAGTTAAAGGTAACCTATCAACCCAAGGTGGATCTGATTACCGGTGACATCATTGGAGCCGAGGCACTGATACGATGGATTAGCCGTGACATCGGCTTCGTTTCGCCTGAAGAATTCATACCTATTTCAGAGCGAACAGGACAAATAATACCCATAGGCGCATGGATTCTGGAACAGGCCTGCAATCAGGCTGCACTATGGCAAAAGCAATTCTCCATCGACTTCAAACTTGCGGTCAATGTGTCCATCAGGCAGATTCACGATTCACGCATGGATCTGACCGTCGCTAAGGTGCTGGAGAAAACAGGCTTTCCGGCCTCATCGCTGACCCTGGAACTCACAGAGAACATGGTCATGGAAAACGCCGAATCAAACATCGAGCTATTACATAACCTCAAAAAAATCGGCGTCAGACTGTCTATTGATGACTTCGGCACAGGGTATTCTTCGCTAAGCTACCTGCAGCGACTGCCTCTGGACGAGCTCAAAATAGACCGATCGTTTATTGAAGAAGTACAATCAGCTGAAAACAAATCTCCTATTGTTCGAGCTATGGTTTCTATGGCTCATGATCTGGGCATGACTGTTGTGGCAGAAGGTATAGAAACAGATGTGCAGCTCAACCACATGAAACTGCTGCAATGTGAGTTATATCAGGGCTACCTCTGCAGCAAGCCAGTCGTTGCAAAAGCATTTACCGAACTACTCCAACAGAACTACTCTGCCTCGCAGTAAACTGCTAAGGGAAGCTCTACAGCGACATCGTGACTGCTAACCACTGTTGAGCCACTCCAGTGACACTTAGGATCTTCAAGCGTAGTCACGCTCTCTGCAGTCAGGCGATATGAACTCGTAGCAAGCAGCAGCTCTGCCATGCCCCCGGCATCAGTCACTTCGAACGACTCGATCGCACCATAGACGTATTCATTTTGCACAACTTCTGCACAAAGACTGGGTTGTGGAATATGATCGCCGGGCACATCGCAATCGTCAACATAGCGAACTACCTCTGTCCCGTCCACAGAATACTTTACCTGCAGACGAGTTCGCGGCACTACAGACAATGGCTCAGCAATTATTCTGCGCTGTTCAATCAACGGCTGGAATGTATCCGGTGCGATGCTCTTGAGCTCAATCGACACTGTTCTTAATGAAGTCTGCTCGGATTCAGACCTTTCCCGATTTGACAGAACATCCAGCGATCCACCTGTACAACCGATAAGTGGTAGAAAAATCAATACAGCAAGCAATTTGATCATCAGGGTATTTCCATCGCAAAATTGCCGGTTTCAACAGGCAGATATGAGACACTCTTGTCACGATAAATAGTTTTTCGTAATTAGATACCGGCGCTTTCAGTTTTCCAGCGGACAAACCTCGCTTGACGACTACAGGCGGTTTACGGCTTGTACCATCAGGTTTTAGAAGTTCTGATCTATTACCCCGACAATAACTCTATGCACACCCACCATTCAGTGACAGACCGCCATGAACTGTAATCTGCAGCCTGTAAACATCGAACTCGATGATCTGACGATCCATGGCCTGCAACATAACAAGCATAGCAGCCATCAACCAAAAATCCTGTGCCTGCACGGCTGGCTCGATAATGCCAACAGCTTTTACCCGTTACTCCCACTCTTGCATGAATTTAACTGCGTGGCTATCGATCTACCGGGACATGGAAAATCTTCTCACCTGAAGAATGATGTTCCATACACCATCGCAAGCACGGGTCATTATGTTCTGCAGACAGCCAATGCATTGGGCTGGGACAATTTCCATATCATCGGGCACTCTCTGGGCGGCTGTATTGCACCGGTGTGCGCAATAGCCGAGCCCGACAGAATTGAAAGCCTCTTACTTATCGATGCGCTGGGCCCGATATCAGAATCAGCCGAAGCACTACCCGATCGTTTGCGCAGATTCCATCATGAGATGAAACTCAGGCGCAACACTGATTCAAGGCTGTTCGATAGTGTAGATCAGGCAGTCGACACCAGACTCAAAGCAGCAAAAATGCACACCGAATCAGCCAGACTGATAATCGAAAGGCAACTCGTACAGGTCACGAATGGATACAAGTGGAGATTTGATCCGAAACTACGTGCGGCATCACCCGGTTACTACACAGAAGCACAAGTGCAAAGCATTCTTGGTGCTGTAGATTGCCCTGCACATTGCATCATCGCTGATGAAGGGCACCTGGCGAAACTTAACACTTTTGAGCAGCGTTCGCAGCGCATGCATACACTCAGTACCACCCGCCTGCCCGGCAACCATCACTTACACATGGATCATCCGGAACCGGTAGCCGGTGCGATTATTGGTTTTCTACAATCTCATTTTTGACATACAGACTGTATGTGCGCTCGATATACTTACTCTACGAACTTGTCTGCAATAGCAGCCGTTGCCAGCGCCAGCTGATCCATCATGCTATCCCCCCCCTTTAGCGCAATGCCGACAGCCAGTATATCCAACACCATCATTTGCGCCAGACGGGACTTAAGCGGAGAAAAAGTATCGCTGTCCTCATTGACATCGACATTCAGGTTTATATGAGAAAGCTGTGACAGTGGTGAACTGGTTCGAGTCACCGAAATTACAGTAGCACCCGCATGCCGTGCCAGCTCAACCGCTTCTATAACGTCACGGTTTTTACCGGTATAAGATATCACGACAACCAGTGAGTTCTTATCCAGCAGCGATGCTGCCGCCTTTTGCACATGCGGATCGACGTAGGCGATTGCAGGCTTACCCAGTCTGAAAAATTTGAGCTGTGCGTCTTCCGCTACCAGTCCGGACCCGCCCGACCCGTAAAACTCTACCCGCTCGGCACTGCAATACATTTCAATCGCACGGTCTATCGCCTGGTAGTCAAGCTCATTGCGTATATGCTGCATAGACGCAATAGCCGAATCGATCAGCTTCTCTGATAACTCTCTGCTGTTATCCGCGGCAGTTACATCACGAAAAAAGAAAGTGTCCTGGCTCGCAATTGATCGAGCCAGACGCAATTTGAAATCGTGGTAGCCATTACATCCGATAGCCCGACAAAACCTCACAACAGTGGGTTCACTGACTGTCGCCATCTTTGCCAGTTGCTGGATGGAAGCCTCTACAATTTTCTCCGGGTTCTGCAGCACCTGATCGGCGACCTTGCGCTCAGATCGACTCAGTGTAGCCTCGGCAGATTTAATTTTACCCAGCATAATGATCCGACACGCTCAGGGACACTCTTCCAGCCAGCCGCAATTGTGCTTTGCAATTAACGCACTTGAAGCAGGCGGACCCCAGGTGCCTGCCGCATAAGGTATGGGCTCTACCTGATATTGCTCCCAGCTTTGGATAATCGGATCTATCCAGCCCCACGCCGCAGTCACTTCATCCCTGTGGTTAAACAGCGTCTGATTGCCGCGAATGATGTCCAACAACAACCGCTCATAGGCGATCATCTGCCTTTTCTTAAACGCCTGATTAAAGTCAAGATCGAGATCTACCGATTGCAGTCGCATCTCGTCCCCTCGACCCTTGGCAAATATCTGAAATTTTATTATCTCTTCGGGCTGCAGACGGATAATCAGACGATTAGGTACTCTGGGCATGTCAAAAATCGAATGCGGCACACTGCGAAAGTTAATAACTATTTCAGTTCGTCTGTCCTGCAAAGACTTCCCTGTACGTAAAAAGAACGGCACCCCTTGCCAGCGCCATGAGTCGATCTCTGCTTTCAACGCCACAAAAGTCTCAGTAAAGCTGTTGGGTGCAACACCATCCGAATCTCTGTAAGCAATCACGGGCTTGCCGTTGACGGTACCGTCTGAGTACTGTCCTCTGACGGTAGAATCCAGCACATCACGCCCGCTCAATGGCTTTAATGACCGGAGTATTTTTATTTTTTCATCGCGCACTGCATCCGGATGAATACTTACTGGCGGCTCCATCGCCAGTATCACCAGCAGTTGTAACAAGTGGTTTTGCACCATGTCACGCATCGCACCCGTATGATCATAATAACCGGCGCGACTCTCGACACCGAGTTGCTCGGCAATAGTGATCTGAATGTCACTGATATGCTCTCGCCGCCATATCGGTTCAAACAGATAATTACCGAAACGCAGCGCCATTAGGTTCTGTACGGTTTCTTTGCCGAGGTAGTGATCGATGCGATAAATCTGCGCTTCAGTGAATACCTCGGCCAGCTCGTCGTTAATGGCAACCGCACTGGCAAGATCTCTTCCCAGAGGTTTTTCCAGCGCCACACGGCTGTTTTCAGTGACCAGACCAGCCTTGGCCACGCCATCACATATTCTGCTGAACAAACCCGGCGCCGTAGACAGGTAAAAGACCCTGACACGATCAGGCACCTCACCCAGCACCTCTACCAGTTGCTGATATTGCGCCTGATCAGTGATATCTATGCTGAGATACAAAATTCTGTCGCAGAAGGACGCCCAGGCTGTTTCGTCATACATTGACTCGACGTGTTGCCTGACGGTTCGTTCCATTTCCTGCTTGAACTCTTCTGTGGACATCGCACTGCGCGCTACACAGATGATGCGCCCGTCGTCCGGTAACTGCTCTTCGTAATGTCGAAAGTACATTGCGGGTAATAACTTGCGCATTGCAAGATCACCGGTACCGCCAAACAAAACAAGATCGAATGGTGCCAGCGAAAATTCTTTTGTTGGAGACATTTTGATTCCCTTGATGTCACACGCAGAGCGCTGTAAAAGCTGACTGCGCTGTTAATTACACTATTTTCGTAGTTTTACTACATTGCATATACTATTGCAAAATTGGGCAAAATCGCCCTCTATTCTTATATTTCACTTATTTTTTACAAACAAAACGGTTTGCATGGCAAAATATTTGTAGTATTGTTACACCACTGGCTGGCTAACGAGTTTCGCAGCAGTAAATGACCTCAATTAATCCGGTTGTACGCTCGGTCACCGATCGCATCATTGAAAGAAGCGAGTCAGGTCGATCCGAATACATGGCTCGCGTACAACGGTCCAAAAAGAATCAGCCGCGCCGCAACCGGCTCTCCTGCACGAATTTTGCCCATGCGGTCGCGGCTGCTTCTCCTAACGAAAAGCTCGTACTCCACGAAGAACGCACGCCGACCCTGGCTATTGTTTCGTCTTATAACGAAATGCTGTCGGCCCATCAGCCGTTTAATCGCTTTCCGGAAATCATTAAAAGAACCGCCATACACAATGGTGCGACTGCATTGTTTGCAGGCGGGGTGCCGGCAATGTGCGATGGCGTGACGCAGGGACGGGCAGGCATGGAGCTGTCATTATTCAGTCGCGATGTGATCGCACAGGCTACCGCTATCGCGCTTTCACACGACACCTTCGACACCGTCGTTTGCCTGGGCACCTGCGATAAGATCGTGCCTGGACTGGTTATGGGGGCGCTTGAGTTCGGTCATCTTCCCATGTTGTTCGCACCAGCCGGCCCGATGACAACCGGCCTACCCAACTCCGAAAAAGCCATTGCCCGCCAGAAATTCGCACTGGGCGAAATAGATCGCAAAACACTGCTTGAAACCGAATGCCAGTCATACCATGGCCCGGGCACCTGCACCTTCTATGGCACAGCCAACAGCAATCAAATGCTGATGGAAATAATGGGGCTGCAACTGCCCGGCAGCGCTTTCGTCAACCCCGGCCACGAGTTAAGAGACTCGCTTACTGTCGCCGCCGCTGAACGCGCACTGGAACTGACCGCGCTTAAGGACAGCTACCTGCCGCTGGCAGAGGTGGTCACTCCTGAGTCGGTCTGCAATGCCATCACAGGCCTGCTTGCCACCGGTGGCTCGACTAACCACACCATTCACCTGATTGCCATCGCAAGATGCGCAGGCATCAACATCAACTGGACTGATTTCAGTGAATTGTCAGCGGTCGTACCAACCCTGACGCGAATATATCCAAACGGCCAGGCCGATGTTAATCAATTCCATGCAGCAGGCGGTATGGCTGCAGTCATTGGACAACTGCTTAGCGGCGGACTGTTACACAATGATGTAAACACCATTGTCGGCAGAGGACTGGAGCGCTATTGCGAACAGCCATTTGCCGACGGCTCAACCGTTTACTGGAAAAAAGTCAGCAACCAGGCTGAAGACCCGTCCATTATCTCGACCATTGAAAAGCCTTTTGATAAAACGGGCGGCATCTCTCTACTCACCGGCAACCTCGGCAGGGCCGTTATAAAAGCATCAGCTGTAGCCCCGGAACATCGCCAGGTAAAAGCACCGGCAAAGGTGTTTTCAAGTCAGACAGAGTTTCTGGAAGCATTCGACGAAAACAAACTCAACACAGACTTTGTAGCTGTACTGGTGAATCAGGGACCGAGAGCCAATGGCATGCCGGAGCTCCATAAACTCACTCCTGCTCTGGGTGTATTGCAAGACAAAGGATACCGGGTTGCCTTAGTGACTGACGGGCGCATGTCCGGTGCATCCGGTAAAGTGCCCGCGGCAATTCATGTCAGCCCGGAATGCTTTGATGGCGGAGCACTATCAAAAGTCAGAGATGGCGATACGATCAAACTTGATGTGACAGCTGGTTTGCTGCAGGCACAGGTGGACGAACAAGAATGGACACAGCGCACTACCGGTGTGCAACCGGAACAGCAACCATTAGATTGTGGACGCCACATATTCGAGCATATGCGCTCGACGGTCAGCAGTGCTGAAACCGGCGCACTCTCGCTGTTCAATCCGCACTAACACACTTAAACCATACTGGAATCAGCCGCGCTCGAGCTATTTTCGTGTTTTGTATATGGTGTTGACTAAAATAACCCTACTATCGGGTTACGCCCTTACCTCATCAACTGTGCAGACTTCCTTATGAGTGCTAGAAAAATACTTGAGATCGCACCGGTGATTCCGGTTCTGGTTATCGACCGAACCGACTACGCTGTCGATCTGGCCAATGCGCTAATCGAGGGAGGTCTTTCAGTACTGGAAATAACACTGCGCACACCGGAGGCTTTTGACGCAATCAGTACGATTAAAGCCAACACTCGCGCCGTTGTTGGCGCAGGCACAGTGAATACACAAGAGCAGCTGGCGCGCTGTGCCGAACTGGACGTCGACTTCATGGTAAGCCCGGGTTTGCACTTGCCGCTGGTAGAGGCCGCTGCTAACCACAATATTCCCTACCTGCCGGGCATCGCAACGGCTACCGAAGCACTGACTGCGATCAATGCAGGGATGGATACGTTAAAATTTTTCCCGGCTGAACAGAACGGCGGCGTCTCAATGCTCAAGGCACTCGGCGGCCCCTACGGAGCACTTCGCTTCTGCCCGACAGGCGGGATAAACCCGAAAAACTGCCACGATTATCTGGCACTTGAAAACGTGATGTGTGTCGGAGGATCGTGGGTTGCGCCACAAAAACTGGTGCAGGCTCAGGACTGGGCAGCCATAACACAACTGGCAACCGAGGCTGCGGCACTACCACGATAAGACCTGCCGGCCAATCGTTCCGGCTTGCACCTAAGCGAGCCTCAGCCCGGCGCTCTTTCAGACAGAGAGTCGCGCACCCTTCTGATCGTTGAACCACAGGTGATTATCAGCAACACCGTGATTGCCAGCGCCAGCAAGGCCACCAGTACAACACACGCCCGGACAATCCGGAAACAGTTTCGAGCGATCAGTCGAACGGCCACGGCCGGATCAATTGTTCTCAGCCTGACTCTACGCAGTGCGCGTTTAATTGAACGTATGTGTTTTGCGAGCGGGTTGTACAAGTTGATCAGCACTGATATCCGAAGCAGAGGTAACGGTACCAACCGTGATTTGTTTAGCCCTACATTCCGAAACTGCATAACAGATCATCAAAACGATGCCACTTCATTATCTTGGGACATTCCGGACAGAGCCGAAGCCCAGGCTGTGTTTCAGAAAAATACCTAAACAGTAATTAACAGAAGTTGTCAAATATACAGTTGTGCGCTATAGGAATGACTAATGCGTTATGAGTCGGGGCCGACAAAATATTATAAGAGCCCTGACAACGGGAGTGCTTCATGACAAAACTAGAAGAAGCGATAACAACCTGCGACGGTTTACACCACCTTTTGAGACGACTCAACGGGGCAGCAGTTGATCTGGATAAAGGCGGCGAGAGCGCACATGAGCTGCTGGCGCTTTTGGCATCAACCAATGAGTGCATCAGCAATCTGAGCGCACAACTCGATTCGATTCAGCATGTTGATGGCGCATCTAATCTCCCGGATATCCGCCCGGTAGCCGAAAAGAGCCACAACTCAATCTAAACGAACCAGACAACTACCGGGTTGCATTGAGCCACTGCTGAAAATCGGCAGGCAAACCAGTCAGACTACCTTCCAAAGCCCACCCCTGCTCCATCGCAGACTGGCTGATCGATCCGATTCTTTGCGCATCGAGAGGATGTGTGGAAAAGAAGCGATCCAATTTCCCGTCTTTATCCACGCCTCTGAATTTAACAAACAACCCGAACAAATCCGCAGCACCATTAACATGACCATAGATTTGATGAACTGCATGTAAAGCATTTTGGTCAGCTTCGGTTTCCATGCTTCGTGAAAAATTTAAATTACTCACCAGACTGGATATCGAATAAAGCCGCCCCTCCACTCCACTTCCTCCCGGCAATAAGGCGGCACCGACTGCCACCGCTAACCCGCCACCTACCCCTCGGGCTGTATGACGTAGTTGAACGTGAGAATACTCATGTGCCATCAACATCACCAATGCGTTCTCGTGCGGCAATTCCTTTAACAAACCTTTGTAAAGTGTCACATGTCCACCCAAAGTAGCGTATGCATTAAATGTATCTTCATCGCTGTAATGCAGTTTGACTACCATCGGGGCAGACATACCGAGAGCCTGCTCGACCTGACGGCCGAGCTGCGTTAGATAACGGATGAGTTCAGTTTCGCTGGCACGACTTGAAAAAGGAGATTCGACACCGGATTGTGCAAAGGCATCATCAAGTCGCTGCGCGACCCATAACTCAACCCGAAAAGGTATTAGCCCGCCAAGACGCCCACCTGCACTGTTCAGTAACAAAACGAAAAGCAACAGGGCAACGATCGCGGCGACAGTCAATCGCAAAAACTCCGTTAACGGATGCCTTTGCGGTGTATTAACACCCTCCTTCGGCAGGCGGTTGTAATATTTCATCTGCAGTATAGGACCGTTACTTTTGCAATATCTCTACTTTCGGTACAAGAGATTTACGAATATCACTATCATCCCGGGGCACCAGCGCAGATCCATAAGCGAGCACTTCAATCGTGGTAACTCCACCTCCTATTCTGGAAGTCTCATACTTGATATTGAATATTAAAGAGGCGTCGATGCCCTTCGCCTGTTCTTTAACTCTCAATAATGCTTCACGCCGACCTCTATCCAACAACGGCTCATAGGTTCGAACGCGACCTCCGAATATATTAACCAGGCTGGCAAGGAAAGACTTAAAATAGTCACTTGCAACCACCACACTACCTACGACAAGGCGCTGCTCATAAAATTCGCCGGCGGGCGGATGACGTGAACCAACTGCCACTACGGACATTAACGCTTGCTCCCGCTTTTGAATAGACTTGTAGTGTCGTCGCTCATTCAGCTGACCGAAACCAAAGCCGAGCACCAGCAATACCGCGTAAAAAATGGCATCAATCATGGTGTTTCCACTATTTGTACCGCAGCCCCGTAGACAAAAATCTCCGCAGCACCCGACGCGATACTGGATGTGGAAAACCGCACGTTTAAAACAGCATTCGCCTCTATGCTGCGGGCCTGTTCAATCAAACGCTGCACTGCCTCTTCGCGCGATTCCTGCAGCAACTCTGTATAACCAACAAGCTCACCACCGAAGATGCTTTTCAGTCCGGCCATAATATCTCTGCCGGCGTGCTTGGATCGAACAGAGCTCCCCTGCACCAGACCCAGATGTTTATCGACAGTCACTCCCGGCAGATACTCAAGACTGGTGATTATCATTAACACTTCCCGCTTTTCGAATTCTGGTTAATACCGGCACTGTTGCCTGAACATGGCATCAGGCATCATTGTATGTAATCAGTGCCTGTCACGCATTACCGTATATGCACCGCTTAGCCGGACCGGCCCCATGTTGTCTATACTGAACATACAACTTCTTTTTCCAGATTTTTATCTACAGACTTCTGTCACTGCTTAATGACGACAATACACCTGATAAGACACGGCCAGGCCTCAATCGGCAGCAGCAACTATGATGTACTTTCGGACACAGGGCGATTGCAGGCACAGATTCTTGGTCAGTATTTTCAGCAGATCAATTCCGGTTTTGATGCAATATTGAGTGGCACCCTGCAACGCCAGATAGATACCGCCTGTATTTCAACAAGCACACCCCCCGAGCGACTGGCAAAGAACGCTGCTTTCAATGAATATCAGCACAGCCAGATCTTTACCCGATACGCCCCGCTACTGGCAGGCAGTGATAGCAACGGCAATTCACTATCAACCTACGATCACAATGTAAAACTCACTTACAGCACCTTCTCATTTTTAATGAACACATGGGTAGAGGACAATACACCACACGACTCTCTGGAGAGCTGGGAGCAGTTTAAAGCGCGCGTAAAAACGGGACTAACCGAAGTCATTCAAAATAATAACACCGGAAATATTGCGATTTTCACATCGGGCGGCGTAATCTGCACCATTCTTCATTTGCTTACTGAATTTCCGGTACCCAGGATTTTCGAATTGAACTGGGGAATCTACAACGCCAGCATTACCACCCTAAAAGTGCACAACGGTAAGCCAACCCTCAGCAGCTACAACAACATTTCACATCTTGCACTTGAAAACAACGATTCTCTGATTACCAACATATGAAAACGTTGCTTCAAAAAACCGGGTAACCACTCATTTTTCTGTCCTCCTGCCAACACCTGTGCATTGCAGTGGCTGCACAGGGATTGATCACTACGGTATCAATACAATTTTCGGGGAAGCTGATTTACCCAGATGAATATCTGAAAATGCACCTGCACCATCTGCCAGCGATCGTTGCTCAACCCAGTCGAGTGCACCGAGCTTTTTGTGATACAGCAAATCAATGGCGGCGTTCAGGTCAGCGACCGTGTAGCAATAATTTCCGATAAACGTCACTTCCTGCAATGTAATTGTTCTGGTGTCCAGCCCGTCTGACTGATCCTGCAAACCGGCATGACAAATCACCCCGCCAGGGCGAACCAGCCTGCTGCTCGCCGCACGGGTCCCGCCCGTGCCCACTGCGTCAAAAACCACATCAAAAGAGGCGGCATCGAGCTCGGTGTCCAGCGGATTATAAACGTTACCAAACGCATGTCTGTCAGCAGTTTGTCGTCTGAGCTCGTTGGTATCCCCAAGCATAATCTCGCGGCACCCCTTACCCTGCAGAACCAGTGCGATCAAAGCGCCAATAGCCCCGGCACCCAACACCAGTGCACGGGCTTCAGATACCGGCCGATGCAACACACGCTCAGCCAGCGCCACAGAGTGCACCGCCACAGCAGTAGGCTCGGTCAGACTGGCTTCAACCGGATTCATATCCGGCGGCATGGTCAGCGCGTTTTTCGCGGGCAGCACCACCTGATCCGCAAACGCGCCAGCCAGCCTCATTCCGATGAGCTCCCGGGACTGGCACAGATTGCTGCGTCCAGCCTGACAGTCATCGCAGCTGCCACAGGTAATCAGCGGATTAATGATGATTCGCTCTCCGGACCGGTCGCCATTCTGTATGACACCACAGGCCTCATGGCCCAGCACCAGCGGCGGAACACGCCTGGCGTCATGGCCGTGGTAAGCATGCATATCAGACCCGCACAAACCACACGCGTCGACAGCTAACAACAACTGATCATCGGCAATCTGCGAAGGATCTGGCTCGTCGCGGTAGACAACTTGCTCGGTTCCAACATAAACCAGTGCTTTCATTTTCGATTCCTGCGTCGGTACATTTTCGTTTACAAATGTTGTGAGCAGCGCCTCACACTTTACTCGCACCAGTGACCGACTGATGCAGCGGTTGGCTAACAATTTGCGCGTTGAGCTTCAAAGTGTCAATTCAGTCAACGGAAGCTACATGCGTTTCTTTTCCGCAGTTCTACTTACGGCTTTGCTCGGAGTTGTTTATTGGGTGGGTGCCACTCTGTTTACCGAGAAAATTCAGACCGATATCACTGAACGGTCGAATGCCGCTATCGCCAAAATCAATCCAGACGTCGACCTTAGCGTTGACGGACGGGATGTTACGTTATTAGGGCTTGTGAATACAGAGCAGGATCGCGACACCGCCACACAGACCGTTGATTCGGTTTGGGGTGTACGTGCTGCCAGGAGCGAGCTTGCTGTCAGAGATGGTTACCAATTTCAGGCGACTCACTTTTCCAGTCAGGGTTTGCGCATCGACGGCACAATCGACAGCCCGGAGGCGCTGGAGCACATGCGCCGGGCAATAGCACCGGTCGTTCCGGACGGATCGGTTGAATTCGACGGCAGACCGCTTGCCTCGAGCCCGGAAAAGCTTGCACTCGGTGCCGGTGCAGTACTGATGCTGTTAGAGGGAGAGCTCGACATCAATGAAGAGCAATTCATATTGCGCGGCACAGCGGAAGACGAGCAGATCAAAAAAGCGATCGAAGACAACCTTAATAATCGACGCGATGAAATTGATCCACTCGCTCTGGTGACCGAGATTGCGATAGCGGACACGATGACAGCAGCCTGCAGATCCATGCTAAATGCGGTGATCAATGAAAACACGATCAACTTTGCGGTAGACAGCGCAGTGGTCAGCGATGAATTCGCCGGGACAATAACCGCTTTCTCAAGACTGCTGAGCGAGTGCCCTGGAATTCTTCTGATAGAAGCACACGCCGATCACGATGGCAGCGAAAACTATAACCTGCAACTGTCTCAAAGACGTGCCAGGGCGGTGGCAGACTCGATCGCCTCGCAAGGTATCGCCACAGACAGGCTGCACCTGTTTCATTACGGTGAGACGCGTCCCATTGCATCAAACGAATCCACCGGCGACAAAACCTATAACCGCCGTGTCGAAATCGAATATGTGCATCAGGCGCAGCCCGATTTTACCACCTTGCAACAACCAATCATAAGCTCACAGAGCGCGGAGTAGAAATGCTTTATTTAATCGTTCAGGTATTGCAGATCCTGGTGATCGCAACCCTTCTCGGCTTTTTACTCGGCTGGATATTGCGAAAGATCAAAGCCAGCAGAACAGAAGAGGAGCTCAAGTCCCGACTCCATCAATCTGAGGAATCGATTCAGCCCATTAAACAGGCTTTATCAGAGGCACAGGGCGATATCGAGGGCAGAGACAATAACATCGCTGCATTGCAGAGCAAGATAGATGATCTCAGTGGCGAGCTACCTTCTGTTAAAACAGAGATCGCTAAACTGGCGAGCCAGCTGGATGCCTCGAATTCGGCAAACGACGGGCTGCAAAGAGCTTTGTCTGATAAAGATAGTCTGCTGCATAAGCTCAACGCCGATTTGAACGATGAAAAAGCCGCCGTAAGACAGATAGATCAGGCATTGGCAGATGCACACGGCAGACGTGCAGAGCTTGAAAACCGCCTGGCTGAAATGCGAGTAAAACTTGAAAACAATGACGCGGCAAAAGAACGGGCCAAGGCCGATTGCGCCGCGCTGCAGCGTGAGATAAACGCGCTTCAAATCTCTCTGAATGATTCGGTTAACAAACGCGATGCAACTATCTCCGAACTCAAGCGCAACCTGGAACAGGAAGCCAGAGCCAACGAACAGATCAGTGCCAGGTTGTCTGCTGCAGAAGCCGACAAGGCGAAGTCCGTGGGCAAGATCGAAGCACTTAAGGTAGAACTCAACGAAAAGGCAACAGATCTGAAGCTTGCACAGGCCGAATCCGCTGCTTTGCAGAGAGAAATAAAATCACTGCAGGATCAGCTTTCACGCTTGCAGCAAACACATGATAAGAAAGTTGCCGACCTCGAAAATGCATTGGCGGCACGACAAGCCGTCAGCGATGACTCGAATAAAAAGCTTGCAGAGAACGCCGGTACTATCGGGCGTCTCGAGGGAGAAATTTCAAGACTGAAAGACAAACTCGACAACTCTGCTGGCGAGCAATCAGGTGCACAGCAGGCGCGCGATGCAATCAAAGCTAAGCTGAATGAAATACAGGAGCAAAAACAGGCACTACAGGCAGAGCTGGAAAAACAATCCGCTGCCGCCGAGCGCAACCTGGAAATGCAGCAACAAAAAATTGATGCCCTGAAAGGCGAACTGGATAGCAGCGGAAAAGCATTACAGGAAACTGACGCTAAGCATCAACAGTTGCAGGCCAAACTTGATGCAAGCGATACCACAGCAAAAAGAGCAGAAAAAGACAGAGCCAGCCTGGAGCAGAAGCTTGGCATTCTGGAAGCTAAACTTGATGCACAGGAACGCTCAGCAAAAGAGAAAGTAGCAGCACTGGAAAAGCAGCTGAAAGACACCAGCACAGACAAGGCTGCAGGACAGAAAAAGCAGCAGGCACTTGAAGATAAAATCCAGGCGCTGAAAGACGAACTCAATGCCAGAATCACCGATGACAAACTTGCGTCCACCCAGCGAGCGGCACTTGAGCGAGACATAGATGCGCTCGAAAAAGAGGTTGCCGCCCTCAGCGGAGAGGCGACAGCACTCAAGAGCGATCTGGAGAAGTCAAAAGATGAACACAATCACAAGATTGCCGAGCTGAAAAGTGCACTGAACGAAAAAGCACAGAGAGCAGAAAGTGGTAGTGAAGCAGCCAAAAAACTGGCAGCACTGGAAAGCGAGTATAAGCAACTGGAAAAAGCGAAGCAGCATGCAGACCAGCAGGCTGACAAAACACTTGCCGCCAGAGAGCAGCAACTACAGGCAAAAGATAATGAGTTGAACACTGCCAAAGCAAATGCCAAGCGCGCAGCAGATGACGCACGCAAGGCAGAGGCCGAGAACAAGGCACTTCAGCAGAAAATGGACAAACTGGCGATCCAGGCTGCAGACGGTTCAACTCTTCGAGGCGAGCTGAATCAGGCTAAGTCTGCACTCGCCGCAGTAGAAAAACAGCTGGCAGCCGCCGAAAAGCAGACAGAAAAATCCCAGAACCGTTCTGAACAACTCGGCACCGAACTGGAGTCGCTCAAAGCCAGCAATAACGAAAAAGCAACGGCCGCCAAAGTATCAGAGGCTGAGAAAGGTGTACTGAAGCGTGAAATTGCCGCGCTCAAAGAAGCACTCGACAACGAAAAGAAAGCCACTGGCGATGAGACCGCCAAACTGGCATCGCTCAACCAGCAACTACAAGACAAGAGCAAAGCATTGCAGGATAAGATCGATGATCTGAAAGCTAAGAACAATGCTCAGGCCGCCGAGTTGCAAATGGCAAAAGGCTCAAGCGATGACGCCAGGCAGAAGGCGGCAATTGATGTCAAAGAAGCCAAAGAAGCACTTGCCGCTGCCCGCAAAGACGCAGCTCAGCTACAAAGTAAACACGGTGCTTTGCAGGACGAGATTGCCCGCTTGAAGGATCAGCTGGCCGATCACAGATCCACTGCCAAAGTCGACAACGCAGAGAAAGCCGCATTAACCCGGGAGCTTTCCGCAGTTAATAAAAAGCTTGATAAGTCTGAAAGTGATCTGCAGGCAAAGGTTGCCTCACTCGAAAAAGCGCTTAACGAGCGCGATCAACAAGCACAACAGGCAGAACGCGCCGCAAAAGCCGCCGCAGACAAGCTGGCATCTCTCCAGAGAGAAAATTCCGGTGAACAGAAAGCACAACATAAACAGTTGGCTGATCTGAACAAATCACTGGCGGCTCAAAAGGCAGAGGCAGCCAGTCTGGCCGCTGAACGCAAGAAGCTGGAGCAAGAGTTAAGCGCAGCGAATGCACAACTTAATGAAGCCAAATCAGACAACAAACATCTGGCATCTGATGCGAATAGAATAGAGAAAGAATCAGAAAAACTAGATCGTGCCTACCAGGCACTGAAGTCTGACCTGCAAAAAACCGCTGACGATGCCAAACGCCATCGTGACGAGGCTGCCCAGGCCAGTAGAGAAGCCAAAGATCTGAAGCAACGACTTGAATCTGCAGAACGTGAGCTGGCTGCCCTACAAGGTAAGATGCCTGCGCTGGAATCCGAGTTGCGTGGAAAAGAAAAAGCGGAAAATCGGCTTGAAAACGAAATCGCTGAACTAAAAGGTAAACATAGTGCCGTTAATGACAAAATCGGCACACTGCAGGCAGAGCTCGCATCAAAAGATGCGGACAACGCCAACCTTAAGGGCAGCACAGAGACCCTGCAAAAACAGCTTGCCGACTACCAGGCACAGGAAAATGATCTGCTTGACAGAATCCGGATTCTTGAAGCCAAGCTCACCTCGGCCCACAAGGATGCCAGTCAAAACTTGAAAGCTCGCATTCTTGAACTGGAGACCATGCTGATGGCAGAGCGTCGCAAAGTTGAGGAGTTCAATGTCATGCCGGTAGTCTCGGACGTGACTGCCAGCAAGAAGACAATGACTAAAGTGGCAGCAAACTCCGAGATCCGTAAAACAAAGAAAGCGCGCTAATACCAGGCAGCTACACTTTTTAAACAATACCGCCCCGGCCCGGGGTGGTGTTGTCGCAAGATTCCCTGACTTCTCAGACTTCTCAGACTTCTCAGGCTAAATCACGGAGAGTCTGCTGCCTATTGAAACAAGCACTGCACTTGGCAAAATCCACCAACAGAAGCCAATTGATTCACGGCTCAACATACCGGCGGTAGCCTGTAATTTGGTGTAGCACCCAACCCCGCCGCAACGACAGCAGACCCTACCTGCAATCCATTCCCATAAACCGGGGTGCGATTCATAGAGTTCGTGAGGCAACGACGTGCGGCAGCAGCACGAAACGCGTGTCAGTACTATAAGTGCCATCAATCTAATTAGTAGCCTGATTGATTACACACGTACATAAATCTCTACCTGCAGTGTTCGATCGTATCTGCGCTGCAATACATACACTGCTGCGCCCAAGCCGGGACTACGCGCTCATCCACAATGTATTGAGTTGACAAAACCAAATAAAAAGCTCGATCAATCCTCACAAATGCGGGCAAGTGTGCCACACACCACTCTGCCATGCCGGCAACCATTTGAACACCTGGCAGACAGCACCAGTCAATCGCCAATCAGGTTTTATGGTGCACACCAGTCGCTGCTTTACCTATGAAGCTAACGGGGCAACAGTCAGTTGTCAGATCAGGCCAATTTCTTAGAGGCGAGTGACTGACCCGCTTTACACCTGCGAAACATGGCCTCTGAAACTGCGCCACATCTGTCCCAGCCGGGAGAAGCAGACAATATTGGGTCAAAGGAGAAACTGAAATTCCCGTGATCGGTACAAAAGTGCATCAACAACGCAAAGCTGAATTTCCAGCACCACAACCAGCGCCCTCAGCGTAGCCGCCTCAAGTCTATTTAAACACGTCGATGCGTTGATCAATCCGCCCAA
>JAHDHK010000027.1:29056-32323 GCA_020631335.1 Chromatiales bacterium
GCGTAGCCGCCTCAAGTCTATTTAAACACGTCGATGCGTTGATCAATCCGCCCAAGTGGGAAAGCAGCTGTTTCATATTTGAGACACAGACAAGCAAAGTACCGTGAAGCTCTAAAACACCACATTTAAATCACAATCCGCACTGAGCGAGACCGGTTAACAGCTGAAATCTCCTTTATCTTCAATTTAATACTGTTTTTCAGATACTTAGATATCGCATCTCCACACAACTCAAACACAGTAGCACCGGAGAAATTTTCCAAAGCGGAACTTACACTCCCAATAAATGTCGTTGTGTTTCGTATCTGGGATTTATTTCCCAGTTATAAACGAACGCTCTCTATACACTAGACGGACTATTTTCCCTTCTCCGCGGTTCCGACTTCACATGAGAGGGCAATCAATGACATTTAAATGAAGGAATACCAACGTTGAAAATCGGTTTTGTAATACCTCTCAAGGCGAAATGTGTTTCCAAGGACTGGGAAACCGTATGCAACAACCTTAAGCTGACTGTTGATAGCGTTCTAGCTCAAACCAACAATCAGTATGAGTGTATCGTCGTTGGACACGACCAACCCGAATTCACCGAAAATTCTGAATATCTTCAACAAAGGTTTCGTTTCCATGGCATCGACGATCCACCGCCTCCCGCTCAAGGCAGTGATGTTATGGAGAATCAAATGTCATTTGAAGCAGACAGGTGCACCAAAATATTAAAGGGCATTCTGGAACTACATAAAAACCACCCGGACATCGACTACTGGTTTCCGCTCGATGCGGACGACTTGGTTCGCAATGACTTTGTAGAACATCTGCAAAGATATAGTCGGTATGACGCGATTATTATGGAAAAGGGTTACTTCTACTTTAAACGCCACGCAATATTCAACACAACAGATGAGTTCAGTGCCTATTGCGGCTCCAGCGCAGCTCTCTCGAGCTCAATTTTAAATCTGGGAAATATCACCTCTTATAAGAACTTTCGCAGCATTTTCTACGGCGATATATCTCACGTACATATGCGGGAGTTCCTGGAGGAAAAAGGCTATACCGTCGCTATCCCTAAAGAAAGACTCAATGTCTACGTACGCGAAAACGGGGAAAACATTAGTCACAACGTGTATACAAACACCATACAGAATATCAAGCAGGGAGTTAAAAAGCTCATGTACGCAAGATGCGTATCCCCCGAATTAAAGGGCAGGTTCGGCTTATAGTCGGAAACCACTTACTTTGGTTGCTACTCGACTTAACGATCAAGCCCAACAAGGAATCAAATATAACTTTGAATCCCTGCCGGGCGTTACCCGATCACCTGCATTGTTTCCTGATGCTTAACCAGCATAATCACATGTTCATGCCAGGCTGAATGATAATAGGGACTTTCGCACACGAAAGTTGCCCGATTAAACTCCGGCTAACACTGAGCGATGGTTTTCACGCTCACGGGATAAAGCGAATTTTTTGGAAAAGATCCGTATTAAGGCGCTATTACGGTTGCATTGATTGCAGTTTTCAACTCGGCGATTACGTGACCATCAGCGCTGCGCTCAAAGAGACATAGCCTGAGCTAAAACATGCATGTACCCATAATAAGCCAGACAAACTTCACACATGGCGTAAATACCTGAACCCGGAAATAGTACCCACATCCGGATTCAGGCATTAATTCCACAATCGACGCGGAACCACGACGAGCCGCTATATAGATCGTGCCGCGTTTATACGCTATTTAAGAATCACTCGGTTGCACTTGTTGCAGAGTCGCTTCCCCATAATCCATACTGCAACGACCCGTTGTGTATGACGTAAAGGCCGTCATCACTACTCAGTACAGCACGGTCATTGTACAAATTCACCGGCGAATAGGTATGACCCGACGCTCTGCTTTCGAAGGTCCAGTCCGGAACATCAACAAACACATTGTTAGTCTGGTCTATTTCCATCTTCAGCATTTTGTTCGAAGACCACGCCGACCATGCAGTCGGCCCGCTTCCGGAGGGTGCTTCATCGTGAAGACTCAACGGTATAGCCATACGGGCATTACGCCCTTCCCCCGCCTCAAGCCATGCAAATGAATGATGCTGGTACAGTGCAGGGGTGTCTGTACCACGCTTGCCTATCACCCTGCTGTCCGCAACAAAAGGGTTAGCCGGATCGGACACATCGAATAATGCAAGCTTTACCCCCTGATACAAGGCACCCCGACCGTCGCCCCAGTTTGTGCCATCTGCAGGTATCGCATCCTTCCCCACACCAACCAGCAGACTGTCATTCACAGGATGAAGGTAATCAGAGTACCCGGGCAGTTCCAGTTCTCCCGCAATATAAGGATCATTCGGGTCAGAGACATCCAACACATAGAGAGGGTCGGTTATTCGAAAGGTCACCAGATAAGCACGATCACCAATGAAGCGGCTCGCGTAGAGATTCTCATTAGGTTTGCCAATCGGTGCAGGCCTGTTTTCATTAGGTAACGTGGACAGAGTTTGAAGCGTTGCACCATCTCCCTCCGCAAGGATATTCAACATAACCGGTGACTCTGAACGGTTATCGTCAAAAGTCACGATGCGCAGTTTATCGTCCTTTTCACTCATCCGAAAAGGCTTACGATCAGCATACCAGCCAAGATGACCGCTGACTGAGGCCGACCCCCTGAACACTGGAGCTGCATTTCCCTGAAAGCTGAACTTGTGGACTTCAGTGGTTATCTCCGGCGGATAATAAGCCACCACTGGTCGCTGGAGTTCATCTGCCCCGGTGCTGTAACGATATTGTGTTGTGGCCAGATATAATGCGTTCTGCGAAACGTACATCGTTTCAGATTGTCCGATAAAACAGGTGTTTTTAATCGAAGTCGACTGATCATTAAGATCAATAGTAATGATGGTGATCACACTGGGTGACTCGAAATAAGGCACAATCTCGTCAGTTGCAGCATCCTGATCTGTCTGGCTGCTATCGCCTTCTACATTCTGATAGCACTGATTATCAGTGATGATTTTCCCTGTAGTTGTCCCCGCGTCAGTCTGAATCGAATAGCCGGGCAGCAAGTCATCAACATCAGCTGACTCGATCAGGCGTCGATTATCTTCAACCGCGTCATTGCTGTACGGGACGATAATGCCGTCTATGGACGGATGATACCGCGTAGCCAGAATCAACTGATTACCGATTTTTCGGCTGGAGATCATCTGACCGTCAATCGTCAGCGTGCGACCGGCTGTCAAATTACCTGCATCACTGGCATTTATCCAGCTGATG
>JAHDHK010000334.1 GCA_020631335.1 Chromatiales bacterium
CACTGGATAAAAACCATCACGTAGAACAGTCGCCAGTGTGACTCGTAATGTTGTTCAAGTTACCAGCCTTTAGGGCAACCGGTGAAACAGATATTAGGCCGAAGCCCACAGTCTCCCACACATAGCAACTCAAATTCCTGAAATAGTATGTTTTGCCAGTGTGCGATACATGCCGAATAAAACAAAGGCAGGAACGACCATAGAGAAGGGGATTACGAGTATCTATTTTATTAGCTATAGCGACTGAAACGATAACGTAGCTTGGAAACGAGGCATCACTCAGTTTCTATTACTGTGTAGTTTTCGTATTCCGGGCTGGCACCGATCAGATTTAACGTGTGAAATTGATGTGGGTGTCTCTACCATCAATGCCCGCTGGCACGCGTCTGCAACATCTTCAATGGCTACCCAACCTCCACGGCAATAGTGATGTCTTTCAGCTAAACAGTGCCTTTGAGATTTGTGCAGGCTTCGCCACGAACAAAATGCCACAGTCGCAGGAAAAGTACCGGTAATATACCGATGGCACTGCTGCCATCGGTAATCAATACTTTCATCGATTCGCACTATTATGCCTGTAGGTAATAAAGTTGCTGACAGTAAACCACTGCCCCGACCGGGCAAACTACCCGATTCAGGACTCATGGGCGAGGGGCCGGCCTGAATTGCACCGGTGGAGAATTTTCAACGTATCGGGTTAGATCGTGAGATATAGGATTGAGTATTCCATTGCTACATGAAATTCTGCCATTACGCCTGTGAACTAAACACAATAAGAAGGGGTTCTGGCAACCGGTTAGTCACCGCAAATTTGTATCTGATATTGGCATCGTGGTATTTGATTAGATTGGAAGCGTGTTCACGGTATCGTCTGGAGACGGGGTAACAAACCCTTAGGCAGATGAGTAAGTGCTATTGTGAATTGCGTGATGTTGCAGTACCTTTCAACTCCCTTAGCAACGCTGCAGAAATTACAATGATTAGAGCGCCAGTCGCCAGAGATGCGCTTGGGATCTCGTTGAAAAATACGTAGCCTGCGAGCGCCGCCAGCAAAAGATTGAGATAGGTTAACGGGCCGAGGAAGCCAACGTCTCCCAGCCAGTGAGCTTTTAGAAAGCAATACTGTGCACATTGTGAGAACAGGCCAATAGCTGCCAGTGCGAATATATCCGAACGGCTTACCGGTACCCAGAGAATAAGTGCAAAGGGTGCAGAAACCAGTGCCAGCCCACCCGTGTATAGCAGCATCATTACGATTTCTGAAGTGCCCTTCAGACGACGCAGCAGAATAGTTGCAACCGTCCCGAATGCGATGCCGAGGAACAGTACCAGTGTGCCACTGCTCAGTGGTGTGCTGCCGGGTTGCAGTGCGATAAGTACTCCGATGAACCCCAGGCCAACCGCTAGCCAGCGTCGTCGTGTGACCAGTTCGCCCAGTACCAGCGTCGCCATGATCATTAACACGGCGGGGCGCAGGTAGTTAAGTGCGCTGAACAGCGCAAGAGGCACTCGTCCCAGTGCATAGTAGCCGCAACTCAGGGCCAGCACCGAACAGAGGATTCTGGCCGCATGCAGTTGCCAGTGCGTAAGTGAAAGCAGCGACCGATACCCGCGAAATAGCCAGGGAAGTAACAAAACCAGGCCTACGGCTGCGCGTATAAAGACCATCTGCATTACCGGGTAATCAGCACCCATGGCCTTGACAAGTGACAGCGCGATAGTATGCAGGCACATGTCTGTCAGCAGCCAGCAACCCGCTCGCGTGTTGTTAATCACTCACTATCCGAGCAGATTAGCCATCAGGCGAAAGCCACCGGGCACGAGGTTGGCCATTTGATGATGAAGTACCAGGGAGGTGTGTGTGTGACGCCCTGAGCCGATTACCGCGCTCAACAGACTTCCGTGTAACGGAGCCTCGTCCGGGTCGTGCATTGACAGCAGCGCCTGATAGTCTTCATGCCAAGACCTGGCAAAATACAATCCGCGTTCTTTACGCCAGTGGTGCCAGTCTGCAGGAGTGATCCGGTTGGGATGGTTTAATAACGGATGGTCCGGGATTAAATGGGTCACTTCGGCGTTTTCATCTGTTACCCGGAATCGCAGCGAGGGCTGACCGATTTCAAGCTTGCGGGGTGGCGCGGTGTGGGGATCCCAGTTATCCCAAGGACGATGATACAGCGTTACTAGATGACCGCCCGACGCAACCCAATCGTGGATATGCTTCAGGTTTTGAGAGATAACGGGGCGCGTCCGCATCGCGAACAGCCCTATCACTAAAGTATCAAACTGACAGAGGTCTCTGCCGGATTGTAGCGCGCTGTCGTCGAGTTCCTTTACTGGTAATCCCATCGCCCGTATGTGTGCTGCGACCCGGTCATTGCCACCACCGATATAGGCGATACGCTTGTCCGGTAGTGTTACATCTAATACCAGTACTTTGATGGTGGCATTCCGGGCTAATACCCGCTTATTGATGTGAGGGTATTCGATAAGCTGTTCTGAACTGGCCGGCGCTCCATTCAGCAGCACTTGCAATTCATATGTGCCGGCAGGCACGTCATCGGGTACCGTCACCACAAGATTATTGTTGGTTGAGGTGCAGCTCCACCCGTGTGGTGTAGTTAACGACACATTGCCAGATTCAGGATACTGGCTTTCTATAAGCAGTGAAAATGTTCTGATGTCGGTCTGGCGGTTAATGATTACTGATTCACGTGACAGGTTCACGACCTGTGCCGCCAATATGACCGGGGTATTAACCATGCTGGTTTGTGTTTGACTGGTGACTCCGTCCACGATCAGAGTTAACGCTAACGATGGAGGTCGGGCCCGGTCGGGGAAATATTCGCACGGGTAGGGATCAGTGGGTGGAGCCTGATGTGTGGCCTTTAGTGTGTTGTTATTTTTAACCATCCAGTCGTCATCGACAGAGATCGAAAGTGAACTGCTGATGTCAGCGCGAATCGCCGGGTCTGCAAAGCGTAGTTCAGTCACAATATTCACCTGTTCGTCAGGACGCAGCTGATCACGCTCTGCGGTTGCCTGAGCGTCAATGCCTGCGGCTATTCGGATTACTCGTGACAACTGCTCGACTTTACGGATCAATCGGTGCTGAACTTGTGCCTGTACGTCGGCCGGGCAGTTTTGCTGTGCCAGTGTTACTTGTCTCAGTGCTTTATTAGCGTTGACTAATATCGCGTTGTAATCAGGGAAGGACTGCAGCGCGTCGTTAATATGCTGTTGAGCCGTCGTTAGGTAATCTTTAAGCGATGATGCGCCCGCGTAGTCTGCAAGTTGATTCAGATCAGATGGAAGGTGGTCAGTAACGTGACTGTCAGAACCATTAAAAGAGGAATAAGCCAGGTGCAGTGGCCAATTACGTTCGGCACCAGCTGCGATCCAGCGTCCCATACCCTGAGTTAAGTGATAGCGTCTTGATTGCTGACCGATCTGCTCCCAGCTCCAACCGGTAACGCTGTCTACACCATCGGCATTAACGGTCAGTGTGGCAGGCGGCGGTGGAAGTTCATCGTCATAGGCCGTTCCACCACCGCCCCAGGCAGGCAGATACAGTTTTACTACCTGCCAGGCGGGTAAAGGCTGTCCGTGGTGGTTAACGGTGTATGTAGGATCAGCGGCAGCTTCGATCACCTCGTGCGCCAGTTGTGTCATGGCTCGATGATGTCCGTGCTGCCCTGGAATATCGAGAAAGGTCGGGCAGAGTACATCGGGTTTTTCCCGACGCACTATCGACACAAATCTGTTGAGCGTGTGTTCGTGCCCCCAGCGGGCCAGTGTCTCTACGCCACTTTTGGAAAATCGAAAATCGAAGATGGAATCATTGATCTGTGTAGATAGCCAATACAGACGCATGTTGAGTGCTTCGGCTGCTTTTTCCATCTCAGCTGTTCGCAGTGTACCCAACGTAGCACCGGCTTCGGTGCCGATATCGTTTTGTCCCCCTTCACCACGATTTGCACAGGCGTAGGAGATGTCCAGACCGTCGCGGTGACCGAGTGCAGCCAGCATGGCGGATGTTTCGTCGTCCGGATGTGCACCCGAGTTCATAAAAGATACGATTGATCGCAAGCGTTGCAGCGCCAGATGCATGTCAACGATTCGAGCGTGTTGTAGCTGGGCCTCGATTCTATGGTTATCGATTGTTCGCATATTTTATGAAAGTTTTGTTTGCTGAGACATCATCACACACTCATCCACGCGACACAAAATGCAATGTGTGAATGTACCCTTGAAGCAACAATTAAAAAGGCCGGAGTGAGAGACTTGATAAATCAGGGCGGTTGTGCCCATACTAGCTTTGCAAGGCATACCAATCAGGAAACAGCACACGGTTAACCAAACCGGGAGGAAACTATGCTGAAACGTATTCGAAAGTGGTCGATGCTGGCCGCTGCAGGGACTATGGGTATTCTGGGCAGCAGTGGTGCTGTTGCCGAAGTTGAAATTGAATACTGGCAGTACTTTTTTGAAGCGCGTGTGACCGCGATGGATAAGCTCATCGAGAATTTTCAGGAGGCCAATCCGAGTATTACCGTTAAAACCAATCACTTTCCGTATGCAGATTATCGCACTAAAGTAGCGGCCGCTATTCCTGCAGGCGAAGGCCCCGATGTCGTACAACTTTTTTACGGGTGGTTGAATGACTATGTCGACGCCAAGCTCATACAGCCGCTACCTGCCGATGCCGTGCCGCCTGCGGAAATAGATGAAAATTTCTTCCCAATGGTTCAGGCCATGAAACGCGACGGTGAGTATATGGCGCTGCCGACTGCGGTACGTTCCCTGGCACTGTTTTATAACCAGCGTCTGTTTGATGAAGCCGGTATTGAAGGTCCGCCGGCAACACTTGATGAACTGGTTGAAACGGCAAAGAAACTCACTAAAAAAGATGGCGCCGGCAACCTGACTCAGGTGGGTATCACAACAGGTATGACCGCACAGGACCATCACTGGTGGAGAGAGGTGCTGGTACGTCAGTTTGGCGGAACACCGTATAGCGACGATGATAAAATGGTTAGCTATAACAGCGAGGCAGGTCAAAAAGCGCTGCAGTGGTACGTCGACCTTTCTGCCACGCATGGTGTCACTGAATCCGGGTTTATGGATCAGCCGCAGGCAGCGTTCAAAGCCGGTCGTGCGGGCATGCACATCGATGGATCGTTTCGTATTGGTGCGCTGGATAAGACACGCGGGTTAAAGTGGGGTGTTGCAGAGTTGCCCGCCGGACCGGACGGCACCCAATCGAACTATTCCTCGTACTGGGTGAACGCGATCACATCCAAAGCCGATGGCGAAAAATACGACGCCGCGATCAAGTTCATGAAGTACATCACCTCAGATGAAGCGATGCAAATATGGCTGGATACTGTAGGCGAACTGCCGGCCAAACCCTCAGCTGCCCTGACAGAACAGAACAGTAATCACGAGGTCTATGGGCCGTTTGTTAAAGGGTTGAGCTACGCGCAGTCTACCAAGTTCGTCAGTGAAAGCGATCAGCGACAACTGATGGTCGATATGGTTGAGCGCATCAAGCTTGAAG
>JAHDHK010000335.1 GCA_020631335.1 Chromatiales bacterium
CGCAGGGCAAAGGTCAGGCGTTCGAGATTCAGGCTGACGATGTTGTGGTCCACGGCTGGGTCGATGATCCTGAAACCTATCCGATTGCCAAGAAGAGACATACGTTTGAATATCTGCGGTCCGTTGCTCATCTTCGCCCCAGGACCAATGCTTTCGGTGCGATCAGTCGGGTCAGGACCACACTGGCCAACTCGATACATAACTATTTTTATGAAAGAGAGTTTCACTGGGTCAATACACCGGTGATCACCGGCAGTGATTGTGAAGGCGCAGGCGAACTGTTCAGAGTCAGCACACTCGATGTGGCTAATCGTAAAGGCGAGGTGAATTTTGAAGATGATTTCTTTGGTACTGAAACGTTTCTGACAGTGTCGGGTCAGCTCAATGTCGAGTCATTTGCGGTGGCGTTGTCTAAGGTCTATACATTCGGCCCGACATTCCGCGCCGAAAATTCAAACACCAGCAGGCACCTTGCCGAGTTCTGGATGATCGAACCGGAAATTGCTTTTGCCGGTCTCGATGAGAACGCACAGCTAGCTGAAGATATGCTGCGATACGTATTCACAAGATTGCTGGATGAACGCGCTGACGACATGGCCTTTTTCGCTCAGCGCATAGATAAGCAGGCAATTGAACGCCTCGAACAGATCATTAATTCCCCGTTTGTTCAAATGGAATATGGTGAGGCAATTGACATACTCAAAGCCTGTAAAAAGAAATTTGAATATCCGGTGGAATGGGGCCTTGATCTCCAATCTGAGCACGAGCGATTTCTGACCGAAGAACATGTCGGCAAACCGATTGTGTTGCGCAACTACCCGAAGGAGATAAAAGCCTTCTATATGCGTGAAAACGATGACGGTAAAACCGTCGCTGCAATGGATGTGCTGGCACCGGGTATAGGTGAAATTATTGGTGGCAGTCAGCGTGAAGAGCGCCTCGACGTTCTCGACGGTAAATTGCAGGAGCAGGGGATTGCTGATGAACTCTGGTGGTATCGTGATCTGCGCCGCTACGGCACCGTGCCGCACGCGGGCTTCGGACTCGGGTTTGAACGCCTGATCAATTACGTCACCGGTATGGAAAATATTCGGGATGCCATTCCGTTTCCGCGTACGCCCAAACATGCCCCATTCTAGCCGGGTGTAACGCGACATCGTGAATGCAGCATCAGCGGGGACAGGGTTCAGTGTGCTTGATTACATTGCGGTGGTGTTTTTCTTCACCGCCTGGGTGATGCACTTCTGGATAATCAATCATTCGTCGCTGCGCAACAAAACTATTTCCCATCGTATGGCTGCGCACCGTCAGCGCTGGATGCTCAACATGGTGCATCGCGATCCGAAAATGGCTGATGCGCTCATACAAAATACACTGCAGTACGGTGTGCTGTTTTTCGCCTCCACCACGATACTGTTGATCGGTGCATTGCTGGCTGGACTGGGGGCATCAGATAAGGCAATAGCGCTGCTGTCAGATATTCCGTTTGTGACAACACCCTCGCGTACCGCGTGGGAAATAAAAGTATTGATGGTGATTTTTATATTTACCTTTGCGTTTTTTAAGTTTGCATGGAGTTATCGTCTGTTTAACTATGTGCTGGTGCTGGTTGGAGCAGCGCCGGACATATCGGTGAAAAAATCACTGGAGAGTTGCGCTGATGATTCAAACGACCACATGTTCACGGCTGATTACATGGACAACTATGCCCATTGCGTGGGGCAGCTTCATGCGCTGGGCGCAAAGCACTTTACTACCGGCTTGAACTCCTACTTTTTTGCGCTGGCCGCGGTCTCATGGTTCCTGGATGCAAGACTGTTTATCTTTGCGACGATCTGGGTCAGTGTGGTGCTCTATCGCCGGGCGTTCAGATCCAACTTCGGAAAAATTCTATCGGGCCTGGATCCCTCTGTCTGAATACCGTCAATTCTTGAACAGGACCTCAGCGAGTTTTGTTCGGTATCGACTTAAGTGGTCCGGTCCAGATCGACTGGTTGCAGAGCTTCAAACATATCACCCGGGCCCGGGTTTGAAGCGGGGCATTGCCCGCCAAGATGGTGCATAACGCCCCAAACCGCATTCAAGGCTGTTTGTACCGCGCCTTCCGCCCATCCCGGTGTCCAGCTTACGTCATCACCGGCAATAAAAATTCCCTTTTGCTCTGAAGACATATGCTGCTGCATAAAGTGTGTGTACATTCGACGGTTGTAGCGGTAGTGTCCCGGCAACGCGCCTTTAAAAGCGCCGAGAAAATTGGCATCGTCCTCCCACGAAATCGTGATCGGTTTACCTACAATGTGCTGGCGAATATTGACCTTCGGATAAATTTTCGCAAGGGCGTTAAGCGCAAGTTCCACCCGACGTTCAATGGGCAGGGGTAACATTTTCAGTGCATCAGCCATCCAGGTATAGGTCAGGCAGATGACCGCCGGAGAGTCACTGCCGTTGTCAAACAGGTAGGTGCCACGGGTTAGACGGTCGGTGAGTGTCATACTCATTACGTCACGACCCGTGTCCGGATCGATATCCTTCCAGAAAGGCCGGTCAACCATCACGAATGTCTTTGAAGACTGCATATAACTGGTGCGATCCAGTGCCATCCAGTGAGTTGGAGAAAACAGTGATTCGTCTGTGTCTATACTGGTTGTCAGCAACCAACTCTGGCAAGTAGTCACCACGCATTGGTAGCGGGCGGTATTGTTATACTGATCAGTGACGCTGATATGTTTGCCTTCTCTTCGTAAGCTGACTACACCGGGGCGTGTCGCGCCTGCGTGAAGATCACTCAGGCTGGTCTTTGCCGGCCCGTGCACAGGATCAGGGCATTTATGCGACCACAGCCCGCGCGGCAATTGTTCAGAGCCACCGATAATGAGCTCCTGATCATCATCACAGGCAGTCAGTACAACACGCAGGATTTCGAGCATCGAGTTGCGAAAATCTGAATCCCAGCCTCCGGTTCCAAACCCGACCTGGCCGAATATTTCACGGTGTCTGAAGTCGAGCTTCTGAAATGAGGGTGATGCTGCAATGAAATCGTAAAAAGTTCTGTCGTCCCAGTCGCGTACCAATGGATTCCATAATGCCTTGATTGTGTCTACATCACGCTGAGCTATCGCCTTTTGCAGCTCGATAAGATGCGCCTGCGTGGTTAACGCTTCCTGCCACGCTTGTGCTACCTGCTGATATACCTCAGGCAAATCATCCTGTGTTTTTGCATAAATGGTTTCACCGAACAGATCGATCACAGTGCTGCCCGCAGCTTCGGTGAGCGGGTTCGGAAACGCTCTGGTCTGTAAGCCGAGCATATTTGTGTAATGGTTGAATGTGGTGGCTGCCTTTGGAAACCGCATACCTCCAAGTTCCGCCACCACTCCCTGTGCGTTGGGAAAGTGCTCGGATCGCAGCCGTCCACCCATGCGACCTGTCTCGTAAACCACAGGTTTTACACCGATTTTCATTAATTCATAGGCAGTGACGAGCCCCGAAACACCTGCGCCGATGACCGCAACCTCGGTGCCTTGCATTGCAACGGGCACTTTACCGATACCGCTTTCGTGTGATATCCAGTGATCGTAGGCAAATGGAAAATCAGGCCCGAACACGGATATGGAATCGTTACTCATGGCATTTCTCTATACACTTATCAGACTACTACAGCGCGCTATTCGTACAGCGCGGGTCTTCGGTCGCGATGGTAGGGTAGTGCATTGCGTTGTAAATCAATAGATGCCCTGGTTAACGTGGCGCTGAGCAACTGAGTATCCTGTCCGGCTCTGGCAAGGTCTTTGCCATCCGGCCCGCATATACAGCTTCTGCCTTCATAGTGCAGGTCTCTTTCGCTGCCACAGTAATTGGCGTAGGCAATGTATAGCTGATTCTCATACGCCCGAACCGGTACTACCTGTTCAGCCACTTCGCGCCATGGCTGCATCAGGCCGGTTGGCACCAGAATGATATCTGCTCCCCACAGGGCCAGCTTTCTAGCGCACTCCGGAAACTCTATGTCATAACAGATTAACAGGCCGATATTGAAGCCCTCTATCTCTGCGAGTTTATTCTGTTGATCGCACGCCAGCGTATCTCCGGCGTTGAATAATGTTCTATCGAGCTCGCCCCACAAGTGTGTTTTACGGTATTTACCTGCCACACTTCCATGTTTGTTAATCAGTTGAACGCAGTTGTAGTAATGCCCCTCGTGGTGTTCAGCAAACCCATAGGCAATAGCCATCTGGTTTTGCCGGCAAAGACGGGAAATTTGCTCGGTAAACTCTCCGTCGGCGTCCAGTGCAACCTGGTGCATCGTTTCCTTTGGAATGTTATAGCCGGTGACACTGGCCTCAGGTACCAGCAGTAAGTGGCTGCCTTCTCTGCTGGCTGCACGGCTGAAATGTTCAATCCTGTGCAATGCCGCTTGCGTATCGGCCGGTTCAGGCTGATGTTGTAATACAGAAATCTGCAGTGAATCCCGGCCCATAGAATTCCCACCTTGTCATGTTGGTAGTGACATAAAACCCGGAGTGTAGCCCAGGACTTAGCGTGACAACACACCGGCCATTGTAAAAAACTCTACCGTATCAGCTGTGGACGATACGACAGTCGCGGACGGTGATCCGGATCGAGGTGCCGGTTAAGCCGGTTATTGATTCTACCGAATAACAATACAATCATCAGCGTGAAGACAATGAAATATGCAGCAGCAATCGGGTAGGGGACAAACGGGTTAAAAGTTTTCTCGGCAAAGTAACTGGCGTAATACAGTGCGTCCCCTTTTTGTCGCCATGCCGGGAAGCCCGAAAAAAACACCAGCGCGGTTGCATGGAAAAGAAAAATCGCCTCATTCGTATAAGACGGCCAGGCCAGTCGCAATAATACCGGCCACGTGACTTTTCTGAACTTGACGATGCCACTCATTCCAAAAGCATCTGCTGCCTCCAGATCACCTTTCGGTACCGCTTTAAGCGCACCATAGAAAATTTCTGCGCTATACGCAGATGTATTGAGAAACAATACGATCAGTGCGCCCAGCCAGGCTTTTGTAAATGCGCTTGTCTGCAGGGTAACTGTGGTGAACCCGACAGGAATCTCGATGCCTGCACGTGGCAGCAGGCTAAATAATTCGTAGGCGAAGAAAAACTGTATAAACAACGGGGACCCGCGGAACAAAAAAACAAACCAGTCTGCCGGTTTGCGTATCAGCAGTGCTTTGCTGCTGCGTGCCAGAGCCAGAGCCGTGGCAAAAAAGAAACCCAGTACAACAGCAATGACGGCGAGGTAAATGTTCCACAGTAATCCACTGCCAATGAGTACAACCTGCTCGCACACGCTGATATCGGTTTTAGGCAGAATTCTCTCGCCAATGCCTATCGAACGCAGTGCATAAGCACCGACGGTTTCGACGCAACTCACCGTCCTGCCTCCAGTGGTGTTGCGCTGAATTCGTTATCTTCCTGTCGGTTAAAGCGGCGGTTGAGTCGATCAAACACCTTTCCGCTGATGTGTGTCAGGCACAGGTAAAACACCAGCAGCCCCAGAAAATACCA
>JAHDHK010000028.1 GCA_020631335.1 Chromatiales bacterium
ATAAACTGAATTATGGTACCCATTCATGGGAAAGCACATTTAACCACACACGAATTACCATGTACTCACTACTTAGGCAATTAAACTACCAGCTATGGACTAGAGTATACGAGTATAAATACCATTAAAACAAGGTAATTTTACCATTGCCGGAATTTTTATACGAGGTCTTGGGGACTAGTCAATTATAGCGCTGACAGCAGCAGGGACTATGAATAATAAAAAAGGGAAAAGAAAATTTTTTGGCCTTTGCCGCTTAATTTCGCACACCGGCTATCGACACCTGATTTAGCAGGATTTAATCCGGCAATTCATCTTCTACACTCAGTCTCCGGCTATGCGTTTGCTTGTTTCATTCTTGCTACGCATGAATGAGACTCCTCACATGGCAATCAAAAACACAATGCCAAATTCAAGTTCTGAATACATTTAAGTCCGCGGGACATACTAACGATCACTTACTCCCACACCAGGGCCCCATCCACAACGAACACGTGATAAACACCCCGTAGGCTGTCGCAGCAAACGCCACCAGCAACAGCACGGCAGTAGCAGATGATTGCCCGCTCACCCAGAGAATCCCCGTTGAGACAATGACCAGTCTCAGCAGCGCTCCCAGCACCGGATACTTTAGAGTGCCCAGACCCTGACTGGCGAAGTAACAACCGAGCCCCAGTGCAAAGAATAGATAGGTGGGTGATATTATCCGCACTGACAGATTGCAATGCTCAATCACAGTTGCATCACTGCCAACCAACCCACACCAGACATACGGAAATGCAGACAACAACAAACCAATGCAACCAATAATCGCTGCGTTTATAAAAACACCGCGCCATGCAATTGCAATGGCTTTCTCGCGCTGCCCGGCCCCGACATAGGCGCCAACTATCGCGATGAGTGACGCACCGACCCCGAATATTACCGGCACCATCAGCAGTTCTAAACGGACAGCAACGCCAAACCCGGCCAGCCACTCGGTACCGAAACGACTGAACAACAGTGTCGTCACCAGTGTGTAGGTAACGGTCATCACGGACTGACTACTGGCAAGCAGCCCCTGCTTGAGTATCGGTAACAGGGTTGACATCCGAAAGGCAGACAGGCGAAAACGCACTGGCTGACTTTTGCGTGTAATACAGTAGATAGCAATAACTAACGCCAGCATATAAGCACCATCCATCGCCAATGCAGCCATGCGGATGGATTCTTCCAAGGCTTCCCCCGCCTGCGGAATCATAATCGCCCCCAGCATGGCGTAGATCAGTAGCATCGCACCTGCGACGACGGCTGGCGTTATCATATCTCCGGTGCCACGCATGAAAGAACACAACATATTCACCAGCCAAAAAGCCGGTATGGCTGGAAACACTAAGGCGGCGTAGCGGGTTGCTGCATTGACCACTATCGCGCTGTCGCTCGCATAGTGGTACAGGACTGGACCGAACTGTACAACCAACAACCACATCAATACCCCCCCGGCCAGTGAGATTACCACCGCGCAAACCAGCACCGCTTCAGCCTGCTCGCGATCACCGGCACCTATCGCACGAGCGGTAAAACCGCTGATTGCACCACCCATCGCACCCGCCGAAAACATTCCGGCAAGGATTATTAGAGGAAATACTACGGCGACTGATGCCAGCGCATCTGTGCCGGCACTTTTCAAAAACCCCGCTTCTACCAGGCCGAGTCCCGAAAACAACAAGGCACCGATGACACCTGGAATGGCAAGACGAAACATGGTCGATGCCAGAGGTGCACCGACTAGTGGCGATGATTGATTCAAAATTTTGCTCAATGATTGTTGATGTGATCAACGCAGTCGTCAGCAACTGCATAGCCTGCGTCAGGGGCTATATTACACGGGAATACTCAGCACCAGTTGCGATGTTTTTGTAGTACTCACCGGTACGACGTATGATTACGTCATGGGTACTGACAAACTCTTTACAAACGATTATCAACCGCAACCCTACTGGTGGGATCAGACACCGCGACCGGAGTTGCCGGCGGCGGACCTGCCAAAACAATGCGATGTACTGATTATAGGATCAGGATACACCGGGCTTCATGCCGCACTGGTTTGTGCGCGTGGCGGACAGCACACTGTCGTGGTAGATAGTGGCGACGCAGGTTTCGGCTGCAGCAGCAGAAACGGCGGGCAGATCAGCACCAGTGTCAAGCCGTCACTGGCCGCACTTACCAGACAATACGGTGCCGAGCGTGCATTCAACATTATTAATGAAGGTCACAATGCGCTGAAATGGATAGAACAGTTCATAGACGATGAAAAGATAGACTGTCACTTCAAAGTGTGTGGCCGGTTTCATGCTGCACATACTCAAAAGCACTTTTCTGAACTGGAACAACTGGCGACCAGTCAACCTGAAGGCCTGCCGGTGCCAATGGAAATAGTGACTAAAGAAAATCAACAAGCTGAGCTGGGTACCAATGCTTACCACGGGGGGGTGATTTTCCAAAACCACGCCAGTGTCGATCCGGCGGCTTATCATCAGGGCATTCTGCAACGGGTTATCGAAGCGGGCGCTGACGTGGTTACTCATTGCAAAGCCACGTCAATAAAGCAACAGACATCCGGCTACAAAGTGGCCACGGAAAAAGGTGAAATACACACACGCCAGGTAGTCGTTGCCACCAACGGTTACACCGGCGGCATCACCCCATGGCAGCAACGCAGGGTTATTCCGATCGGCAGTTACATTATTGCGACCGAGCCACTGGATGCAGCAGTGATGGACAGACTAATGCCCGGTGATCGCATTTACAGCGATACCTGCAAAGTAGTTTACTACTACCGTGCCTCACCGGATCGAAAGCGAATTTTGTTTGGAGGCCGGGTGTCAAGCTCGGAAACCGATCCGCAAAAAAGTGCGCCACTGCTGATGAACGATTTAGTCAGGCTGTTTCCCGAGCTTGCGCAAACCAAAGTATCACACTCATGGATGGGGTTCGTGGCGTACACTTTTGACACGCTCGCACATACCGGAAAGTCCAGCGGACTTCACTACGCAATGGGATATTGCGGCTCCGGGGTCTCGATGGCGAGTTATCTTGGGATGCGACTCGGGCAGAAGGTACTGGGACTGCCACAGGGCATTACTGCCATGGACAACACCCCCTTCCCCACGCGGCCTTTGTATACAGGCAAGCCCTGGTTTTTGCCTGCGACTGTCGCCTGGTATCGTTGGATTGACCGGATACAGTGGCGCTACGCAAACGCATTTAACAAGTGAACGATTTGTTGGTATTGTAATGGAAGTTGCCTGCTTCTTAGACAACTCATTACATTTAACGGAGGAATTGCCATGAAACGAGTCAGCTTCACGCTCACTGCTGCCGCCACTGTCGCATCACTGCTCATTGCCAGTGCTGCCAGTGCAGAACCAATTACGGTTATCTCCTGGGGCGGCAGCTATGGCGCAGCTCAGGATAACGCCCTGTTCAACGATGCGTCTAAAAATTCCGGCATCGAAATCGTACGCGAATCCGGCGCCAGCGTCTCTAAGGCCTGTCTGCAGGTGCAGAGCAATGCTGTTACCTGGGATCTGTTTGTCACCGGTTCGGGAGGAGGCGCTGCTGCGGCTGCCGATGGTTGTCTGGAAGAGATAGATTTCGATGTCGTAGACGTGTCCGACTTTTATCCGAACACTTACACGAAGCACTGTATAGGTTCCGATGTGTTCGCCACCGTGATGGCCTGGAACACAGAAAAGTACGGAGCGCCCGGCAGCGATGGTGCACCGAAAAACTGGGCCGACTTCTGGGACGTTGAAAAATTCCCGGGCACCAGAGCCTATCGCGCCAACAATGTTGACGGGGCACTTGAGCCGGCGTTAATGGCAGATGGCGTACCGGCGGAACAAGTGTACGAAGTATTATCTACACGCGAAGGTATGGAACGAGCCATTAATAAAATTCGTGAACTCAAACCACACATCGCCGTATTCTGGGATTCGGGCGCGATGCAGGCACAGCTCATGAAAGACAACGAAGTAGATATGAGCACCGGCTGGAATGGTCGCTTTGATAACGCGGCAAAAGACGGCGCAATGGTTGGCTACACATTTGATCAGGCGTTACTTGACTACGACTGCTTTGCCATTCCCAAAGGTGCGCCGAATAAGGACACCGCCATGAAGTTTCTGGCAGAGGTTTCCAAAGCGGAGTATCAGGCCAACCTGCCATTTCATATTACCTACGGGCCGACTAACAAGAAGGCATACGAGATCACCACTGCACCTAAAGAGCTGATAGAGGCACTGCCTTCTCACCCGAAAAATGTGCCAATGATGTTACCAGTCAGCCTTGACTGGTACGCAGAAAACCGTAAAGAAGCGCTTGAGTTGTACATGGAAATGCTCAGCGAATAACCTGAGTACCTGCTGATCTGCTCCCGGCGTTCCTGCCGGGAGCTTTCTGCCAACCGGTGATGGCGCAATAACAATAAGCATACTATGCAAAATGACACAGCCTTACCGATTCAGATTTCCGGCTTAACCAAACAGTATGGCGATCTGTATGCACTGAATCGGGTCGACCTTACGGTAAAAAGCGGTGAATTCCTGACCCTGCTCGGACCATCCGGCTCTGGAAAGACCACCCTGCTCATGGCAATAGCCGGGTTTAATCGGCCCGACTGCGGCAGTATCCGCTTCGGCGATACCGAGATGATACTCACCCCGCCCCACCGTCGGGACGTCGGCATGGTTTTTCAGAGTTATGCGCTGTTCCCGCATATGACAGTGGCAGAAAACATCGGTTTCCCGCTGAAACTGCGCAAGGTGCCACCGGCAGTGCGGACAAAAAAAATTGAAGATGCACTGGAAACAGTGCAACTGTCCGGCCTCGGCCATCGCAATATCGATCAACTCTCGGGGGGGCAGCGTCAGCGTGTGGCACTTGCACGGGCATTTGTATTTGCACCACGCATATTGTTGATGGATGAGCCATTATCCGCGCTGGATAAAAAACTTCGCGAACGCATGCAAATCGAACTGAAGCAACTCCATCGTAAGCTTGGTGTCACCACCGTATATGTCACGCATGATCAACGTGAAGCATTGACCATGTCAGACCGCATTGCTGTTATCAATCATGGCGAGCTGATACAGGTTGACAACCCGGAAGGCATATATAACGCACCAGCCAACGAATTCGTTGCCGATTTTATTGGTGAATCCACCATTCTGCCTTTGCAGCAAAGCAACGGTAGCCTTTACTACGAGAGCCAGGTCGTCTGCCCCACACCAGAGACGAACAGCAGCACCTATTCACTGGTGATCCGACCCGAACGACTGAGCCTGCAGAAACCAGATAACGCTGACCTGCTGGTATTTAACGGCACGGTTAAAGAAAGCGTCTACCAGGGTGAGACAGTGTTTGTTTTAATCACCCTGGACGATAGCAATGAAATAAGCGTACGGTATGGCACAAATGCAGTGTCTTCAACTTCGCAGCTCGAACCGGATACGCGCGTGGATACTTTCCTGCGCCTGTCAGATGTGATTGTCATCCCCGGTACCGGGCAATGACTGTGGTTGCAGACAACACCGCTACAAATGCAAACGCACTCATTCGGCAGCGCCGGCGCGAAGAATGGTCGGTGTTGTCGCTGGCGATACCGGCGGCGTTAATTATCGCTTTTGTCGTTCTGCTACCGGTTGGCTGGCTGTTTTATCTGTCATTCATTGGAGACGACGGTCAGGGCACACTCGAACACTATCGCAAGATGATCGAGTATAAGTCGTACTACCGGGTGTTTATAACGACGTTCAAGGTCAGCATACTCACTACGCTCATTTGTCTGGCGCTGGGCTACCCGCTGGCTTATTTTCTGGCGCAACTGCCACCTCGATGGGCCGGCTTTTTTATGCTTGCCGTGTTGTTGCCTTTCTGGACTTCGCTGTTAGTACGCACCTACGCCTGGCTGGTTTTGCTGCAAAGAAAAGGGCTACTCAATGAATTTGCCATTGACATCGGCCTGTGGGAGACGCCGGTAAAGCTGGTGCACAACCTGACCGGCACACTGATCGGTATGGCGCATATCATGTTGCCTTTTCTGGTCCTACCCCTCTACAACGCAATGAAAAAGATCGACCGCGACCTCATGCATGCCGCAGCCAATCTTGGAGCAAGGCCGATTAATGCATTCTGGCAGATCTACTTTCCGCTCACGATGCCTGGCCTGGTGGCCGGTTCTCTTATCGTATTTGTATTGTGTTTAGGGTTTTATGTTACACCAGCAGTTCTGGGTGGCGGGCGTGTGGTGATGGTATCCACACAGATTACCTCTATTCTTGAAAATCAGTTCAACTGGGGCGCCGCGAGCTCACTTGGCGTGGTATTGCTGGTTGCCACGATTGCAGTGCTGTTTATTGCCGGACGGGTGTTCAAACTTGAATCCGCTTTGTTTGGCAAAGGGTAGTAGCAGATGAACTGGTTAAGTAAGCCCGCATCAGACACTCAGATCACCCACAGCAACAGGTTATGGCTGTACCTGCTTGCCGCGGTCATTATGTTGCTTTTAGTGATACCCACTTTCATCGTGGTACCGATGTCATTTTCAGATGCACAGTACCTGGAGTTCCCGCCCGAAAAATGGTCACTGCGCTGGTATCAGGAGTATTTTGGCTCGGTAAAGTGGATGCGTGCCACTTCAACATCACTGAAAGTCGGTTTGCTCACCATGCTGGTGGCCACTCCTCTGGGGACGATGGCGGCCTACGCGTTGTTTGTTTCAGGCCATAGAATTGCACGGGCTTTATTTGTCGTACTGATCACTCCGATGATTGTTCCGGTAATTTTGATCGCTATCGGTGCTTTCTATGTTTATGGTCGCACAGGCCTGAACAACTCAATCATCGGGCTGGTGCTGGCACATACGGCGATGGCAACACCACTGGTCATGATCGTCATCACGGCCTCCCTGCGCTCCTATGATTTGAATCAGGAGCTAGTCGCACGCAGCCTGGGTGCAAACCGCTTTACCGCGTTTATGAGTATTACCCTGCCACAGATAAAATTTTCGGTGATTACAGCGGCACTGTTGTCTTTCCTGACTTCTTTCGATGAAGTGATCATTTCTATTTTTGTTTCCGGCGGGGTAAACGCCACGCTGACCAAACATATGTTCGCAGCACTGCGCGACTACATTGACCCCACCATTGCGGCAATCTCAACCATCATGGTGTTTATTTCCACTCTGCTATTGCTGATTGTTCAGTGGATCGGTTCACGCCAGAAAAGCTAAACACTGACGCGGCGTAATTGCGCTCCGCCGCCGCAATACACTGCTGATTGCCGCATCATCGCTGCCGGTGAAATTGCTGTGAAGTACCCGTCAGGCGGTTTCTATTGACCACAATATTTGTCAACCGATTTGAGACGGCTGCGTTAGTCCCTGCTGAATCAATAAAAACCTGTGTCCAACCAGTAGTCCGGGTCAGAGACGCAGGGAAAGCCGGATCGAGGACGATGAACACATCCTTCAACCTACCAAAGGGCAGAATTGCCCCGCCCGCAGCCATACCGTTAATGACAGCCAGGTTTCCCGTTATGGCGCTGCTCAGTCTTATTTTGTGTGGCTGTGACAGCATCTCTAATGAGCTGACCGATAACAACCAGATCGACCCCGATGAAATCGTCAGTGTCGGCAATGTGCGCACAATACAGGTAGACGGGGTGATTCTGTCGTCACTTCCCGAGCAGGTAAATACCGCCTCTGCCGAACAAATAGAGTTAGGCAGATTACTGTTCTGGGACCCTGTGCTGTCGGGGGATCAGGATGTTGCCTGCGCCACCTGCCATCTGCCTCAGTTCGGATATTCGGATGGTCGCAGACGATCTGCAGGAACCGGTGGAGCCGGGATCGGTCCGAATCGAAACCCCGGTCAAATCGGACAGGTAACACGCAATGCGCAAAGTGTGCTGAACACCGCATGGAATGGAATCAATGAACTGGGCGTATTCAACCCCGAAACCGCACCGATGTTCTGGGATGCCAGAATACAAAGCCTTGCCGGACAGGCGCTCGAACCGATTCGTAACCGTGAGGAGATGCGTGGAGACAACTTTAGCGAAGCGAACATTGATGCCGAGATTGTCAGAAGACTGAATGCTGTATCTGAGTATCAGTCACGCTTTGAACAGGCCTATGGCAACAGCAACATTACCATAGATGCCGTGGCCATAGCGCTGGCGGACTTTCAAACGTCATTGACTGCTAACAACTCACCGTTCGACAGATACCTGCGCGGGGAGACAAATGCCATGTCGAATGTTCAACTTAACGGCATGCAGGAATTTGTAGAACACAACTGTGCAAACTGCCACAGCGGGCCTATGTTTTCAGATTTTGAAACACATGTGCTGGGTGTTCGGGAAGCAGCCGGGCTGCAACAGCCGGATAACGGCAACGGTAACTTTGCCTTTCGCACCCCGTCGTTGCGTCAACTGGCCTTTACCGCACCATATTTTCATGGCGGACAGGAGTTTGATTTAACCGATGCAATTGACTTTTATGACGGCAACAATAACTCAGACAACCCGAACGTAACGAACAATCAGCTGGATAACGACTTTCGCAACATACCGAACCTCAATAACAACGAAATAAACGCGATAGAAGCGTTTTTAAATGCGCTGAACGACGACGCTTTTGACCGCACACAACCTCAGGCTGTACCCAGTGGGCTACCTGTTGGTGGATCGATTCAATGAAACGGATATGAATCGTTGAACAGGCGCGAATATCCAATTCAATCATCTATTTATTGTTCAGCAGCGTAGGTGCGGACTGACCGGCGGTGGACTGCCCTGCATAATCAAAGACACCGGTTCAGAATTTTTATAAGACGTCTTTGACATGTACTGTATCTCCGGCACTTATCGCTGGTAAGTGATGCGTCCGCCACAAATGGTGTACGCCGCACGCGCCTGATGCAGATTTTCAACCGGCAATGTATCCAGATCAGTGTCCATGACAACCACATCCGCCATCATGCCTGCACGCAGTCGACCTTTATAGTGCTCGCTAAATTCAACCCAGGCGTTGTCACGCGTATAAGAGGCCAGTGTCTCTCTGAGGGTTTGGCGTTGATCCGGCCATTCCGGTGGCAACGCCTTACCTGCAACAGCACCTTTAACGCTCAACATGGTATCGACCGGCACGACAGGCCAGTCTGTAGAAAAGATCATTGCAGCACCGGTATCGCGCAGAGTACGCCAGGCAAATGCTCTGGCTATTTGCGAGCGATGCAGCAGACCGTTGGGTTCATACGGCGGAAACAACCCGCCAGCCGGTGAATGCAGTGGTTGCATGGATGCCACCACACCAAGTTCGGCAAATCGTGGGATGTCTGCGGCGCTGATGACTTCTATGTGTTCAACCCGGTGACGACTGTCTCTTATACCATTTGCATCGCGTGCTGCCTGATACCCGTCGAGGGTTTGCCGCACTGCTGCATCTCCAATCGCATGTACCGCTATTTGAAGCTTTTTTGCATCGGCGAAAATACAGGCCTCGTTGAACTGTTCCGGCGTAAACAACGGCTCGCTGGTATCACTGGTGTGAGGGTAAGGTGCGAGCATGTAGGCGGTGCGGCTATCAATGACACCATCCATAAACATCTTTACACGATTCGACCAAAGATAGTCGGTATTGTATCTCCGGCGCATCTCTTCGGCTTCTTCAAGGCGATCGAGTGAATCCGTGCCTTTTAGATGCATTGGCACTTGTGTACGACATAACAGCTGCCTGTCGGCATGCAATTCGGATAACAGCTCACACTGATAAAAGTTGCCATCCATATTGTGTAAGCCGGTTATCCCGTAAGAAGCACAGTGTTCAAGCCCGCGCGCAATGGCTGCTTTATCCCGCACCCGCTGAGCCAGTGTCGCCGGTGGATGTGGATCTCTACCGGACACATAGCCCGCCAGATCACGACCACCAAAGGCGGTCAGTGCCAGCACCGCGCCGAACGCACCAGTCTCTCGCAGTTCACCACTGGCCTGCCCGTCCGTGGCCATCACCACTTCAGAACCGGCGGGTACCGACCCGCCACTGAGCAGCCCGGCCATCTCAAGCGCTTTGGTGTTTGCCCAGACGGTATGATGATCGGCGGCTATAGCGGCAAAGGGAATATCGGGTGCTACCTTGTCGAGATGATGCCGGGTAATCCCGTGCTGCCCGAATGCGTGGTAGTCAAGTGAGGCGGCAAGCATGATCTCGCCACTTTCAAGCGACTGATTATGATTTCGAATGGCCTGCGCAACGGCCTGCTCTCCGCCAATACCTGCGAGGTTGGCACAATCGAGTTCGGCAGAGCCACCAAATAAGTGTACGTGGCTGTCAATAAACCCCGGCATTACCGTGGCACCCGCAGCATCAATTACCTGTGCGCTGCCTGCAATGGCCTTTATTTCGTTTGTGCTGCCAACCGCTTCTATAGTGCCACCTTTGATGGCCAGTGCCTCGGCGTCCTGACCATCGAAAGTGATTACCCTGCCATTGAGAATGACAATATCGGTCATGATCTACCTCTGCGGTACTGTGCTGATACGGGGGTCGTCTTTTGGACAATATCACCGGCACCGGTACACTGCCCACCGCTACGGCAATAGATGACCGGGCCCATGATCATTCACAACGATTCGGCTTAATTGGCCAGTCTTTCCACACTGATGACATTACGCAGTGCTTTCAGTTTGTCCATTGCGGTCACGAGTTGTTCGATGCTGTTGACACTCAGTGTCATTTTCATGGTGGAGGTCAGCTCTATATCATCAGATTGAGTGTTCATCGAAGATATATTGACCCCTTCATTGGCAGCGACCACGCCGATGTCACGCAACAGGTCCGGCCGTGTATACGCAACCAACTCGAGGTTGACGTCGTACTCTGCATGTGTGGCTATTCCCCAGTCCACCTCTATGAGCCGCGCTTGTTCATGTGGCCTTAAGTTCAGCACATTGGAGCAATCACTGCGATGAACAGTAACCCCTTTACCACGGGTAATAAAACCTATAATTGAATCATAGGGCACCGGCTTACAGCAGTTGGCCATTTGCGTTAACAAACTGCCCACACCACTGACTTTGATGTCGTCAGAGCGAGTGGTACGCTGATGCAGTCGCGGCTTGTACTCCGCAATTTTTCTTTCCGGCTCCTGCAATGCCAGAATATTCGAGGTAAGCTTGCGGTAACCGATTTCATTACGCCCTACCGCAATATAGAACGCGTCGCCCTTTTCAACTCCGCATCGATCAGCCAATGCAGCGTGTGAAAGCTCCCGGGCATTCATTCTTTTCAGTTCACGTTCAACAATCTGCCTGCCATCTTCCAGGTGCGCTTCCTGATCACGCACATTAAACCAGGCACGCACTTTGGCACGGGCACGAGAGGTATGTAGAAAGCCGTTACCTTTGTTCATCCAGTCGCGACTGGGGTTACTGATTTTCCCCGTCAGAATCTCGACCTGATCGGCGTTTTGCAACCTGTGTGCAAGCTGCACGATTCGGCCGTTCACTTTCGCACCACGGCAGCGGTGACCGACTTCGGTATGAACGTGATAAGCAAAATCAAGCGGTGTGGCTTTGTTAGGCAGATCGATGATGGCACCTTTAGGGGTGAACACGTAGACACGATCAGAGAAAACCTCAGAGTCTAAAACATCAAACAGTTGCTCATCGGTTTCGCCATGGCTGTCGAGTACCGACCGCAGCGAATTGATACTTTTTTGTAGACGGGAATCTTCGCGGCTGCCCTCTTTATAACGCCAGTGCGCAGCAACCCCCAACTCGGCGTCGGCATCCATGTTGCGGCTTCGAATCTGTACTTCAAGCGCTTTACCTTTCGGACCAATGACCGCTGTGTGCAATGACTGATATCCGTTTTCTTTCGGGTTGGCGATGTAATCATCGAACTCACGCGGTAAATGCTGCCAGCCGGTATGCACCACACCCAGTGCGGCATAACATTGTTGCAGGTTATCGACCAGTACTCTCACCGCTCGCACATCGTACAGATCTGTGACTTCCACACGCTTGCGCTGCATTTTCTTCCAGATCGAGTACAGATGTTTCGGCCGGCCTTTCACTTCGAAATTATCAATACCGGCCTTTCCAAGCTGGGTAGATAAGGTGCTGACAAAGCTGCTTATATAGTTTTCGCGATCTTCGCGGCGCTCTTCCAGTGATTTTGCGATTCTTTTGTAGGTATCGGGTTCTACAATGCGAAAAGACAAGTCCTCAAGCTGCCACTTCAGTTGTGCAACACCCAGACGATTGGCAAGTGGTGCGTATATTTCCAGTGTTTCCCGGGCGACAGGCATTGCGCTTTCATGTTTCAGCTTTAGCAGAAGCTGAAGCCGCTGCACGCGAAAGGCAAGCTTAATAAGCAAGGCGCGTACGTCTTCAATCATTACCAGCAACAACTGACGGATTCTTTCAGCCTGTTGACGCCGGTCGTCTTCACGGGAAGAAAGCTGGCCGCCGTCACTGGTAAAACTATTCAGCCACCGCACACCTTCGATGAGTTGAAGCTGCCTGGCAGAGCATATGTCGAGCAGCGACTCTCTGGTGATTTCCAGTCTGGCTTTATGACAGCCATAGAGTGTGGCCACAATGCAGTCGCTGTCCGCCCCCAACTCTTTTAGCAACGCTGCGACAGAGAATGGATCAGGCAGCAATTCATCGGCATTGCGCAACGGCCAGACGCGCTCTGCCGCTGCCTGTATCAATGGTGCGGCCTCACGGGCGTAGCCTGAGGACAGGTAATCAACACTGCTTTGCAGTGTTGATAGTCGGGTCAGATCTGGTTCATAGGAGTGGCGCATGTTTCGGGTATAACCCAAGTTAGCCCAAAGTAGAGGCCACCATTATAAACCAGGCTGCCGCAACGGGTTAACTTTGACTGCGGATTACCGACACCGGAGACTGTGACAGCACCGGCCTGCTGATCAGATAACCTGCCACCCAGATACCGCCGATTCCGGCGACGATACCCGTAATCCAGAGCACAAGATTAAATTCGTACTCGAGTTTCATTACATATTCCACCACACCCCACGCGACCAGCACGGCGATGGATGAAGCAATAAACCCCGATAAAAATCCAATCATCAGGAATTCGCGACTCATACTGCGCGCCAGATATTTGCGGGATGCGCCCAGTGTTCGCAGAATGGCTGTTTCATGAAAGCGCTCGCGTCTGCTGGCAAGCACTGCGGCTATCAGTACCAACACTCCAGCTATCAGGGTAAAGCCGAATACATACTGTACCGCCAGTGCGGCGCGCCCCAGTATGCCGGTCACTCTTTCAATCATGCTTCCGATTTCAAGTACCGTCACGCCCGGAAAATTCCTGACGATGTCTCGAACAAAGCCTGATTCGTCCTGTGCAACGTAAAGGCTCGAAATGAAACTCGCCGGTTGCGCCTGAAGTGCTGCCGGCGTGCCGACAACAAAGAAATTCACCGCGAAAGACTCCCACTCTACCTCTCGCAGATTACTGACCACTCCGCTCACGGTTTTATCGGCAATTTTAAAATGCAGTGTATCTCCCAGCGCAATGCCGGTTTCTTCGGCAAATTCTTCTTCTACTGAAAACAAAGACTCTGTTGTGTCTTCAGGCCACCATTCTCCAGCGACGACTTTGTTGTCACTGCGAGGCGTTGCCAGAAAAGACAGGTTAAAGTCACGTTCTGACATACGGCGCGCCTGCTCATCTTCATAACCGCCTTCACCAATGGGTGTATCGTTAATCGACTGCAAACGCCCACGTATCATCGGGTACAGGGTACTGCCGGACACACCGCGTTCTTCCAGAAACGATCGAACCGGGTCGACTTCCTGCGGCTGCACGTTAACCATGAAAAAGTTCGGTGCGTCTTCCGGAATCTGCTGCTGCCAGTTATCGAGCACATCGCTTCGCACAATGGCCAGTAACAGCAACGCGAGCAATCCGACACTATAGGCTGCGACCTGCACGCTGACGCTGTTCGGTCTTCTGCGGATGCCTTCCAGGGCCCGGCGAAGAAAAGGTGATTTAGAACGGTTGCCCAGCGCGATCAGCCCCCGGGACAGCAGCCACAGCAATGCAGTGACGGCTAGTGTGCCTGCAATGAGCATGGCACCGAGCACAAAGTCCTGCGTCAGCCACCAGAGCAATGCCATCATTGCCGCCAGACCACTGGCAATCACCAGTTTGACAGACGGTCGTGCAACCGGCAGATCACGTCTTAGCACGCGAACTACAGGCGCGTCGACCGCTTTCGTGATGGCAGGAAAACAAAAACCGGCAAGCGCCAGCACCGCGCAACTGAGTCCACCAATCAGCGGATAAAACGTGGGCGGTGGTAATTCGGTGACAAACCAGCGCGCCAGTAGTGCCGATAATACAAACTGCGCAAGAAACCCGATAATACTGCCTATTACCGCAGCGATCATCGCAATGACGGCAAGCCTTAACATCACCATGCGTACAACCGTTTTGGAGGAGGCTCCCATTGCCCGCATCACCGCACTGGTATCCATATCGCGTTCGGCGATCTGCCGGGCTGCCAGCGCCACTGCCGCCCCTGACAGTAATACCGCTACCGCTGCGGCAAGACCGAGAAAACGGCGTACGTTCGTCAGCGCTGATCTGACTGCCGGCCTTCCCTGCTCAACGTTCTGATAACGAAGATTGGCATCGTCAAGATCAGTGACCTGTTGCTCGAACCGGTCAACTGCGTTGTCTTCTCCGGCTACCAGCAGCCGGTAGCGCGCTCGACTGCCATCGCCCAGCAATCCGCTGTCGATCAGGTCGTTATCGGTCATGATCAATCGCGGCGCCATCTGGAATACATCTCCGGCACGATCAGGTTCAAAACTGATAAAGGCGGCAACCGTCACTTCGAGCTCACCGAGTGCCAGAGGGTCTCCGACGCTAAGTTCGAGACTACCGGCCAGACGCGGATCTATCCACACTTCTCCTTTGCCCGGCACGGCGGTCGCTGCATAGTCCGGCGCGTAGAGGACATCGGACAATCGTACCTCGCCGCGTAACGGATATTGATCACCGACTGATTTTACCGACACCAATGCGGTGTCTCCTGCTTCATTCAGTACCACACTTGGAAATTCGGTAACGGTGGTGGTCGTCAGGCTGTTTGCGACGGCAAGATCAGAGAGATCATCGGTTATTTCCTGTGGTGACGAGACCACTGCATCAGCGGCAAGCAGGGTTGCCGCCTGCGCAGACATTGCCCGTTCAACGCGATTGGCAAAGAATCCGACCGACGTCACTGCTGCCACCGACAACACCAGTGCAAACAACAGCACCAGGTATTCCGGCAATCGGAACTCGCGTTGCAGCTGACGCCACGCCAGCGCGATACTTACTGCGAGGGGCTGCGCACTCACGAAAGCGCACCTTCCTGCATCGTTAACACGCGGTCGCATCGGTCAGCCAGACGTTGATCGTGCGTAACAAGCACCAGTGCACACTCATGCTCAGCGCGCATATCAAACATCAGCGCGACCACTGCATCCCCGGTAGCCCGATCAAGATTGCCTGTCGGTTCGTCGGCAAACAACACTCTGGGTCGTGTCACAAAGGCTCTCGCCAGCGCTACCCGCTGTTGCTCACCACCGGAGAGTTGCGAAGGCAAATGGCGCTGCCTTGCAGACAGCCCTACCTGCTGCAGTTGTTGTTCGGCACGGCTCCGGGCATCGGGCTGGGCGGTGAGTTCAAGCGGCAGCATCACGTTCTCAAGCGCAGTTAATCCGGGTAGTAGCTGAAAAGACTGAAATACAAAACCAACCTGCGTCGCGCGCACCGCCGCCCGTCCATCCTCATCGAGCTGATGGAGTGGTTGATCAAGCAAATGAATTTCGCCCTCAGTGGGTTCATCAAGACCGGCGAGCAACGACAACAGCGTTGACTTGCCAGACCCTGAAGGGCCGATCACAGCTACTGCCTCACCGCCATTCAGCGCCAGGTTCACGTTATCCAGTATGGTCAGCGGTCCATCACCGGCCTGCACACGTTTACTGAGATTTATCGCTTGTATAATGGTCATTCGCAGGCATATTCGCTACTGGGATTGTTCAACGGTCTAACATGATGATGAACCGCAAAATACCAAGTCTTCACAACAGACGATTATTCGCACTGATGTGGCTTAAAGCATTGAGCTTAGTGGCGTTGTTATTGCCGCTCTCATTACACGCCAGTGATGAGCGCCTGCTCATCGTGGGAGACAGTCTCAGTGCTGCCTACGGTATTCCGGTAGATAAGGGCTGGGTGGCCGAACTTGAACAGCGACTGGCGGGCACACGCTTTACGCTGGAGGTAATCAATGCAAGCGTGTCAGGCGACACTACCGCCAATGGTCTGACAAAGCTGCCCGCGCTGGTCGAGGAGTATTCACCGGCTATCGTCATTATCGAGCTAGGCGGCAATGACGGGTTACGCGGTCTGTCGATAAAAAAAATGTCAGCCAACCTGACTGAAATGGCGCAAATAGCCGGTAGTGCCGGTGCAGAGGTGATTATTGTCGGTATGCAGATTCCCAGTAACTACGGCGCGGCTTATACGCGCATGTTCGCAGATACCTTTAAACGGGTGGCGGAAGCCAACGATGCGTCTCTGGTGCCTTTTTTACTAAGCGGGCTGGAATCCGGACTGGAATGGTTTCAAAGTGACGGTGTGCATCCGAACGAAACGGCTCAGCCGGTCATGATGGAAAATGTCTGGGCGGTGCTCGAGCCGCTGCTGGAAGAGAAATTCTGATGCAGTTTGTGGATAGCAGCGGACATCAGCTGGCCGTCAACTATACCCCCGGGGTCGGCAGTACCGGGGTTTTATTCTGTGGTGGATTCAAGTCAAATCAGCAGGGCCAAAAAGCACTTGCCCTCGACTCCTTCTGCACACGAGAGCAGATTCCGTTTATTCGCTTTGACTACTCCGGTCACGGATCATCGCAGGGGGAGTTTATTGAAGGCAGTATTGACAGCTGGTTACAGGATACGCTGCATGTCATCGACAGTTTTAAAGAGACTGAAAAGTGGATTGTGGTTGGTTCCAGCATGGGCGCATGGATAGCGGTACTTGCCGCTACCGCCAGGCAACAACGTGTCGCCGCGCTGATCACCATTGCTGCCGCCCCCGACTTTACCGAGCGTTTAATGACACAACGTTTCAGTGCAACGCAACTGGCGACACTTGAGCGCGAGGGGCAGCTGCTTTTACCTTCAGAATACGACGATGGCAGCCCCTACCCGATCACCAGCAAGTTGCTTGAAGAGAGCCGGCAACACTGTGTTCTGCAAAAACCAGTACACCTCGATGTACCGGTGAGACTACTGCATGGCACTGATGATACCGATGTGCCTTACCAGCTATCGGTTGAGCTGATGCAGGCTATTACCAGTGCCGACTGCCAATTAACATTGATTAAGAACGGTGATCATCGACTCTCTGAACCTGCACAGCTTGCACTGCTTGAACAAACTATCAGGCAACTGCATCAGCATTGCTGACCAGCGTAGCGCTATAGGCAAACCCTGTGCATGTTAACCTGCATCAAAAGCACACGCCTTGTCATAACCACTTTGCGCTATGTGCTTTTTTTCGTTAGACACAGGTATGTACAATTCACCTGACTTTGCTTAATGCAGAGTCCCGCCTGGCAGTGGCGGGGATAATGCCACCAGATCATTCAGATCTTTAATATCAATATCGGCTGCGGGTTTGTCATCGGGGTAAACGTCGCCGTAACGATTGATCCACGCTGTTTTGCACCCCACCGCGCTTGCGCCACGTATATCTGTTTCAGCATTATCACCGACATGCAGAATTCTGTCGGTGCTGACTCCCAGTTCATCAGCAGCTTGTAAAAACATATCGGGCGCAGGTTTAGCAGGCAGCGCGAGCGTGGCGTAGAGCGCTGTATCAAAAAGATGCCCGACACCAATAGCAGCAAGGTCGGCATTGCCATTGGTCAGCGCACCCAGTCGGTAGTGAAATGACAAACGCTGTAATCCGTCCATTACCTCAGAAAAAAACTCAACCTGCTGACGTGCTTCAATAAACACTTTCACTGCCTCGTCTGCCAGCGCCGGGTCGAGAGCATGTGCTTCAAGAACTTGTCTGGTGCCCTGCAACCGCCATTGTGTGACATCGTTAGTCAGATGTGGCTGTGCGGCCAGTAATTCGCGCCGCTTATCCCGCAGCTCATTCATCGAGTATGCCTGAGTTACCTGTGGGCAGTGCGTATCCAGCCAGTCGTAAAATACCTTTTCGGCACTGCGAATAACCGGATCACAGGGCCACAGTGTATCGTCCAGATCAAAGGTGATAGCGGCGATACCCATATCGGTGAGATTCATTATTGTTTGTCCATGAAGCGTCGTACTCGATTGCGATACACTTTTGACTCGCGTGTCGGCTGAGTGAACCAACAGTGACTATATTTTCCGGATTTGCCCTGACCCTGCTGGTGCTGGCGATTTTCATTGTAGCCACCGCAGTAAAGATTGTCAGACAGGGACAGGAATACACACTCGAGCGCTTTGGTAAGTACACCAGAACACTTGAACCGGGATTACATCTGATTGTGCCCTTCTTTGAAAGAGTCGGCCACAAAATGACCATGATGGAACAAGTCGAGGAAGTGCCCTCTCAGGATGTGATCACCAAGGATAACGCGGTGGTACAGGTTGACGGTGTGGTGTACTACCAGATTCTCGACGCTGCAAAAGCTGCTTATGAAGTCAACAAGCTCGAGAAGTCCATCATTAACCTGGTCATGACCAATATTCGCACAGTGATGGGCTCGATGACGCTCGATGAGTTACTGTCCCACCGCGACCAGATCAATACCCGCCTGCTGACTGTCGTCGACGAGGCCACATCACCGTGGGGGGTAAAAATCACCCGAATTGAAATCAAAGACATTGCGCCACCCCGCGACCTGGTTGACTCGATGGCAAAACAAATGAAAGCCGAGCGCGAAAAACGAGCCACTGTACTTAATGCTGAAGCCGAACGTGAATCAAACATTTTGATTGCAGAGGGCATGCGGCAGGCTGAGGTGCTTAGAGCCGAAGGTCGCAGAGAAGCCGCATTTCGCGATGCTGAAGCACGGGAGCGACAGGCAGAGGCAGAGGCACTGGCAACCAAAGTCGTGTCAAAAGCGATCAGCCAGGGCGACAGCCAGGCACTCAACTACTTTATCGCGCAGAATTACGTCGAATCGCTGAAAGAGATGGCTTTGTCGCCCAACCAGAAAACGGTTTATCTGCCGCTGGAAGCCAGTGGTATTATCAGCAGTATCGGAGGTATTGCAGAGCTTGCAAAAAATGCACTGCATCAGGACGGCGACAACAGCAAGCGCTAATGCAGTCATGCGGGTTGGCAGCGGCACATCGGGCCTCACCATTCGGGCCTAACAAGGAGTGATCGAAATGGATGTATCTCATATAGAGCTCATTACCACCACACTCACCCCATGGCACTGGATGACTGTCGGGTTGATGCTTTGCGCACTCGAGTTGATCGGTCCAACCACTATTCTGCTTTGGCCTGGTATAGCCGCACTGGTCACCGGTGCGCTCACGCTGGTCATGCCCGAAATGAGCTGGCAGATACAGGTCGCATTATTTGCTGTGCTGGCAGTGGCCACGGCCTTCGCCGGCAGACAGTTTTATAAACGCAAGTCTGTCAGCAGATCATCACTCAACAGGCGTGCAGAAAACCTGATCGGCAAGCAGATAACACTGACTGATTCGATAGAAAACGGTGTCGGAGGAGCGTTTGTCGATGGCACCCGATGGCGGGTTGTCGGTCCGGATTCAGCTGCCGGCAGCAGTGTTATCGTGACTGCACTCGATGGTGCATCACTGGTGGTAACACCGGCAGATCAGTAATACTTTGAAAGGTGTCAGTCCGGCTGACAGGCTATTGCGTGGCGAAATCCAGCACAACGCAATTACCGTTGCCGATATGCGTCATTGATTCGCACAGCTTCTGAATAATCAGCAGACCCCGACCGTAGGCAAGCAGAAGATTTTCCGGGGTTTGTTTAAGCTCACCGGTGGGATATGAAAACCCGGGGCCACTGTCCTGAATCGAAATTCGAATGCAATCTGCGGCCGATTGTTCGACACTGATTTCAATCGAGCCCTGAGTCAGCTCAGCCAGTTTTGCCGCCCGCGATATGAAATACTGTTCGAATCCGATGGGGTCTTTTTTAACCGTAGAATCCAAACCGAGAATCCCGTGATCGATACTGTTGGTAACGACTTCTGTGAGTACCAGTTCAAGGTCTCTTTTACGCTCACTGGCCACCGTAAATTCACGGCTGATTGAACTCACCAGTTTTTCAACCAGCGCGGTGTCTTTGAGCTCGGCACTGTCGAAGCGCCAGCAGCAGGCTTGAGCCTGCGCAAGTGTTTGCATGTTATTGCTTGATCGCGAATAACTTGTCGAAATTTGCTATCGATAAAACCCTGTGCACATCCGGTGTCGGGTTAACGATCAATATGTCGGCCGCTTTGCCCACATGCTCTCTGAGCATTAACAACATACCAAGCGCGCTGCTATCCATGTACTCGGTTTTGCTCAGATCGACATTGATCTGTTGACCGTTATCGATAGCGGTATATGACGCTTTGAACGAATCGTATACACGGTAATCAAACCGGCCGGCAACTGTGACGGTGACTTCTTCACCGTTTTCCGAACGATGGGCAGTAACTCCCACTTTGTGTACCTCACCTGCAAAAAGCCGTCGAGTAGTTACTAGCGACTATTAAGACAGTTTCTTAAATGAGCGGAAGTTCACGTGTTTTTCGACGACACAGGTGACGGCGGCAAACGGCCTGCGAGAGGCTGTTAATTTGGGGGATGGAAAGACAGCCGGTTACCGACGAGCGCGAAAAAACTGCTGAATCAGCGCCCTGCACTCCTCCGCCAGAACACCACCTGTCGTCGGTACTTTGTGAACGTGTGCCATCGATTCAAAGTAGTTGATGTCACCGCCAACCGCACCGGCACGAGGCTCAGGTGCACCGAAAACAACCAGTGCCAGCCGCGCATGAATAATGGCACCGGCACACATCAGACAGGGTTCGATAGTGGTGTAGAGTGTACAGCCGGGCAGACGATAATTTTCGGACTGTAAGCCCGCCTCGCGCAAACAAAGGATTTCGGCATGGGCAGTCGGGTCGCAGCGGCCAATCTGCGCATTGGCAGCCTCGGCAATAACGTGGTTATCCCGTACGATAAGCGCGCCGACAGGCACTTCGCCGTTAGCTGCTGCATCCTGCGCCAGTGCGAGGCATCTGCGCATATGCGGTATATGAGACATATAAAAGTAGCGGGGCCGGAAATTCCGGCCCCGCGTTACTCAGGCTTGAACAGACTTAACGATTAAGAGTCAGCAGGTGCAGGCGCTTCGTCAGCGAGTACGGCTTTCATACTCAGGCGAATGCGGCCCTGCTTGTCTACTTCAAGTACCTTGACCCGGACAGTCTGGCCTTCGCTCAGCTCATCAGTTACGTTTTGTACACGCTCTTCGGAGATTTGCGAAATGTGAACCAACCCGTCTTTGCCCGGCAGTATGTTAACGAAGGCACCGAAGTCCATAATCTTTTGAACTTTACCTTCATAGATTGCACCGACCTCAACGTCTGCTGTGATCTGCTCGATACGACGGCGAGCTTCTTCACCGGCTTCACGATCGCTCGATGCGATCTTGATGACACCGTCATCACCGATATCGATAGTCGCACCTGTTTCTTCCGTCAGTGCTCGAATTACAGCCCCCCCTTTACCGATAACCGCTGCGATTTTTTCGGGGTGAATTTTCAGTGTGATAAAGCGCGGTGCATGCTCTGAGAGTTCTTCTCTTGGTGCACTGAGTACTTTGTTCATCTCACCGAGAATAAACAGGCGACCTTCTTTTGCCTGCTCCAAAGCAGCTTCCATAATCTCACGGGTGATGCCATCAATTTTGATGTCCATCTGCAGCGCGGTTACACCTGCTTCCGTACCGGCAACTTTGAAGTCCATGTCACCCAGATGGTCTTCATCACCGAGGATATCACTGAGAACCGCAAAGCTGCTGTCGTCTTTGATCAGCCCCATCGCAATACCTGCAACCGGCGCTGACAGAGGCACACCGGCATCCATCATAGCGAGGCTTGAACCACAGACACTGGCCATTGAACTGGAACCGTTTGACTCTGTAATTTCTGAAACCACACGAATCGTGTAAGGAAACACTTCATCGTCAGGCATAACCGCAGCAACGCCGCGACGGGCCAGACGACCATGGCCGATCTCCCGGCGCTTCGGTGAGCCGACAAAGCCGGTTTCACCTACACAGTATGGAGGGAAGTTGTAGTGCAGCATAAACGCATCGCGTCGCTCACCTTCAAGCGCATCGATAATCTGCGCATCACGGGTGGTACCCAATGTGGCAGTGACAATTGCCTGAGTTTCACCACGGGTGAACAATGACGAACCGTGTACGCGCGGAAGCAATCCGGTTTTCACTGCGATTGGACGGACTGAACGTGTGTCGCGTCCGTCTATTCGCAACTCACCAGCGAGAATACGGCCCCGAACAATGCTTTTTTCCAGTGATCCGAATGCACCCTTCACATCAGCTTCAGCCGGTGCACCCTCTTCACCAGTGGCCAGTTTTTCGACAACGGCATCCCGAACTTCGCCGACCTTGGCCTGGCGCTCCATTTTGTCCGGCGTGCTATACGCTTCAACCAGTCCGGCCTGCGCGACTTCAGCGACCTGCGCTGCCAGCGCATCGTTGGTAGGTGGCGCTTCCCAGCCCCAGGACTCGGCACCGACTTCGGCAGCCATTTCACGAATAGCCTGGATAGCCACCTGCATTTGCTCGTGACCATAGACAACCGCGCCGAGCATGACATCTTCGGGCAGTACCGCTGCTTCTGATTCAACCATCAGTACCGCATTGTCAGTGCCGGCAACGACCAGATCGAGATCGGAATTTTCCATACTGGACAAAGACGGGTTCAGTGCGTAGTTGCCATCGATGTAGCCGACACGCGCAGCACCTATGGGGCCCTGGAAAGGCATGCCGGAACAGGCCAGTGCTGCTGAAGCACCGAGCATGGCCGGAATGTCGGTTTGTATTTCAGGGTCAAGAGACATGACCGTGGCAATTACCTGCACCTCGTTCTTGAATCCCTTTGGAAACAATGGGCGCAGAGGACGGTCAATCAGACGAGAAATAAGTGTCTCGCTTTCAGCAGGCCGACCTTCGCGTTTGAAAAAACCACCGGGTATTTTGCCGGCTGCGTAGGTCTTTTCCTGATAGTTGATGGTCAGTGGAAAGAAGTCCTGACCGGGTTTAGCTTCTTTTCTGCCAACGGCAGAAACCAGCAGCATGGTATCGCCGATGCTGATCATGATGGCAGCGGATGCCTGGCGGGCAACCTCACCGGTTTCCATCACTACTTCCTGATCGCCGAATTGAAATTTTTTAATTACGTGAGTCACAATAAATCCTTAAGTTGCTTGCGGCGACTATCGACGCAGACCGAGTCGACCGATGAGATCCTGATAGCGGGACAAATCCTTGCGCTTCTGATAATCGAGCAGCTTACGTCGCTGGTTAACCATACGCAGCAATCCACGACGAGAGTGATGATCGTGATTGTGAATCTTAAAGTGTTCGGTCAGATGATTGATTCTTGCGGTGAGCAGGGCAACCTGCACTTCCGGTGAGCCGGTGTCGGCTTCATCGCGCTTGTATTCGTTAATGATTTCAGCCGTGGCTTCGGCACTTAAACAGCCCATGCGGGTTTCTCCAAATGATGAGTTTTAACAAAGAAAAGGTTCACAACCACCACTCATTGCAGTTGTGCCCCGATAATACGAACGGTTTGTAACCGCCCGTTAGAAATTTTTCCTAGACCGAGAAATCCATTGTCCGGTCCGTATATCCGCAGCAGATCTTCAGAATCTTCGGCCGCAATTGCCGGTTTGGATCCGTGACGGAATTTTAACGCAGATTCTTCATCGACTGTCTGGCTGGGCCAGTCGCGGATGACTTCATCTACCTCTAATAGTAGTTTATCTGTATGTTGCTGGAGCTCTTCTACGCTGTACATCGTGTGGTTGCCAAACGGCGACACGCTCAGTCGGCGCAGAGTAGTTACATGGGCACCGCAGCCGAATTGCTCGCCGATGTCGCGGATGATTGATCGTCCCTTTAGAGACACGCATACGGATATTGAAACGCATGCCGTCAAAGTTCAGTAGCTCAATTTCATGCACGGTGATGGGTCTTTCATCCAGTTCGGGGGTTTCACCCCGACGCGCCAGTTTGTGTGCCCTGACGCCATTGCGCTTTATTGCAGAATACACCGGCGGACGCTGCATGGAATCACCGAGAAATCCGTTGACCGCTGCCTGCATCTGCGACTCGGAGATCGCAGGAACTGCCGCCTCCTGAATTGTCTGTCCCTGTGCATCATCGGTATCGGTGACCGCACCAAGCAGTCCTTCTGCCTCATAGGTTTTCTCTGCATCAAGCAGGTAACCACACAGTTTTGTCCCTTCACCGAAACAGATCGGCAGCATGCCGGTTGCCGCTGGGTCCAGACTGCCTGTATGGCCTGCTTTTTTAGCGCGGAAGATTTTTCGCACCTGCTGCAACACTGCATTGGATGTGCAACCCGCAGGTTTATCCAGCAGCACCACTGCATTGAGCTCACGCAGATCCACCGTTACTGCTGCTCTTGTTTACTGTCGTCTGATGTCGTGTTGCTCTTCACGGCATCATCGATAATTGAAGACAGGCGGGTAGCGTCTTCCTGGACGTTGTCATAATAAAAACGCAGCTGTGGTATCACCCGCAGGCGCATGGCACTACCCAGCAGTTTACGCAGGTACCCGGATGCCTGATTCAAGCCTTCTACGGCATCTTCGCGGGTCTGATCATCACTCTGCAAATCAAACGTTGATACGAAGACTTTCGCCACGGAGAGGTCTTTGTTGACGTCAACCGCAGCGATAGTCATGGTTGAAGGCACGCGAGGATCCTTTACTTCAGTTCGAATCAGTTCAGCGAGTTCACGCTGAATCTGATCCGCCACCCGATAGCTTCTCGGATAGTCTCGTGCCACTAGAGAGTCCTCGCCACTTCGGTACGCTCAAATACTTCTATCTGATCGCCTGGACGTACATCGGTGTAGTTCTTCACACCGATACCACACTCCGTACCTGCTCTAACCTCACTTACATCGTCTTTAAAGCGACGCAGTGATTCGAGCTCACCTTCGTAAATAACCACGTTTTCACGCAGCACGCGTATCGGTGCGCTCTTGCGAATGACGCCTTCTTCCACCATAGAACCGGCAATAGAGCCGAACTTGGGTGACCGGAATACGTCTTTCACTATGGCCAGTCCGATAATGCGCTCTTGTATCTCCGGTGCAAGCATGCCACCGGCAGCCGCCTTAACGCGATCTATTACTTCGTAAATCACACTGTCGTAGTGCAACTCAATTTCCTGCTCGGTAATCACGCGACGGGCAGTGTTATCTGCTCTGGTGTTAAAACCGATCATAATCGCACCGGACGCGGCAGCGAGTTGAGCATCGGATTCGGTTATGCCACCGACACCACCACCGATTACCTTGATAAAGACTTCATCAGTAGAGAGGTTTTCGAGCGAGTCGCGAAGTGCTTCAAAGCTACCCTGCACATCGGTTTTGATCACGAGATTCAATGTCGAGACATCGCCACCAGTGACCCGTGAGAAAACATCTTCCAGTTTCGCCGGTCGCTTTCCGGCCAGTCGTGCATCACGTGACTTTTCGTTTCGCAGGCCTGCCAGTTCACGAGCACTCCGCTCATCTTTGGAGACCAGCATATTCTGACCGGCTTCCGGCGCGTTGGATAAACCAAGCACCTGCACGGGTATGGAAGGGCCAGCGGTTTCTATCTGGTTGCCGGCGTCGTCAAACATGGCACGAACACGGCCGAACTCCTTGCCGCACACCATGATGTCGCCACGCTTGAGCGTGCCACCCTGTACCAGCACAGTTGCAACCGGACCACGACCTTTTTCAAGTGTCGCCTCAACCACTACCCCTTGCGCTGGGCCTTCCGGAGTGGCTTTGAGTTCGAGCAGTTCGGCCTGCAGCAACAACGCATCAAGTAAGTCTTCGATACCGTCCCCGGTCAGAGCTGATACCGGTACGAACATAGTGTCGCCACCCCATTCTTCCGGAATAACCTCGTGTTTGGACAGATCGTTTTTCACACGATCAGGATCGGCGTCTTCTTTGTCCATCTTGTTGACCGCAACAATGATGGGTACGCCGGCTGCGCGTGAGTGCTGGACCGCTTCCACTGTTTGCGGCATGGCACCATCATCGGCCGCGACTACCAGTACAACGATGTCGGTTGCCTGCGCACCACGTGCGCGCATCGCGGTGAATGCCGCGTGACCGGGAGTATCGAGAAAAGTAATTCGCCCGCGATCGTGATCAACACTGTAGGCACCGATATGCTGTGTTATCCCACCGGCTTCACCAGCGGCTACTCGCGAGGAGCGAATGTAGTCGAGCAGTGAAGTTTTACCGTGGTCGACGTGGCCCATGACGGTGACAACCGGCGGTCTTTCTTCCAGACCGGAATCGGCTTCTTCGGTTTTAGCGCCGCCGAGTATCTTGCTTTCCAGTTCGGCTTCGAGATCATCCGCCGACGTTGTGCGAGCCCGATGACCCATTTCTTCGACAACCAGCACCGCTGTGTCCTGATCGAGCATCTGGTTGATGGTTGCCATCACGCCCATGCCCATCATGGACTTGATGACTTCACCGGCCTTCACCGCCATACGGTTGGCAAGCTCGGCAACGGTGATGGTTTCTGGCACATCGACATCGCGAATGACCGGCTCTGTCGGTTTGGCAAAGCCATGCTTCGCATCGGCCGAACGACTGAATTCAAATTGCTTCTCACGCTTGCTGCTGCGACCACCGGCAACACGAAGCTCTTTGCGTCCGCCCTTTCCGCGACGGCGTCCTTTACCTGAGTCGGACGCTGCCGGTGCAGCAGGTGTGCTGAAGAAACGTTCGCGTTTAACCTTGGCAGCCTGACGTTTTTCTTCTTCTACCCGGGCCAGTTCAGCTTCAGCGGCCTTACGCACTGCTTCAAGCTTGGCACGACCTGCCTGTTCTACACCCTGCTGTAACTCGTCAAGAGCTGCTTCTTCAACCGATTTGCGTGCAGCAGCCACATCTTCTTCACGCTGCTCTTCTTCGACCATGAGCTTCTCTTCCTCTTCCGCCCGGGCAATCCGCTCCTGTTCCTGCCGGGCAGCTTCCTGAGCTTTGCTGTCTTCGGCAACCGCTGCTTCATCTGCAGCCTGATCAGCAGCCTGGCTGGCAGCGTTGGCCGCTTCCAGAATCGCACGCTCGGCCTCAACTTTGGCCTGTTCAGCGACAGCCAATTGTTGCTCTGCCAGTTCTCTTTCACGTGCCGCAAGTTCTGCTGCCTTCGCTTCGAGTGCAGCAGCTTTGGCTGCCAGTTCCTCTTGCTCGGACATTACCGGGGCTTCAGCCACCGGTTCGGGCACTGGCGCAGGAGTAACAGGTTCCGGTGCAACGGGCTCTGGCGGCGGGGCCTTGTCGGCTTTAGCCGGGTCCACCTGCTGCTGACGCAGCGCCGCCTGGCGAATCATCTCTTCGCGAGCCGTCTGATCACGCTTGGCGTAAGTCCGTTTACCGCGGGTTTCCACCGTAACTGACTTGCGACCGGGTCCGCCGACTTTGATTTCGCCACGTTTTTTGCGCGTCAGCGTAATCTTACTGGCGCCGGAGGCTTTCTTTTCGACTCCGTGTGATTGGCGCAGGAACATCAGCAGCTGCGATTTCTCGGCATCGGCAATCGTATCTTCAGGAGTCGACTTGTCGACGCCTGCATCTTTTAGTTGTTCCAGCAGCTTATCGACCGGTGTTCCCACCGTGTCGGCCAGCTGCTTAACTGTAACTTCTGCCATATTCTCTCTTATCCCCCGCTAGCTTCGGCTCCCGCCTCAACCATTGATTCCTCTTCATCCTGGAACCAACTCTCGCGCGCTTTCATAATAAGTTTACCGGCGGTCTCTTCATCCATGCCTTCGACCACCATCAACTCGTCCACTGCCAGATCGGCCAGATCATCTACAGTCGTCACACCGATCTCAGCCAGCGAAACCGCAAGCTCGGCACTAATGCCTTCCATCGCCAGCAGCTCATCCGACGGGTTGAGGTTTTTGATTTTCTGTTCGGTGACCAACGCCTGCGTCAGCAGTACATCCTGCGCTCTGCTTCTCAGCTCTTCGACTATTTCTTCATCAAATTCTTCAATATCCAGTAGTTCCTGTTCAGGTACATAGGCGATTTCTTCTACGCTGGTAAAACCTTCCTGCACCAGAATGATCGCGACTTCTTCATCGACGGTCAGCTGCTCGATTGCCGACCAGTTCTCTGGCTCTGGTTTTTCTCATCCGCAGCACCTGCATCCATCACGTTAAGTTCCCAGCCGGTCAATTCACTGGCAAGGCGCACGTTCTGACCACCACGACCAATGGCCAGTGACAGTTTTTCAGCATCGACGACAATATCCATGCTGGAGTTTTCTTCATCGACTATCAGGGAGGCTACCTCTGCCGGCGCCATCGCGTTGATGACATACTGCGCAGGGTTTTCATCCCAGAGAATAATATCGACACGCTCCCCTGCCAGCTCGTTGGAGACGGTTTGTACGCGTGATCCGCGCATTCCGACACAGGCACCGACCGGGTCAAGTCTTTTATCGTTGGACAACACCGCTATCTTTGCACGGCTGCCTGCGTCTCTCGCGGCACCGCGGATCTCGATAACACCCTGCCCGACTTCAGGCACTTCGAGCTTAAACAGTTCCACCAGAAACTCCGGTGAAGTTCTGGTTGCAAACAATTGCGGTCCGCGGGCTTCGGCCTGAACTTCGCGCAGGTAGGCACGCAGCCTGTCTCCGGTGCGCACCGCTTCACGCGGGATCATTTCTTCACGGCGAATGTAGGCTTCTGCGTTGTTGCCGAGGTCAATATAGACCCCGCCACGCTCGGTTCTTTTGACAATCCCCATGACCAGTTCGCCAACCCGATCTTTAAAGGCCTCAACCACACGCGCCCGTTCGGCTTCGCGAACTTTCTGCACAATAACCTGCTTGGCAGTCTGCGCGGCGATACGGCCGAAATCGACTGATTCAATTTCGTCTTCTATCCAGCCCCCGAGATCAATTTCGGGGATATCTTCTCGCGCCGCAGACAGGGTAATCTGGCGTGTCGGGAATTCCTGCTCTTCTTCATCGGACACCACCTCCCACCGTCGGAAAGTCAGGTAGTCTCCGCTTTCACGGTCGATATCAACGCGGACTTCAATGTCCATACCGCTGCGTTTTCTGGTGGCGGATGCCAGCGCTGCTTCAAGCGCTTCAAATATGATTTCTTCTTCGACGCCCTTTTCGTTTGATACGGCGTCTACGACCAACAGAATTTCTTTACTCATAATCTTGTCACCGTGTGCACTACCGCACCATTAGTTGCGTGTGCCTGTTGTCTCCTGACCCGGGTCTGCCGGTCATTGTTTGAGTAACGCTGGTTATTAATAAAGCACAACCTAAAGTAAGTACCGTTACAATCGTCCGCTGCCGTCAGCGGCCAGCCTGCCGGGCCGGATAGCATAACTGCAGCAGAGCTAGTCAAAATCAGGCACCACGTTCGCGCTATCGATATCGGCAATATTCAACGCGTGCGACGCGCCATCGACCTCAACGACGATTTGTTCACCTTCCACGCCGGTCAGTGTTCCTTTGAAATTCCGCCGACCGTCCACCGGCACGGTGAGCCTGACCTTTATTTCGTTACCGCTTTGCGCCTCGAAATGACTGGCGCTGAAAAGGGGTCGCCTCAAACCGGGAGAAGATACCTCAAGGCAATATTCTCCAGCGATTAGATCTTCAACGTCGAGACCGGCGCCCACAAGGCTGCTTACCTTGCCGCAGTCATCCACCCCGACGCCATTCGCGTGGTCTATGTATATTCTCAGCGTCAATCCTGATTCTGTTTGTCCCAGCGCCGCCCCGATAAACTCGTAATCGAGAGACTCAACGATAGGTTTGACAAATTTCCAGATAGTATCCGGTGCTCGACGCATCCTGTTTCCGTTTTACTGCCACTCTGAATTCCTTCCGGGAAATTTCAGGCGGCAACAAAAAGGCCCCTTAAGAGGGGCCTTTCTAAAAAACCGTTGGTAGCGGGGGTAGGATTCGAACCTACGACCTTCGGGTTATGAGCCCGACGAGCTGCCAGACTGCTCCACCCCGCAACTGCAAGACAGGGATTGTAGAAGCTCTTGGCATCAATTTCAACCTTTTGATCGAAATAAAGTTAGCCGCTGAATGCAGCAACGCAGGCGGCCATTATCATTCCGGGAAAAATGCCAAACCAAATGATAGCCAGCCCGTTGACCGCCAGCCCGACCTGCACATCAAAGGCTGCCAGTACCGGTGTCGTCTCTGCCGGCTCATCAAAAAACATATACTTGATCACCCGCAGATAGTAGAACGCACCCACTACCGACATAACCACTGCCACAATGGCCAGCCAGGTTAGATCTACCGCCACTACAGACTGAAGCACAGCGAGCTTTGCATAGAAACCTACTGTCGGAGGTACTCCGGTCATGGAGACCAGCAGCACCATCATCACAGCGGCGTATATCGGATTGCGGCGGAACAGCCCGCGGAGGTCGGTCAGCAGACTGATGTTTACCCCCATCCGATCCATCGCAAGCAGAATGCCGAATGCCCCCATGCTGGTGATGGCATAGGTAATCGCGTAAAACATCGCCGCTGAGTAACCCTCGTTAGTCCCGGCCAGAATCCCCATCAGGATAAAACCCACGTGCGAAATGGTCGAATAAGCCAGGAGTCGTTTGAAAGACACCTGCGCAATCGCAATCAGGTTACCGAGCACCAGTGACAGTACCGCCAGCACAATCAGCATTCCCTGCCAGCTGCTGTGTGCTGTGATTAATCCGTCTACCAGAAACCGCACTGCCAGCGCGAATGCGGCAATTTTCGGGGCAGCAGAAATATACAGAGCAACCGAAGTCGGCGCACCGTCATACACATCGGGTACCCACATGTGAAACGGTGCCGCACCGAATTTAAAGGCAATACCCACCACAACGAATGCCAGACCGAATACAGCAGCTGTTGAGTTTTCATTACCTGCCATGGCCGCCGCAATTTCGCTGAAGTGCAGGCTTCCGGTAGCGCCGTATACCATGGAGATGCCGTACAGCAGCGCACCCGACGCCAGTGCACCGAGGACAAAATATTTCATCGCCGCTTCTGATGAACGTACATCGGTTTTGTTCAGTGCCACCAGCGCGTATAGAGACAGTGACAGTAATTCGAGTCCGAGATACAAGGTGAGCATAGTGCCGGAAGACACCATAATCATCATGCCCAGTACGCCACTTAACGCCAGCGTATAGTATTCGCCGCTGGTGATCTTTCGTGAATTGACATAGTCACGCGAATACAAAAATACACCGATAGACACGATCAGTATCCACGACTTACAAACGACACTCATTTTGTCCATCAGAAAGCTGTCACCAAACGCCGAGATGGCAGTGCCATCAGGTGCAACTATCCAGGTCAGAAATAGTGTGATTATCAGTGAT
>JAHDHK010000336.1:0-5021 GCA_020631335.1 Chromatiales bacterium
AAATCAGTACAGTCGAAAGTAATCGTCATAAACTCAGAGGTTTTTTCACAGCCCTCGCACTTATAAAAGAGATTATACTTTTCACTATCCAGTACCGCTGGCGCGAAAGGCATAAACTCTGTTCGTCCCAACTGGTGATTCAGCCAGAGATTTACCTGCGGATCATGCGCTGAATACAATACCGAACGATTACCGAGCGCACGCGGACCGTACTCCATCCGACCTTTAAACCTGGCGACAATATGGTTTTTCGCCAACAGGCCACCCACCACATCTTCGATACAATCTGGCTTTTCAAAGTAGAGTTCATTCGACTGAATTTCACTTTCAATCTCGGAGTCCGAGTAAGATGGCCCGTGATATACATTCTCTAACGAAACCGCCGCTGGCGCCGGATCAAATGCCAGCATGGCAGCGCCGGTAGCACAGCCGCCATCACCCATATTGGGGTAGACAAACACACTGTCAACACCGTCAATTTCATGGATGCGCTGATTGAGTTTTACGTTCGCATTCACCCCACCCGACACAGCAACATTGCGTAGCCCGGTTTTATTGACCCAGTATTCACATACTTCGCGGGTTACCTGCTCAAGTACATGCTGATACGCCGCGGCAACATCACGTTTGGCAAACTTTTGCGCCAGTGCTCTGGCAAAAAAGTAGTTCATGCTCGCACGTATACGGATATCGCCATCTTCTAAAACGAACCGTTCACGCAGCACAGGCCCCAGAATTTCCGGGTTGCCGTAAGCGGCCAGCCCGACGATCTTACCCTCATGCCGCCCGGGCTTGAAGCCAAGCGCACTGGTTACCATTTCATAGAACTGGCCCAATGAGTTCGGAAAAGAGAATTTAATCAATGGCTCCAATCCGCTATCAGTACCTCGGTACACACCTCCACAGTTACCCGAACCATAGCCATCGAGCGTAACCAGCAGCGCCTGATCGTAACCACTGGCATAGAACGCGTTTGCCGCGTGCGTATCGTGGTGATTAAAACGCTGAAGCTTATCAGCAAGGCCGAAAGTCTCCAGCCCCTGATGCAACTGCTCGGCAGCCTGTTTGTGATCTTCGACAGCCCTGGCAAGCCACTGATTATAAAATTTTCTATGTAGCGCCCAGTCAACTCTGGCACTGCTGGCTGAAAGATTATAGATCTGACTTTTCAATAATCCTTTCGATGGCATGAACTCATCGTTTCTGGCATCAAGCCCTGGAATTTCAGTACTTAAGTCCGGCTGGTAACCGGCCGCGGCCAGTTGCTTCAAGGTATTGAGAGAAGCGTTAGTGCAAAGACTGTCGTGATAATTCTGATCAACGTTGAGAGACTCGCGCATTAAGCGAGCTTCTTCACCGGCATCAAAAAACCCATAGGCCACAACATCAACTTCTGCTGCAGACCATCCGGTTTTTTCAAACCCCATTTTCATCGCCAGTTCAGGAAACCCGCCCTGTAACTTTACCCGGGTCAGTCGCTCCTCACCGCAGGCAAAAAGAACCTGTCCGTCTTCCATGAATGAAACGGTTGAATCCTTATCCAGCGGACTGATACCGATGACTTTCATGTTCTGTCTCCAGTTGATTAGCAAGTTCCCCGATTGTCACCGGGGTATAGCGTTGACGGCCGGCCAGAAACGCCAGCACTTCCTCGACACATGCAAAGATTTCGTCAACACGCTTTTGCGTCTGCGAATAGGGATTACCGCCCGCCAATAAAGACGAGCTGTGTATCGTCAGAGTAACGCACGGCACATCAAGCTGCTCTAGCAACAGCAGCAGGGCAATAATGTCTTTGGCGGTAGCCACTTCAAAATTTAACCACACCCGCCTGACCAATCCGCTGGAATTTAGCATTCCAACCAGTTTGAGATGCCGCAGAAAACTATTTTCTATACGATTAAATGTTTTAGCCCAAAACTCTATCGGACTATTGGTGTAACCAAGTGTTACCGGAATCTCCCAAAGTGCCGACGCTCCTTCCTCAGTGGGTGGTACCCGGTAGGGCAGATGATTTCGATGCCGGTAGTCAGGCGCACCATCGTCCGACCACGTGGTAAACGGAACCACCGAGGCATCAGCAACAAATTGTCGATCCGGATGCTGAAGATACTTTTGAATTTTGTCGCAACACGAGTAACGCCCGCCACGAAATGAGACCGGCCTTCGATTGTGCTGTTCAAACAACTGCCACACAGAGTCAAGTTTGCGGTGAATCAATTCTGTCGGTCGGTTGTGCAGGAAAGAGTTACGGGCACAATTCTCCTCATTTGCAGCACGAGGAGGTGTCAGCCACGGGTGAATATGCATGCCCAGTTCGGCATCGCTATTATCGGTAATGCCAAGCACGCAGGCGCGAGTGTCTTCCTGGTTCATCACCGACCAGTTAGTGAACCAGGTTGTTTTAGCACCGTGCGACCTACACAGTTCATAAAAGCGCGGAATGCAAGCAAGGTTATTAAGAGAATGGCTGTTGACGGGCCAACCCCCATCCCAATCCCACTCCTCTTCGGTATCGACAGTGACAGCGTAGCGTGGCAACAGATTAACCCGGAATCAAAATCAGACTCACCCGGCAGATAGCCTCCTGATTCCTCGCCCTTCATTGCACACTGCACAATTACGGCCGGAGGGAGGCATGCGGATGATCATTTCAAAAAACTTAATACCGCTTTTAACGTCAAAATGAACATAAATATTAAAAATATTTCGCGCAGAGACAAAGGCTCACTGGCCATGCCCAAACGTCGCTCACTGCCATTTTTCAATCTAAAACATCGTTCACAAAAATGTATTTTTCAAAGTAAACAGCATGTTAGAAAAAATACGAGTGCATCACCGATCTAAATGCGCGTTTCTAACCCGCCGGCCCTCGACCGTGATATCAAAATGCGAAATGTGAACGCTGACATTTCCTGCGCCAGATCAATCCGGTCACAATCAGCCACAACTCTGCCACTATCCGGCACCTCTAATCAGTGCTCCTCCAAAGCAAGCACAATGGCCGAATACAACTGGAAAGCCCGACCCGCTATCGATAGATAACGGATCTTTCCCCCTTTTGCACATCATGCATGGGGGTACTACCAGGATCACCACAAAACCCGCTAATCAGTCATTTCTGCTCAGCCCAAGGCATCGGTAGAACAATCGACCGCCGCGCGCAAAGCATCGCTTAATCATTCAAACGCGTGTCACCACTAAATAGCTTCAAAACTGCAATTCCATCCAACTGCCCGTCACCACCTTCGTTCAGCTGCCTGAACAAATCCATCGTCCTGGATGACATAGGCGTGGGCACACCCAGAGAATCCGCAAGCTGCCCGACCATGTGTAGATCTTTAAGCACCTGGAATGCATAACCGGCGGGTTCGAAATCCCGACTGACCATCCTGGGGTACAATTTTTCAAGCATATTGGAACCGGCATATCCAGTAGCCAAAGCCGTCGGAATTTTTGACGCATCCACCCCACCCGCTTCTGCCAGAGCCAGTGCTTCCGCTAAAACACAGTAGTTATTCAGCACCAGCACCTGATTTACCATCTTGGTTACCTGCCCGGCACCGCTCGCCCCCATATGCGTACAGCTACCCAGCATCTGCAACATAGGCAGGGCACGTTCAATAATCTGCTGCGCACCACCCGCCATGATGGCGAGCTTACCCTCACGCGCAGCTGGCGGCCCACCCGACACCGGTGCATCAATCCAGGCCATACCACTTTCCGAATCCAGCTGTGCTGCCCATTCCCGGGTGACCCCGGCAGGCGTAGTCGAATGATCTACTAATATTTTTCCGCGTACATCAGCGCGGGACAGCCCCTGCTCACCAAAGACAACATCATGGAGATCATCTGTGGTCATTACGCACACATGAATCTGGTCGCAATGATTTGCAACCCGGGCAGCACTTTTAACTATATGCACACCAGTTTGACCAGCGCTGGATAACCGCTCCGCAGAGCGATCGTATCCATAGACCTGTAAACCACACTCGATCATACGTTCGGCAAATGCACTGCCCATTAAACCGAGCCCGATGAAACCGATATTTCTTTTTTCCATGAGTGAATCCCGCGCTTGTTATGACCGAACGACTAATATACACCCCCGGGTGGGCATGTTTATATACCTCGAAAACAACACAAGCGAGACAGACATTAATACAAAATGAATCAAGCGATTGATGCAGACGAATTTGCCCGTGACAAGTTGAAGGCTTCACTCTCACTCAGGGTATGCCACGGATGCTCACCACTGTTTCCGCTGTAGTCGTTTACCTGTGTATTTCCAGGCCAACCAATATAAGGGTCACAACAAAGCAACGCCGACATTGTAGTGTGCCGGCTTTGCCGTTTTGATTCAGCTACATTTCCTGCCCGAGCGTTATGACCAGTAAATTACCGGCTTCATCATATTCGAGACTGACGCTTTCTTCTTTACCTTCAAGTTCAGCCCCGTACGTCGCCACCCCCGACTGCCTATCAGTTAAAAGCTCATACTCTGCCGCTTGTCCATTAGCAACTACTTGCTGCACTCCATTTACCACTGCTAACGGAACTTGTACCCTCTGAATATCTTCAGCGCTTTCGAGTAATGTTCCGTTTGAATCAATAGTCAACTCTACCCCGGACTGCGCTGCATCCAACTCCACTTGGTATGTCACTGCCCCGTTGTCGTCAACAAGCATCTCACGCTCATCGAAACTGACTCCGGGGTACAAACTATTCAATGTGTCAGTGACTGCCAAAGGCAAGTCCATGCTGTGCGTTGTCGTTACCGAAGCCACAAAAGAGCCATCCGCACCGTATTGCGCCTCGAACCCGGTAGCGTCCGACGCAGTTTCAGCCTCAATGCCAAATGCCTCACCGACGATAACTCCGGCACTATAGGTGATCACGCGAAACCGCTCTTCAACGACCGTACCTGGAAATCGGGTCGCAAATTCCTGCAACGCAGCCGCTGGAAAGTTCGACAACGCGGTCATAATGTCGACACTGCCATCTTCAGCTAGGACCGACTG
>JAHDHK010000336.1:5031-5447 GCA_020631335.1 Chromatiales bacterium
CGGCAGTCAGAACAGCCGCCATAAACAGGCTAATAGAGAATTGATATTTAATAGGATGCATAGTATTTCTCTTTGTTGGTTGAACGCATCCTGACTATCGGCGTTGAAACTTAGCTCGAGCTTAAGAAATCTGCCACTAACCGAAAAGCACCTTATAATTCCGGTATGTACACATCTATTCGCTGGCTTTGGATGTGTCCATCGGACTAAACCTTTGAGCAAACACTTGCCCAGACAAACTAAAAAATCCCTACGCGGAGCGCAGGGGATTGGGTTAGCCCCAGAGGGGCTCAGTATGCCTAGCCGTCAAAGACGGCTAGGTGCTAAACCCCAGAGATTCGTTTTAAATTACAGCCCGAGCTGGCGCTGCTCTATTTGCTGATCTTTCCTATCCTGATACTTAACGTAAGCCTGGA
>JAHDHK010000337.1 GCA_020631335.1 Chromatiales bacterium
AAAAGTCGGAGAGACTCCGTAAATTTCTGACCTATGTTGTCGAAGAATCGCTGGCTGGCGCACAAACAATCCGTTCTTACAACATTGCGGTAGAAGTATTCCACAAGGGCGAAGGCTTTGATCCCGGCGACCCTTATGTCAGAAATATCAGCCGTCATACACGCAAAGCATTAACCAAGTATTACGAAACTGCCGGCCGGGACGACGATATTCGTATAGATGTGCCAGCCGGAAACTACATTGCAACCTTTGAACTTCGTGCTGTTAGCGATACATGCGCCGAAAAGATGGGGGGTGTCGCTGATACAGTGCCGCCGTATCTCAGTGTTGTCGCGGCTAATGAGCCTGTACCTGATTCGCCCTCGCTAACGCCTTTGCGATCTGCGGATTCTGCCAACCCGACGGTTGCGGTTATTCCTTTCAGGTACCACGGAAGTCCCCAGGATGATGAATCTATTATCGGTGAGGTACTGGCGGGTCGTTCTATTGCCGGTTTGTCGCGAACACCTAACTTCAATGTTATTTCAAGGCTAAGCACCACCCGGTTGAGAAATGTTGACTGGACACTTGAGAAGATCTTCGAGCAACTCGGCAGTGACTATGTCATGTCCGGGAGCTACCGCTGTCATGATGGCAGGCTGCTATTGTCGGCGGAGCTTGCCGATTGCGTGAGCGCTGAAGTTATCTGGGCCGATGAACTGGTTTGTTCTGTAGCCGATCTGCTGCAAGAGCAAGACATGATGGTGGATGAGCTGATCAGTCAGACAGCGCGCGCTGTTGTTGTCCACGAAATTAAAAGAGCAGCCTATGAGCCGCTGCAATCGCTCAGCCTTCATACCAATCTGGTCGTGGGTGTGCACGATATGCACAGCAATTCTGAAAAAAGGTTTTACCAGGCGCGGGAGCGGTTTGAGCAAGTGCTGTGTTCCCATCCACAGCATGCGACGGTAAACGCCAGAATTGCACACTGGCTCGTCCTAAAGCTCAATCGCAAGGGCGGTTGGAATCAGTCGCTGGAGGCAACCAAAAATGAAGCCAGTCGATACTTGAAAAAAGCGTTGAATGCCGGGCCAAGTAATTCGCTTGCACTGACCATTAACGGACTCATTGAAACGCAGTTCAATCGCAACCCTGAGCAAGGATTGGATATTTATAATTATGCTTTACAGTATCACCCTAATGATCCGCTGCTTTATGCCTACAAAGCCGCAGTACTGTCTTATAAGGGAGAGGGTGAGATGGCGGTGGAATGTGCAGTGAAAGCACTGCACTTATCGCCTTTTGATCCACAGTTGAACATGTTTCACACCTGCGCTGCGGCGGCATACTATTGCGTTAACGACTTTGACAATGCAGAAAAGCATGCAATCAGAGCTGATGCATTGAACCCGAGGCACACGTCGAACCTGCGCACACTGGTCGCGATTCAGGTCGATCTCGGAAAAATTAAAGAGGCACAGGAGAGTGCGCAGCGACTGTTACGCAACGATCCTCAGTTTACCACCAGTAGTTATCTGGCGCGCTCACCTAACGCGGGTTATAACAGTGGCAGAATGATCGCAGAGAGACTCGAGCGGGCGGGTGTGCCCTGCAAGTAACTGTCCGATTGTTTATCGCGATACACTTTAGTCTTGTGCGTCGTTAAACCCCAGGGTTAATTACTTCGAGGCGGGTGCTCGCTTGCTTCTTCGTCTTGACTCGGTAGCGTATCTTCCCGCTTTATGATCATCTACCCGCGGGTCAATATGTCGTACGGTTCTCGAGTAGGACTGCCATTGTAAATCAGATAATCCTTCATGACCGGCAACTTCTTTAATAGACGGTTGGTTGAGAGTGTGTTTGCTGTAACACTCTCTTTTGATTGGTTGTACCTGAAATAAAGGTTCAGTTGATGAAAACTCAATCGGTGTATTGGTCACCTGAAGTTTTAGATTGATAAATAAGGGGGCCGGGGAGTACTCGTCTGTTTCTACGATTCCCTCAAAGCAGAAGTATTGATTCGAACGCGGCACATTGGCAATCGGTCTGACCAGCACGCTCCAGTCTTTTCGTGTCTCTACGAGTAAGCCCGACCAGATCTGAATGTAACCGGGTATACCCAGGTAAGTAAGAAAGGGTGGCGCCATATCCATAAGATCACGGGGGCAGTGCTTGTTCCACCATTGCTCTATATCGGGAAGCTGCAATACAGAGAATTTTTCTCTGGTATTGCCGTCGATAAGGTAGACGTCGACGCCGTCGAAGTGCAGCGAGAATGAACTGGCCGGAAACACATACCAGCCGAAAGCGGATGCTGTGGTTACTGCCTCACAGTACTGAGTTGCCTGTGCCGGTAGTGTTCCCAGTGCTGATCGATCTGCTCGCATTGGCGGAAGAGAATCAGGGTATGCCTGATAAAACGTGACAAATGGTGTGCTTTGCGCTTGAACTGAAGATGTTCGTTGCGCATTGGATTCTAATGTCTTTGGCATTCCCTGCTCCTCTACCTGGTGTGTTTGCGGCTTTGTTGTATCAGCTTTCCTGCAAGTGCTTTTTGACTCCCGGAGACTGATTTGCAGAGCCGGTTATGCTCTTGGATGCTTGCAAATGTGTCTTGACCGCGGGCGCCTGATTAACGCAGTTGTTAATAGAATTGCTTTTCTGTATGTGCTTCTTCAGTGCAGGTGACTGATTAGCTGAACCGGTAACTGCTTTTGATTTGTTCAAGACGTTTCTCCTAACTGGTTTATCGAGTGCAGCGAATTGCTGCCTGTTAAAAACTAGTCAAAGAAAAGCGCTTTTCAGGGAAATACTGTATCAACCCGGATGTCGCACCTGCGTGGGTTGAGTCTGATTGCGTATGCAACACCATTGCACAATGTCATCAGCTGTCCCCGAAAACAGGATCTGTCGATTCTTGCTTTTGAACTGATATTCATACATTGGATCGTAATATTGAATAAGCAGAGTCTCGATATAACTGTAAAACCCCGCAGTGTGCCCTTCTTTGAGCATGATACTCACGCCGTCGTCAAAGGCTGCTTCAGTCTTTTTAGTCAGATCATTGCCGAAGCGCTTTCTGATTTTGTGTAAAGCATTCTTGTGGTGATTAATAAAATGAAGCAAGCCATCTTCGTTACCATATCGGGAGCGGTATAGAGCCAGTAGTTCAGAGATATAGTCCTTTTCGGATACGGCGACACGCCTGGCAATGCTTTCTGTTAACAGTACACAGGGTAGTGACAGCATTCTTTCGCGTAGCGATTGAGGTACTGCGAGTCGCCCGATGAGCTTGCCTTCATCCTCAAGGTATATAGTGTGGGGTTGTAACGTCGCCTGTTTAAGTAATTCAATGGAAAGGCAGTTTTCAAATGTAATCACACTGGGTTGCGGATTCAGTGTGGCGCCGAAACTCGAGCCCCGGTGGTTAGCGAGTGCTTCGAGGTCTATATAGTGTGGCAGTCTTGGCAGCAGCATCGTTTTGCCACTACCAGTTTTGCCGCTGACCAGTGTGAATGGCAGTGTCCTGGAGTGATAATCCAGCTTATCCAGCAGGTGGTTTCGCATTTGTTTGTAGCCACCGGGTACCAGCGGATACTGAAGTTGACTCTCATTGAGCCATTGTTGTGCGAATTGCGACCTCTTGCCACCACGAAAACAATACAAATACCCTGACGGGTTAGCTTTTACGAAATTGCTCCATTGTTCTATGCGAGCCTGGCGTTGTTGTGGTGAGATAAGCCGGTGAGCAAGCTCAATTGCCTGAGCCTGTCCCTGTTGTTTGTAACATAGACCAACCTGCTCACGCTGTGAGTCGTCAAGAATAGGGATATTGACAGCGCCTGGAAATGCGCCTTTTTCAAACTCGCAGGGAGCGCGTACATCCAGCAGAGGTACGTCATTAAGGAATAGTGTGTCTAACAGTGAGCCAGTCATCAGCCAGTGATGTTCATCGTGTCTAGTGGCTACAGTGTAACGCTGGCTGAACTAAAAGGCTGTTTTTTGCGCACTGATATTGGCGATCGTTACCTTTTCGGGGCAATCAGGTTACCCGAGATATCTATGCGTCGATGATCACCAGTTTCTTGGCAGGTTTCGGAGAATAAAAATTCTTCTGTCGCGCAACTCGATATATTCGCCGTTCACCAGTTCGGATATGACTTTTCCGACCATCTCGCGGGATGCACCAATCATATTGCCCAGATCCTGATGGGAATAGCGCTTCTGCAGTGCAGGGGTACCGTCCTCATCAATAGCCAGTTCGATCAGTTTGTCGGCCAGTCGTCGGTATACATTGTCCAGGGCCAGGCTGCGAATGCCACCTGTCGCATCCCGCAGTCTCCGGGTAAGGGTTCTGATGATCGTGAGCGACATCGCAGGGTTCTGCTCGATACAGGAGAGGAAATCCTGTTTTGACAACGACCAGGCGACGGTTTTTTCGAGCGTCATCACCGATGCCGAACGAGGTGCGTCGTCAAGGAGCGAAATGTCACCGATGCAAGTGCCCGGGCCCTCCTGATAGAGCACCAGTTCCCGGCCGTCCTCATCACCAACGAACACTTTCACCGAGCCCGAGGCAATGATGTAAAGGCACTCGCCAGGTTCGCCTTCCGGCATGATGACGGTGTTTCTTTTAAACGTGTGCCGTCTGGCTTTACTGGCGAGAGATTCGAGCGCCTGGGAATCGAGCGCTGAAAATATTGGAACATCTTTAAGTAAATCAATTATTTCCGGCATGGTCTGCTCCTTAGATTGTTGTCCCATGCCCTAGGAAAGTATCTCCTGAACAGATGTTAACAAAATTCAATGGTCTGCTGAACTGTGTTTACGCGCATCAGGGTGGATTTAGTGGCTCAACTAGTGCCCGGGCGCGTCGACAACCTATCAACGGGGTTGCCTGCAGGCTTTGAGAGTGCGGTAAATTATTGAATCGCCAAAGTGCTTATCCAAAGGGTGCCGATCGCTGCGCGACTGCTATAAATAGTAGTCCGAATAATATTGAGCGCAGCAAATATATTTGCTGCTTGAGCATCCGCTTAATGGCAAGAATCGAATCAGGGTATTTTGAGTGATCGAAACGAGTAATCGCTTCTACACCGAGGACGTCAGAAGGGAGGACATGATCGAGGTGCGCAGACGGCCTAAAACATCCGGTGGCAAGGGGGTGCTGAAGTGGCTTTTTGTGCTCGGTGTCTGTGTCGCTATGGCAGTGGTGTTGATTCGCGGCAGCCAGCCGGAAATGACGCCTGAGCAAATTGTTCAGCTCGAAGCCTATGAAGGCCAGCAAACCGCCCGGCGGATTTTCAACTTAAAGAGCTCTCAAAGCGCACCTGTCTGGTCCGGGCAGCGAAAACGCGCAGCGGAGAGCGTCGTCGTTACCACAGAGGTGGAAGCCGATCCCAGCGTTGTACCGGTCATCGTTGACCCCGCTTCCCAAATAGCGTTACCGGAGGCCGAGG
>JAHDHK010000029.1 GCA_020631335.1 Chromatiales bacterium
AAACCATGGTTGTTAGTGCAGGCAGTTGCGCCTTACCCCTTGACTGACGATTCCAGCAGACACATTTGCTACTATTGCGCTTCCCGATACCGGATGCATGCTTGAACCAGATAAACCTCGATCAGGTCAGTATAAATATTGACGGAACGTCCATTGTGGATCACGTCAGCTTTACACTGAAACAAGGTGAAATCGGCTGCCTGCTGGGGCCCAGCGGATCCGGCAAAACCACTTTGCTGCGCGCAATCGCCGGTTTCCTGCCAATTTGCCATGGCAGTGTCTCCATGCGTGGCGAGATTGTTGACGACTGCAGCTCTTGTGTGTCGCCCGACAAGCGAAGAATCGGCATGATGTTTCAGGATCTCGCACTTTTTCCTCATCTGACGGTCTCCGAAAACATCGCTTTCGGCATACGCCGGCAAGGCCGGAAAAAAGTGCAGGACCGAGTCGATGAACTGCTGAGTATCGTCAATCTTCAGGAACTCAAAACCAGCTACCCGCACCAGTTGTCCGGTGGGCAGCAACAGCGGGTCGCGCTCATGCGCGCGATGGCGCCACGCCCGGACCTGATTCTGCTCGACGAACCTTTCAGCAGCCAGGATACCGAGCTGCGTGTCCAGTTGGTGCAGGAGGTACGCGACATACTCAACAAAGACAATGTCACCGCACTGTTAGTCACTCATGATCAACACGAAGCATTTGCGATAGCAGATATCATCGGTGTACTTAACCGCGGGCGGCTGGCCCAGTGGGACACAGCCTATAATCTTTACCATACGCCGGCCGACAGGTTTGTCGCAGATTTCGTCGGTGAAGGGGTGTTCGTCTGCGGCAACATACTTGACGAAAAAACAGTTCAAACCGAGCTTGGCAATGTGACCGGTGAATTGGCAACAGAGCTGCCTCGCGGCACACAAATAGACCTGCTGGTCAGACCGGATGACATAATTCACGACGACTACAGCACGTTCAGAGGGACTGTCTTAAAAAAGAGTTTCCGCGGTGCCGGACATCTTTATACGCTTCGCATGCCCGGTGGTACGAATGTCATGTGTCTGGCTCCTTCTCATCATGATCACCAGATCGGAGAGAACATCGGTGTACGCCTGCGGCTCGATCATCTGGTGGCGTTTCCTTCAATCTGACTAATTGCCTCCAAAACACTCAGCCTGCAATTCCATATTACGGGCGAGGCACCATCGAACTATCAGCCTTTGTCCAGCGCACGTTCACATCGCCGCTGAAACACCAGCATTTCTTTTTCAGCCTGCTTATCACCTTGCGCGGAAGCCACCTCAATTCCGCGATTGTAAATCTCAAGGGCTTTTTCAAACTGTTTAAGTTCAAAGAAAGATCTGCCCAGTATTTTCCATGCCGCACTGTAGTTGCTGTCGTGTTCTACTGCCTTTTGCAGATGTTCGGCCGCCAGCTGATAATTTTTTTCGCCAAAGTAGGCATTGCCCAGTGAATATCTCACCAGTGCATTGTCATTGCCTTTGTCGAGCATGGATAGAAAAGTAGAGATCATTTTTTCACCGGCTTTTGTGCAACCAGATAAGACTCATTTCTGAACCCTTCATGCTGCCTGCCGATGCTTCCGGGGTCATAAAATGCGCGGATCACTAAATGCTCAAAATAGCGGAGCAATTCATTCGGTTTTAGCAGATACTCGGGATTCGACGGACCAGACGATGGCTGCGCCTTGTCTGCTGTGAACGTTTGATAATAAACTAATCCGCCAGGTGATAAATGATCAATCAGACGGGGTAACAGCGTTCGGTCAAGAAACCGTGACACCACAATCACATCGAAACAACGATCATCAGATTCGATGAGCCAATCCTCAACAGGCGCAGCGATACAATCAAGCGTAAACCCCCTTTCCTCTGCTCGACACTTCAATGCATCGATGGCGTTGTTCGAAATGTCCACTGCGGTCGTTCGAATCCCCTGATCTGCCAGAAAAAGTGCATTGCCACCAAGGCCACAGGCGATATCGACAGCAGTACCTGCTTCAGGTAACAGGTGGCGGTATCGACGCAGAACCTCACACGGTTGTGCTACGACATCACTGGCATTAGCGTAGATTTTTTCCCACTTATCCCTGGTATTACTCAAGGTCGATAACCGTAAAAGAGGTGCAGATCAATTGAAACATGGTTATTTTCGCCAGAATCCCGGGGTCAGTAACACCAGCAGCGTAAAGATCTCCAGTCGACCCAGCAACATGGCAAAGCACAAAAGCGTCAACTGCACGCCGGTTAATGAACTGTAGTTTCCACTCACATCCCCAAGGCCCGGTCCGAGATTATTTAAACAGGCAACGACAGCGGAAAAGGCTGTTTCCTGATCCAATCCGGTTGCCATCAACATCAACAGCATCAAGGCAAGTAGTAACACGTAGGTAGCAAAAAAACCCCAGACAGCGTCGATGACTCTGGGAGGAATGGTTTTTTTCCCGACTTTAACCGGCAACATTGCGTGAGGGTGAACCATTCGGGCAAGCTCACGCAAACCTTGCTTCAGCAGCAGAAGTACACGAATAACCTTCATACCTCCGCCTGTCGACCCCGCACAACCACCGACAAAACTTGCAAATAACAACAGCACCGGCAAAAAACCCGGCCAGTTGACATACTCAGCAGTAGTAAAACCGGTGGTCGTTGCAATGGATACCACCTGAAATATTCCATGAAAAAAAGACTGACTGAAACCGGCAGTCTTTGTGGCATACAGATAAAAAACAGTAATCAGGCTGAGTACCAACAGCAGTGACATATAAAAACGAAACTCTGAGTCTTCGGCATAGGACGCCAGTGACTTTGTTCGAAATGCCAGATAATGGAGCGCGAAATTAACACCGGAGATCAGCATAAAAATAACTGCAATCATTTCTATCACACTACTTTCGTAGTAACCGATACTCGCATCATGTGTGGAAAATCCACCAATGGCGACCGTCGAAAAGCTATGCCCCACTGCGTCAAACACCGGCATACCAGCCGCTACATAAGCTAAAGCACAGGCTATCGTGAGTCCCAGATAGATGTACCACAGCCTTTTGGCCGTATCGGCGACTCTGGGTGTCATTTTCTCTTTTTGCGGACCGGGAGTTTCAGCACGGAACAACTGCATACCACCGCCAATGCCAAGCAGAGGCAATATCGCTACCGCCAATACAATAATACCCATACCGCCCAGCCACTGCATAAACTGACGATACATCAGAATACCTTCAGGCAGCGTATCGAGCCCTACAATCACAGTGGCACCGGTTGTAGTAAAACCCGACATTGACTCAAAGACACTTTGTGCGACTGTCAGATTAAGCCTTGCATCAATGTATAACGGTATCGCCCCGAACAAACCGAGCACTGTCCAGAACAACACCACAACCACAAACCCGTCCCGCAATTTCAAGCTACGATTGTAATTGCGCAATGGGAGCCAGATAGCAAGGCCGATAGCAAGCGTTAGTGCAAAGCCGATAAAAAATGAGTGCGCCGATCCATCTTTGTAAATCAGCGATACCAGACCGGGAATCAGCATGGTTACGCTAAACATGGAGAGCAGCAAACCGAGAATCCTGAGTACTACCTTACCCTGCATGAATCACCTTTAAACAGCCACAGAGTATATTCAGCAAACCAGAGACGTACACAGAAAAGCTTCACCGTATCGACAGCATTATCGGCGGCGCAAACATACCTGCCCCGTACAACCCGCAAAGCGATGGCCAGTGTCTGGCGACATGACTATTTTCATAGCGGACAGTGCTCCCACGGGCAATGCTTCCAGCGAGTAAACAATGAGAGACCATAGTTAATGAAAAAAAGCTCATGAACAGTAAACGCTAGTAAGTCACACCGACCTGAAAAAGGTTTTCAACATCAGCGATATTTTTCTTATCTACCACCAGAACAATCACATGATCTTCCGCTTCAATGACCAGATCGTCTCTGGCAATCAACACTTCATCATCACGCACAATCGCACCGATAACTGAACCGCTGGGCAAAGGCAGCTCTGCGATTGATCGCCCCACTACTTCCGAGGTACTGGAATCTCCGTGTGCTATTGCTTCAAGCGCTTCAGCAGAACCTCGACGCAGTGAGTGAACCGCGACCACATCACCTCGTCGCACATGCCTTAGCAGCGCACCGATGGTGACATTGTGCGGTGAAATCGCCACATCAATAAACCCTTTCTCGACAAGCTCAACATACGCTGGACGGTTTATCAGTGACATCACTTTGCGCGCACCCATCTTGCGCGCCACCATCGCCGATAGAATATTCGCTTCATCGTCATTGGTCAGCGCACAAAACAATCCCATGGAACTGATATTTTCTTCCAGCAACAGGTCCTGATCAGCCACATCACCGTTCAACACCATAGCTCCGTCGAGCGTTTCGGCGAGATACTGCGCACGCTCAGGATTTTTCTCGATGAGCTTAACGCTGTATTTGGATTCCAGGCGTTGTGCCAGTGCCATTCCAATATTACCACCGCCGGCAATCATCACATGTCGTGAAGGCTTATCCGGTCGATGAAACTGCTCCATGATAGTGACCGAATCTTTGCTCGGCGAAATGTAGAAAACGATATCTCCTTCCTGTATCGAATCAATAGCGCCATGCACCAGCGGTTTATCATTACGATAAACCGTTACGATGCGTGTATCGACATCGGGCAACAGGGTCGAAAGGTACTCCGGTGACCGGCCAGCCATCGGCGCTGTGTCTTCGGCAGCCACACCAACAAGGCGCACACGACGATCCGCAAAATCTACTACCTGAAGTGCACCGGGGTGCTCAATGATCCGTTCTATGTGATCAGTCACCAGTCGTTCCGGACTGATAAGCACATCAATAGGAATATGCTTCTTTTTAAACAGCGCGTCCTTTTCGGTCAGATAGTGCTGCGAGCGAACTCGCGCGATTCGACTGGTGGTTTTAAACAACGTATAAGCGATCTGACAGGCGATCATATTTGTCTCATCGCTGTTGGTAGCAGCAATGAGCATGTCAGCATCTTCCGCCCCGGCCTGACGTAACACCGTCGGATAGGCTGCGTGTCCGTAAACCGTATTCAGATCAATACGATTATTCAGCTCCTGCAGTGTTTCCAGATTCAAATCGACAACGGTAACTTCATTGTTTTCATTCGCCAGATTTTGCGCAACCGTCGAACCCACCTGACCCGCGCCCAGAACAATAATTTTCAACTGGCTATCTCACGAGAAAAATGGCCGGCAGCCAAGGTCAAAAAGAGAATGGAAAATACAGCCTTTCTCACACTGGTTGCCCTACCCACGCTTGCGCCCGGCCTGTATGCCGACACTGCGTAGTTTTCTATATAAATGCGTCCGTTCCATACCAACCACTCTGGCGAGTTCCACAATATTTCCATCAACGCTGTCGAGTTGCCGCTGCAAATACAGCCTTTCGAATTCGGCACGGGCTTCGCGCAAAGGAAGGTCGAGCGGAATTTGCATGGAGTCACCGGTCTGTTCACTGTCCCGCGCTCTGTCTGCACCGTGCAGCGAGTCTACCTCTTCCAAATCAATTTCCACGCCTTGTCCAACGATAAGCAAACGTTGTACAAAATTAATCAATTCCAGAATGTTCCCCGGCCATTCCAGATTTCTCAGCTTATTCTGTGCCGCGACACTGAAATGTCGATACGGCAGACCATCCTGTTCCACCAGTCGATCCACATAGTGCGACAGCAGTAACGGGACATCTTCGGGGTGCTCGCGCAGTGGCTTGGTATGAATCATGTGTTGCGACAGCTTATCCATCAACTCGCCGCTGAAGTCACCCTGGCTGATTGTGCGCTGCAGTTGTTCCGACGCACAGGAAACAACGGCCGCTTTGAGCGCCACAGCAGCGTGTTCATCTCGGCGTGCGACGCCGGTTTCAATTGCTTCGAGCAATATCTGCTGCCCGACAGGCGGTAGTTCCTCGGCATCCACCAGGCACAATGTACCGGATGCAGCAGACTCAAAGAATCCAGCACTGTTTTCGTTACCCAGCAACTCGCGCTTTGCATTCGCATCGGACAAGCTATCGCACCTAAGCACGACGAAAGGCTGTGCGCTGCGAGCGCTTTGCGTGTGAATATGACGAGCGATCAACTGCTTGCCGGTGGCGCGCTCTCCCTGAATCGTCACGGCCGGAAAGTTCTGCGCTGCGGTTTTTTCGATCTGAGCACGCAGTTCACGGCAGTAATCACTATTACCGACAATCGGCGTCAGCGACTTGCTGGCAGGCGCGGCATTACTCACCTCGAAATTGCTGATCGCCTTTTCTACGGTCAATAGTAATCGCGCCAGTGACAACGGTTTTTCAATAAAGTCGACAGCTCCAAGACGGGTTGCTTCCACCGCTGTTTCTACCGTTCCATGCCCGGAAATCATCACGACCGGAAATCTTATCGCACCGGAATCGTGCCACTCTTTCAGCAGACTGATACCGTCCTGGTCAGGCATCCAGATATCCAGCAGCACCAGATCGGGCAACCTTTCTTCAATTGCTTCTCTGGCGGTAGCTACATCTTCTGCCACCACAACGGCATAGCCTTCGTCCTCCAGGATTTCTTTTACCAACTCCCGGATATCCGGCTCATCGTCAACCACCAACACCAACGCCTGGCTCATGCGGCATCCCCGTGAATTTTGTTTCTGACAATATCTGGTTTGTGTTGCGACTCACCGACTGACGGTTGTGTCTGCAAGACGGGAAACAGCAGAGCGATGCGTCCGCCGGTACGTTCAGCGGCAACAGCCAGATTGTCTGCCTGTACCACACCGCCATGCTCTTCAACGATTTTCTTGACGATCGCAAGCCCGAGACCCGTGCCTTTTTTCTTGCTGGTGACATAAGGCTCGAACAGCCGGTCGAGCAGGTCGGCCGGGAACCCCGGGCCATTGTCTTCAAACACAAGCTCAATAAAACGGTTCTCTTTTACCGTGGCCACTCTGGTACTCACAGTCAGCCTGCCGACACTGTCGCCACCGGTTGCCTCCTGGGCATTTTTAATAATGTTATGCAGCACCTGTCGAAGACGGGTGGAATCACCGGTTATCTGCGGCAATTCGTCATCGAGCTCGAGCGTTATAAATTCGTTGTCACCGTGCCGGTACAACCAACTCGTTTCAGTCACCAGTTCATTCAGGCTGACCGGCTGATGGTCCATTTTCGGCGTATTGGCATATTCGGCAAACGCTTTCACCATGCCTTTCATCGATTCCACCTGATGCACGATAGTGTTGGTCAGTTTTTTCAGGGTAAAAGCATCATCCCCATGAAGCTTTTGTGCATACTTATGCTGCAATCGCTCCGCTGAAAGCTGTATGGGTGTTAGTGGATTTTTAATCTCATGGGCCAAACGCCTGGCAACTTCACTCCATGCCGCATTGCGCTGAGCCTCTACTACATCGCTGATGTCATCGAATACCAATACATGGCCTGCAGGGCTTTCTGCTGCGGCCTGCATCTCCGCACCACGACACATCAAAAGTTTACGACCCAGCTCATCCACCAACTCAAACTCTTTGCTCCAGTCACTTTTATTTGAAGTCAGTAACGGCTGCACACGGTTAAAAAACTGCTGCACATACTGACTCTGCGCATCAAGTTCAGTACTGTCAACGCGCTGTAGTTGTGTTGCATCAACACGGAGTATTTTTGCAGCGCTCTCGTTACAGGTTCGCACACGCCCTTCTTCATCCAGCGCTATCACACCGGTAGACACACGACTCAGCACCAGCTCCAGGTAGGCGCGCTGTTCCTCGACCTGCTGACGACTGCGGGCGGCGCTGGCGCGCGCAGCCTCAATCTTGTCAGTCATGTCATTAAAGGACTGCACCAGATAACCCAGCTCATCGCGGCCGGACGTATGTAGTCGGGTGGAGTAGTCTCCGGCCGCGACCATACGGGTACCGTCTACCAAATCGTGAACAGGCACCATCAACCGGCGCGCTGCATAAAATGCTACCCACACTGCCATCATCAGACTCAGGAACACCGCCAGTGTTAACGTGGCGATAGAGCTTCTCTTCAACGGCGCGCGTAAATACGCCAGCTGACGATAATTGCGAAAGCTCTCCTGAACGTTGTCTGCAAGCTGGGTCGAATTTCGAGAGACAGGATAAGTTGCATACAACACCGATACACCCAGACTCGGCTCACTGGAATAGACAGGCACAATGGAACGCACCTCCAATCCACCATCTATCGCCGGGTCAAGACTCAAATAACGGTTACCGGATCGCGCTCTGGCAACGATGTCATCTGCAGGTCGCTCAGGCACTACTGTCACCGTATCGACAAATGCCGTGGTCGCCACCACGCGATTGTCCGCACCGATCAGTGTTAACTCTGACGCATCACTATCACCACCCAGATCATTCAATACCACTACTGCCATACCGGGCCCGACATCGGTCAGCGCCTGCGCAATTTCAATGGTATTTTTCTGCCGCGTGCGCATGTGCAGCTGCAGTGAATCACGGCTCAGCGCCAATGCATCATCAAGCGCTCTTTCAACTTCGACATCAAACCAGCTGTCGATGTTCGAGCCGAGAAATTTGACAGAAAACGAATAGACCAGTGTCATGGGCAGCAGTGCCATCACCACCAGCATAGTCACCAGCTTCAGGCTCAACCGCGAGCCCGACACATTGTTGCGCAAATCGGCGATCAACCGCCAGACACTCGCAACAATCAGCACGCCGATCAGCACCAGTGCAATCGCGGTCCCGAACATCCACCACTGATAGGAACGGCCAAAGCTGTCCAGATGCTCGCCGGTGTTGGCCACAAAATACAAAGTGGCGATCAGAAAAACAAACAATGCCCCCATCAGCCACAAGCTGTTGGCAAGGCGTCGGATCAGTTCAGCAACCATCGAAACTCCTCACTTTCGAGTTGCCATTCGCGCGAGACCAGCGCCTGCGCCTGTAGCGGGCCGGGTAGCCGGGTATGATCGAGCGCCAATCGAATACTTGCCGAATACTTTCTTCCGCTTCGAAGCTGACTTTGTGGAATCAGGGCAAATTTGTCTATTCTGCCAAGCTTGCGCAAGGCCGCAGCCAGACTTCGATAGTTAGTGCTTTCACCGGACTGCAGGTCCTCGACCCGGTAGTGCAGCGTCAGATCGTAATAATAGAGTTTGTAACGTAAACGCCTTTCGATCACCGGTGTATCTATCCACCACTTGCGTTCACGATGCACCGACACTTCCACAAGGAAGAACAAATTGACACCATTGGCCAGGGCCGCTTCTGCGGCGTCGCCGAGATCCAGGCGGGCAAAAGAGTCAAGGTAATAGGTGCCGTCTTTCAGGTAGGTGCCGGCACTTTCGAAACGCGCACTGGCTGCCTGCACAATCCCGGCGGCGACGCATATCAAGAGCGCAGCAATACAGCTACGCCATTGCGCTGCCGGTTTGCCAGCCACCGCGCCAGAGAGTAGCGAGCCGGGTTGGGTAAGCGAATTGGCCATGAACTCGCGAAAACTAAATATCAACGTTTTTGTAGTATCGCATAGTAAAAACCGTCTGAGTCGTGCTGACCCGGTAATATCTGTCGGCCGTGACTGCAAGCCAGCCCCCAGTCGGCGTCTATATTGAGCTCTGAAGCATCAGCGGTGTCAGCGAGAAAGGCGGCGATCACCTCTTCATTCTCCCGTTTTAACACTGAGCAGGTGGCGTAAACCAGCCTCCCGCCACGGGCAACCGTCGTCCACAGTGTATCGAGCAGCTGTCGCTGCAGTCCTGTTAGATTGTCGATATCTGTATGGCGACGCAGGCGCCGGATATCCGGATGACGGCGTACCACACCTAATGCAGAGCACGGTGCATCGAGCAGCACTGCCTCGAATTCACGCCCGTCCCACCACTGCTGAATGGCAGAAGCATCGGCACATTGCATTTGTACGCTCAAATTCAAGCGGCTTAAATTTTCGTTCACTCGCTGCAACCGGCGTTTATCGTTGTCCAGTGCCAGCAAATCAATATCCGGAGCCAGTTCAAGCAGATGACCGGTTTTACCACCCGGTGCCGCGCAGGCATCGAGCACCCGCTCACCCCCCGCAGGACTCACCAGCTCCGCGGCAAGCTGGGCGGCACTGTCCTGAACCGAGAAATGCCCGGCTTCAAAACCTGGCAGCGTATCTATCCGGCTGCCCCCCTGAACCACCACCGCATGATTACCCAGTACAGGAAATGATGCTTCGATCCCAGCCGCTTCTAAGCGGGTCATATACTCATCACGCGAGAGTTTTTGCTGATTAACTCTCAGCACCAGCGGCGCTTTTTGATTACCCGCTGCAAACACCGCCTCTGCTTTTTCTTTACCCCAGTCGGCTATGACGGCATCGTAAAACCAGACCGGCAGAGAGTGACGTGCCGGTGTATTTGCATCAACGCGTTCGAGCAGATCTTCCCGGGTTCGCAAAAAGGTCCGCAGCGAACCGTTGACCAGCGCTCTGGCCCAGTTTTTCTTCAGATTCCTGGTTAAAGCGGCATACGAATTCACTACCGCATAGTCAGGGGTGCGCATGTACAGCATTTCGTAGAGTGCCTGCCACAACAGCACTTTGACGTCAGTATCTTTATTGCGCAGCGGCTTGTCTAACAATTCGTTTACGATTGCATCAAGCCGGTATGACCAGCGGATTGCCCCGTAAGTTAGCTCCTGCAACCGTGCAGCGTCATGCACATTTAACGATTGCTGTCTGGCCCTGAGCAAATCTCCAAGCGACTTGCCGTCTCTGACAACCGAAGTAAGCATTCTGATTGCATCGAGTCGATCATTTACCGTTGCGTCAGCCAAGTCGGGATCCGATCTGAGGTTGCCTGCTGTTCAAATAGTCGCTGATCAACATCGGTTTTTTTCCCGGAGGCTGCACCTTGAGTAACCGCAGCACGCCATCGCCAGTCATCACATCCACCGCCGAATCTGTACGGACCACAGTGCCCGGCACAAAAGATTCGGTGTCGAGGATTGCCTGCGCCTCCACCGGCAGCACCGACTCCCAGATACGCAATGTCTCACCCTCGACCATGGTTTGTGCCACCGGCCACGGGTTAAAAGCACATACACGACGATGGATGCTCTCGGCGCTATCGTTCCAGTTGATCAGCGCCTCGCTTTTTTCCAGCTTGCGGGCATAGGTCGCCAGTGAGTCATCCTGGGCAACCGGCGTGAGCTTTCCCTGCTGCAGCGTGGCAAGTGTTTTCATCAGAGCATCTGCTCCCAGTCTCGCGAGGGTGTCGTGCAGGCTGGCAGCGATCGTCTCAGGATGAATATCACACTCGGCTTTATGCAGCATGTCTCCGGTATCGAGCCCCTTGTCCATTTGCATAATGGTGATACCGGTTTTCGAATCACCGGCTTCTATCGCACGCTGAATCGGTGCAGCACCGCGCCAGCGCGGCAATAAAGATGCGTGAATGTTCAAACATCCATGTACCGGCGCAGACAATACATCTACCGGCAGAATCAGCCCGTAGGCGGCAACCACCATCACATCTGCACGGTAGGTTTGCAACGTGGCAAGCGTAGCCGCCTCTTTAAAAGATGGTGGCTGTTCCACCGGCAGACCTTGCGCACGCGCCGCAACCTTTACCGGACTTTCGGCAAGCTTCCGGCCACGGCCGGCACGGCGGTCCGGCTGGGTATAGACCGCAACCACATCGTGCTCACTGTCACACAGGGCCTGCAGCGCGGGCACGGAAAACTCCGGAGTTCCCGCATACACGACTCGCAATGATGAGGACATACTGACGCCGCTACTTTTCGTGCTTCAGCATCTTTTTCTTGATCCTGCGCCGTTTAAGCGCAGAGAGGTAGTCGACAAACATCTTACCATCAAGATGATCCACCTCATGCTGGACACAGACCGCCAGCAGACCGTCGGCGTCGCGTTCATATGGCTGTCCGGAACGATCCAGCGCACGGAAAGTTATCTTTTCAGCGCGAGCCACACTTTCGTATATGCCAGGGATAGACAGACAACCCTCATCTCCCTGCGCCTCGCCCTCCGTGCTGAGAATTTCCGGATTGATTAATGTCAGCGGATCAGATTTATCTTCAGTGACATCGATCACCACGACACGCTGATGAACGTTGACCTGGGTTGCCGCCAACCCGATGCCCGGCGCTTCGTACATGGTTTCAAACATATCATCCACAAGTGCAGTCACCTCGGCGTTGATATCGTCAACCGGCCTGGCAACTTTTCTCAGACGATCATCGGGGTAAATCAGTATATCCAGTGTAGCCATCAGGGTTCTTGGTTATTCTCAGCCCGCCAAGTGTAAGCCCTGATCGCCAGATATCAACGCCTGATCCGGCAACCTGCAGAATGCAGAGATAGAAATAACCGGTCAGTCACAGACACGAGCAGAAAATTGGCTGATTTCGAAAAATATCGGGCGCATCGGCGGGGCGATATTGAATTAAACGAGCTGCTCTCATCCGATTGGCACCCTTTTTGGTTCCCTACGTTTGTTCGTCGCTTTAGCGCGACTCTTTACAACTATGCCTCCGGGCAGCTAAGCCTCCGGGAAACATATGACCATCCTAGCCCCGCTGAACACCAGCAGACGTCTCGCAAGCCCTGTCAAAGTTCAGAGCAAACTGAAAGGAATCACCGCACTGTTAGCCGCACTGGCCATCAGTGGATGTGCGAACACCGGCTCGGCACCGGATACGCAGCCAATGAATCCCGAACTGGCTGCAATCAGCGTTGAGGCAGCAGCCGCGACCACTGACGCTACTACGCCCAGTGTCCGTTTGCTGGGAGCCACTGCCGATCGAAAACTGGCACTCAGACGGCTGGCACAGCGTTCTATCCGCACTGACAATCCCGGCACCTACACTGTCGTGAAGGGTGACACCCTGTGGGATATTTCGGAGCGATTTCTGAGTCGCCCATGGCTGTGGCCGGAAATCTGGCAGGTCAACCCGCAAATAGAAAATCCACATTTAATTTATCCCGGCGACCAGGTCAGCCTGACCTACGTCGACGGTCAGCCGCAACTGAAGCTTATTCGCGCTGCCAGCCGCAGTGGTTCGCCAATCAACAACCTGCCGGCCGATGGTCTGCAGCCTTTCATGGTCGCGCCGGAAATCGTGTCCGCCAACACCCTGAAACGCGCCCCTTATGTGGTGGCCACCGAAGACGATCGCCTGATCGCCTCGATCGGAAACCACATCTATGCACGTGGTGATTTCGCCGACAGCCGCTACAGCGTGTATCGCCCCGGCAAGGCGCTCATAGACCCTGAAACCGACAAAGTCATCGGCCATGAAGCCATACAGGTATCGCAGGCGAGTCTGGTAAAGTCCGGCGATCCTTCAAAGCTCGTCATCACCAGCAACACCCGAGAAACCCTGGTCGGTGATCGGCTCATGCCGAAGGGCCCGGCGCCGAGCCTCGACTTTCAGCCGCGTATGGCTGATACCGGAAAATCCGGACGCATAATCTCTCTGGTCGATGCACTTGCCCGGGTCGGAGAAAATCAGGTGGTGGTGCTGGACCTCGGCCAGGAAGACGGCATACAACCCGGTGATGTACTGAGCGTTTTCGGCAACGACAGAATGGTCAGAGACAATCTGTCCGGCAGGAAAAAAGACATGGTGACTATCGAAGGTGAAAAGGCGGGCGTAGTCATGGTGTTCCGCACTTTCGAAAGCGCCAGCTACGCGCTGGTGGTGCGCTCGGAAAAGACCATCAACCTGCATGATCGTGTAGGCGGTATCTAGTACCAATAACTGACCACCGGGTCTGGCGGAAAACGCTTCAGATCACTCGGGTAAGTTGAGGTCACTGAAGGCACTCGGGTACACTCGAGTGCCTTTTTTATTGCAGTACCCGCCCCCATGCCTTCGAAGTACCGCGCCTGATGGCCGCATTAATACCATGGCTCAAGCTTGTACACACCCGTGGTCTCGGGCCTGCAAACGTTCAAAAACTGCTGCTGACGTTTAAAAGCGCAGAGGAAATAACCGATGCCCCGGACAGTGCTCTGGCTGCAGCCGGTTTGCCACCCAAACTCATTGCAGCACTTCGCCAGGTTGACCAAACGCGTATCGACGATGACCTGAACTGGCTTCAGGACGGCGCAGACCGAACTATTCTGCCGCTCACCGCCGCGGCCTATCCGGCACTGCTGAAAGAAATTTCCGATCCACCCGTGGTGCTATATGTACGCGGTGATCCCGAGGTACTGCAAACTCCCCAGCTGGCTGTTGTCGGCAGCCGCAAACCCAGTGTGTCGATAGAACGACTGACCGGTGAACTGTGCGCTGAAATTGCCGGTCACGGCCTTACGATCACCAGCGGGCTTGCGCTGGGGATTGATGCAGCGGCACATCGAGGGGCGCTATCGGTCAACGGTTTCACGATCGCAGTCACCGCAACCGGTCTCGATCGTGTCTACCCGGCCAGACATCAGCAACTTGCGCAGGATATCCTTGCCGCGGGAGGCGCGGTGATTTCGGAGTTCCCGATCGGCACTAATCCACTGCCCGGTCACTTCCCCAGACGAAACAGAATAATCAGTGGCCTGTCGTATGGCACGCTGGTGGCCGAAGCAACCCTCAAAAGCGGCACCCTGACCACAGCTGCACACGCGACGGATCAGTCGCGGGAGATTTTTGCCATTCCAGGCGCCATTAACAACCCACAGGCACGCGGTTCGAATGCCTTGTTGCGAGCGGGCGCTACGTTGGTGGAAAACACCGCCGATGTGCTGACCCAGCTTGCGCCGCTGCTGCCCGGTGCGCTCGAATTCAGGCAAGTACCAATACAGGCCGCCAGTTTTGATGACGATATTCCCACCGCAGATACACCACTGGCTCGCGTGCTGCGGGCGATCAACCACGAGGCGTTGACTGTCGACTCCATTGTCGAATCAACCGGACTGGATATCATCAGCGTCACCAACCTGACACTGGAACTGGAGTTACAGGGTGTCATTGAAGCAGACACATCCGGGAGATACATCAAGATTGCCCGACTACAATGAGATCAATTTTTTATCGTCTGCACACACGCATAAAACCGTACTATTTTCTAAATAAAACAGCCACATAGACCACACAAAGACAGCAAAGCAATGCCTCGAAAGCACTCGGAATTTGAATAAAAAGGATGCCTTCGCACTGGCGCGGGTGCGAAAAATGGTTTAAAAGCCCCACCTGTTACTTCGAATGATTCAGCGGTTGCCAATCGTGACAGCGGAACTTATTCGGGCAAAATGCAGCATCAGTGCTACTTATTACTACCGTAAACGACAACCACATGCCCCTTGTAAAAACTCTATGAGTAAAAACCTGATCATTGTCGAATCCCCGGCCAAGGGCAAGACTATTAAGAAGTACCTTGGCAAAGACTACGAAGTGCTCGCGTCCTATGGACACGTGCGCGATCTGGTGCCAAAAGAGGGTGCCGTTGACCCGGATTCCGACTTTGCCATGAAGTATCAGGTCATCGAGCGCAACGAAAAACACGTCACTGCCATCATCAAAGCGCTGAAAAAAGCGGACACCCTGTTGCTCGCAACTGACCCGGATCGCGAAGGCGAGGCCATTTCATGGCATCTGGTGGAGTTACTGCGAGAAAAAGGGCATCTGGATGGCAAAGACGTCAAGCGGGTCGTGTTTCACGAGATCACCAAAACCGCGGTCAAAGACGCTGTGGCCAACCCGAGAGATCTCTCATTCGATCTGGTTAACGCACAACAGGCCCGGCGCGCACTGGATTATCTGGTTGGTTTCAACCTCTCGCCGCTACTGTGGAAAAAGATCAGCCGGGGCTTATCAGCCGGACGGGTACAAAGCCCGGCACTGAGACTCATCGTAGAGCGCGAAGAAGAAATCGAACGTTTCATTCCCGAAGAGTACTGGAGCTGCACCACTGACCTGCAGAAAGACAAACAGGATTTTACTGCCAGGCTGTTCACGCTTGAGGGTGAAAAATTCAGACAGTTCACCATTACCGACGGTGATCGTGCAGCACAGGTAAAAGCACTGCTGATGAAAGCATCCGGCGGTGTACTCAGTGTTGATAACATCGAGAAGAAGCAACGCAAACGCAATCCGGTAGCACCCTTTACTACCTCTACCCTGCAACAGGAAGCCGTCCGCAAGCTCGGCTTCTCGGCACAGCGAACGATGCGTACCGCCCAGCAACTGTACGAAGGAATAGATACCGGCGAGGGCGCAGCAGGTTTGATCACTTATATGCGAACAGACTCGGTAACCTTGTCACAGGATGCTATCGCCGACATACGACAGCACATAGATAAGAGCTACGGCAAAGACTATTTACCCGAATCGCCTCACTACTACAAAAACAAGTCTAAAAACGCACAGGAAGCGCATGAATGCGTGCGAGTGACGGTGGCGGATAAATCGCCGGAGAAAATCAAGTCTTACTTAAAAGAAGATCAGTACAAACTCTATTCGCTGATCTGGAAACGCACCATCGCCTGCCAGATGATTCACGCCACCATGGATCAGGTCAGCGTCGACCTCGGCTGTGGCGAAGGCAATACCTTCAGAGCCAGTGGATCAACCGTGCGCTTCCCGGGCTTTATGAAAGTGTATCAGGAAGATGTCGACGACAAGAAAGCCTCTGACGACAAAGACAACCGTTTGCCCGATCTCAATAAAGGCGACCGTCTCGACGTCAAAGAATTCGATCTTGACCAGCACTTCACCGAACCACCACCGCGCTTTACGGAAGCAAGCCTGGTGAAAGCACTGGAGGAATACGGTATTGGTCGTCCGTCAACGTATGCCAGTATTATCTCTACGCTGCAAAACCGTGAATATGTCGAAATGGACGCACGACGCTTTACCCCGACTGATGTCGGCAGCGTAGTAAACGGATTTCTGTCAAAACATTTCACCAAGTACGTCGACTATGATTTTACCGCTAACCTGGAAGACGAACTTGACGCCGTCTCACGCGGTGAAAAAGAGTGGATACCGCTGATAAAAGATTTCTGGGATCCCTTCGACGCACAGGTACAGGACAAAGAAGAAAACGTTTCCATTGAAGAGGCAAAGCAGGCCCGGGAACTGGGCACCGATCCGGAATCCGGCAAACCGGTCTCTGTACGGGTAGGACGCTTTGGCGCGTTTGTTCAGATAGGCACCAAAGAAGACGAAGACAAACCAAAGTTTGCCGGCCTTCGCCCTGGTCAGAAGATGAACAAAATCACCTTTGCAGAGGCGATGGAACTGTTCAAGCTGCCGCGTAAGCTGGGTGAAAATGCGGAAGGTGATCGTATTACCGTCGCCATCGGACGATTCGGGCCCTATGTAAAATATGACTTCTACGAAGAAGGGGCGACCGCACTCACAACAAAATATGCCTCAATCAAAGAGGAAGACGGCGACGACCCATACACCATTACACTCGAACGTGCCTGCGAAATTGTTGCCGCCAAAAAAGAAGCTGATCGCAACAAGATCATCAAAAAATTTGATGAAGACCCCCAGATACAGATCCATAACGGACGCTGGGGAGCGTATCTGACCAACGGCGATAAAAACGCAAAGTTACCGAAAGAGCTGAAAGAAAAGCCGCTGGAAATAGACTTTGCCACCGCCAAAAAGCTGATTGACGAGGCCCCTGAACGCAGAGGGCGCTCGAAAAAGAAAGCGGCAGCCAAAAAGAAAGCAACCGCAAAAAAGAAGGCTGTATCGAAAAAGAAATCTACTGCAAAAAAGAAAACATCAAAGAAAAAGGCAGCATCCAAAAAGAAAAAAGCAGCGGCGAGTAGCGAGCCCGACGCCGATGCGGTCAAGGTAGAAACCAACTGATCGGACACCACCCGAATCACGTTATCCCAGGGTTACTATCCAACCCGCGGTGCGTATCAACGCACCGCGGGTTGCACGATATCGTCACAGGATACAAAGCAACATTACTTAGCGAGTACGCTTTCGATTAATGCCGCCGCACCGGTGGTATCTGACACGACTTCGTCAGGTTATAAATGTCTGCCAACGCGGCGCACCGCTTAACAACCAGTCTAATTCAATATTTCATGCATGGCGTTTGTTAATATACCGCTTCAACAGACAGTGATGAGGGCGCATGTGCAGATTGGCGACAACATAGACGAAGCAGCACAGATCGTTGCCAACGATGGCATCATTGCCTATCCCACCGAAGGGGTATTCGGCCTTGGTTGTAATCCGGACAACGACAATGTCATCGACAGATTAATCAACCTCAAAGAAAGATCGGCAGACAAAGGTCTTATTCTTATTGCCGCCGACCGCAAACAGCTTTCCCGCTATACCGGCACGGTATCCGGCGACATTGAAACGAGACTCGACAATAGCTGGCCCGGTGCTGTGACCTGGATCTTACCGGCCGCAGCGGATATTTCACCGCTGCTCACCGGTGGCCGCAACACCATCGCTGCACGCGTGACAGCATTCTCGACAGCAGCAATGCTTTGTCGTGCCTGCGGACATGCGCTGATCTCCACCTCTGCTAATCGCAGTGGTGCCAGTCCCTGTACCAGCGCATCACAGGTCGAGTCTGAATTTGAACAACTCGATTACATCGTCAATCTGCCGGTAGGCACCCTGCAGGGACCGACACCGATATTCGATGGCGTCAGTGGAAAACAGCTACGATAACAAGATGACTCAGAAAATCGATATAGACGCTGTATCCACCTATCTGACCGACCTTCAGGATAATATTTCCACCGCACTGGCAAGCCTGGACCCTGCTGCCACGCTCACCCAGGACAGCTGGACGCGCGAGGCCGGGGGTGGAGGACGCAGCCGGGTATATTCTGACGGCGCGGTATTTGAGCAGGCCGGGGTCAACTTTTCGCATGTGTTTGGCGACGGGTTACCCGCCTCAGCCAGCGCCGGTCGAGAGGATATCGCCGGTCGCGCCTTTCAGGCCATGGGGGTATCACTGGTTTTCCATCCACACAATCCCTACGCACCGACCACCCACTGCAATGTACGCTTTTTTGTCGCAGAAAAGGACGGACATGATCCGGTGTGGTGGTTTGGCGGCGGATTTGATCTAACGCCCTACTATGCAAATGAAGAAGACTGCATTCACTGGCATCAGACAGCCAAAGACGCCTGTGATCCGTTTGACCGGAATCACTACCCGAAATTTAAAAAATGGTGCGATGAGTACTTCTACCTGAAACATCGAAAAGAGCCACGCGGCGTCGGCGGCATTTTCTTCGATGACTTCAAAGAGCAGAATTTTGAACACAGCTTTTCGTTTATGAAGTCAATCGGCAACGCCTTCCTGCCCGCGTATATGCCCATCATAGAACGTCGAAAAGACACCCCCTTTACGGAGCAGCAGCGTCAGTTTCAACTGTATCGAAGGGGACGCTACGTGGAATTTAATCTGGTGTTTGATCGCGGCACACTTTTCGGCCTGCAATCGGGCGGTCGCACCGAATCAATTCTGATGTCACTGCCCCCGCTGGTACGCTGGCAGTACAACTGGCAGCCGGCACCGGGGAGCGAAGAAGCCCGCTTATACGATTTCTATTTACAGGACCGCGACTGGTTGAATATCACCTGAAGGTGATGCTTTTCCATAAACGACCAGTCGTTCGCTCCGGCACCGGACCACTATTACCGCATGGTAAACCACGGATATCACCGAAAATTTTTGTGACCTGACACACACCTGACCAATTCCTGCACAGGCAACATGTGACTCCTTTCGAACTCCCAGCGTGAACTGCGTCCCGTTTACCGCTGAGATGTGACGTAACACTCAACCAGTCAGGAATTTACATGAACAAGCTCGCAACGCTCGCTGCGATGTCTCTTGCCACGCTTACCAACACTGCAATCGCAGCTGACTACATCGCCGTTAAAGTCGAGGCAGAAAAGTACACACAAAAAAACTCGCTGTGGCGGGTATTCAGCAATAGCAGCCGGCCGAATGTCAATCCGGACCCGGATGGCTCCCACCATTCCAGCGCCAGTGGTAACGCCTACCTGGAGTTACTTCCGGATACACGGGTGACGCACGGTGATCCGCTGCGCACCGGCAACAATTTCTGGCCGGTCGGCGGACAGGGCCCCAGCATCAGCTATACCGTGAATTTTCCTGAATCCGGGCGCTACACAGTATGGGCAAAGGCCTACTCTACCGGCACCGAAGACAATGGCATCCACGTGGGCATTAACGGAGGCAACCCCGAAAGCGGACAGCGCATGCAATGGTGTGGTGGCAAAAATAACTGGACCTGGTCAAGCGCACAACGTACCAACAGCAACCATTGCGGCACCGCCAGAACGATCTATCTGGATGTGCCGTTTGCCGGCGCAAACACCGTTACATTCTCAGCCCGTGAAGACGGCTTCGAGCTCGACCAGTTTATGTTGATAAAAGAAAAGGCATCGGGTCTTAAGTGCGCACCGGCAGGTAACGACAACGTCAGCTGCAACAGGAACGCAAGCGGTTCCACCAGCAACAATCAGAATACTCCACCGGCAACACCGCCGACGCCTGCTCCCGATCCTACCCCGGAACCCGAAGCTCCGGCTGCGGACGATGGCGATCAAACCGCCAATCTCTCCCCCGAAGCGTACCCGGACTGCACTCAGGCAAGCTCAGACCCCGATGGTGACGGATATGGCTGGGAAAACGGGCAGTCTTGCATCGCAAGCACATCGGGAAGCACCGGCAACTCTGCTGGCAGCGCTCACGGATTTGCCATCTGCCGTTCTGGCGACGCCGATGAAGACAACGATGGCTGGGGCTGGGAAAACAATCAGACTTGCCTCGTTGAAGGATCAGCAGCCATGGAATCCCTGTCGCCAGCATCTGCAAACAACACCGGCGGTCAAACACCAGTCTGTAACAGCGCAGCCAGTGATCCTGACGGTGACGGATGGGGCTGGGAAGACAATCGTTCGTGCCTTGTGCAGTAGCCACCAGCACTAACAGGTTCTGTAAAACATTATCAGCTGAACCAGTAGAGGGTGTCTGCAGAGACACCCTCTATCGCTTAGGTAGTCGCGTAACCCACCGACTTGCGCACTTCATCCGTACATTTTCTTTGTACAGTCGCAAAACCGTCGCAACATTTTTACGCTCCGGCAAACAGTGATTCATGCAGCAATGAAGAAACCGCTCACGAGCTGTTTATTCCAGCAACTCAAAACAATGCTGGAGCGCTGGCATTTGTCGCGTAGCCGGGTTATTCGCAGTGGAAATTCAAGCAAAAATATCTGCGAGAAAGTCCGTCATACTGCGCCACGAACGTTTATCCGCATCGGCGTTGTAGACCGTACCAAAATCAGGATCGTCTGCAGCCGGATTGGTAAACGCATGCTGTGTTGAGCCATACGCGTGTATCTGCCAGTCTGCCTGCGCGCCGGTTAGTTCCGAGGCGAGTTCTACCATCGCATCGGGTGGCGCCATGGGATCATCGTAGCCGTGTAATACCAGCACTTTCGCACTGATCTTGCGCCCGACGGTGTTACCCGGCGACGAAAACAATCCGTGATAACTCACTACCCCACTCACCGCAGCGCCGGTTCTTGCCAGATCGAGAACACACAGGCCGCCGAAACAATAACCGATGGCCGCCACTTTGGTTTTATCGGCTTCAGGCTGGGCTGACGCCGTATCCACCGCTGTCTGCATTCGGGCCTGAAGCAGCGTTCTATCTTCCAGCAATGGCGTCATCAGTTCGCGATTTTCCTCTTTGCTGGTCCCCAGTACGCCTTTTCCGTACAGATCGAGGGCAAAACCGACATACCCCATTTTGGCCAGGTCTTTCGCTTTCTGCACTGCAAAGTCATCACGCCCGCCCCAGGCATGAGAAACCAGCACAACCGGCCTTTGTGTCTCGCTGGCATTGTCGACCGCCACCACACCTTCAAATACTTTGTCTCGATGGGTGTATTCCACATCACGTGTGACTACCGCCATAACCGCCCTCTCCCTCAGTGATTTGCCCTTATTTTAGCTGGCAATTTCAGGAGTGAGAAACCGATCACCTGTCGCGGCACCGCAATCCCGACGATCCGGTCACCAATACCGCTGCGAGCTTGCCAAATGTCACATTTTCGTGCGTCAAGAGCGCAGCGAACCGGCCGATTGTATTGGGTTAGCGATAACAAGAACAACAACGCCCGCGTAGCCGCGCCAGCCAAGAGCCATTGATGTCTTCGGACGACAGGAAATCCACATACAAACCAGCGAGCGATGATCTCCTGGCGCACAATACGCTGCGCTGGCGAATTCTCTCTATTGCGGTGGTCGGTACTGTCGGGTTTATGCTGTTCCTGTTTGTGATGCTGGGGGTGTCAAAACAGAACGCAGACCTGCTGCGCGAGATTCGTGATACCCGCTACCCGGTACAGGAAAACCTGGTGGCCGCTCTTAATGAGCTGGAAACCATAGACAGTAACCTTGAACACGCTTTCATAACCGCCAATGCCACCTTGCTGGACCACTCTATGCTGCTGGCTGACCGGTTTCGAGCACATCTGCATCAGGCCATGGTGCTGGAGCCACAACACCGCGTGGCAGCCTCTGAATTCCTGACACAGTTCGACGAGTATTACCGCAACTCACATGCTCTGGTGCAGGCAATCATCGACAAGCACATGGAGTTTGCGGAAACCACCACCATTAAACAACAGAACTCTGCGGCATTCATTGACCTTCGCGATGCGCTCGGTGCACTTCAGACCCAGCAGACAGATGCGCTGATCAGCACCGTCGACGCTGCCACCCGGCGAGCATCCAATTCCCTGAGTGCCGGTCTGATCACCGGACTGATTACTGCGATGCTGCTGTTTCTGATTGCTATTTTTACTGCACGCAATATTCTCCAGCGTATCAATTCCATGGTCACCTCACTGAAAAAAATAGCAGTCGGGTCTCACGATATGGCCGTGAGAATGCCGTTGACCGGTTCAGATGAAATGACAGAGCTTGCCTACTGGTTCAATACATTTCTCGAAAAGTTACAGCAACTCACTCTGGAGTCTACCGCGGAGGTCAAGCGACTTGCCTTTACCGATACTTTGACCAATCTGCCAAACAGGCGCATGTTTCTACGCTGCCTGCAAACCGAAATAGAAAGATCCAAAGCAAAAGACACCAACGGTTTCGCCGTGATGTTTCTGGATCTTGATAACTTCAAGCCGGTGAATGATCAGCTCGGACACGAGGCCGGTGACGAATTGCTCAGGGCAGTCGCTCAACGGCTGATCAACACAGTTCGCGAGACAGACACAGTGTCATCAACAGAAGCCAAACCGGATACGGTCGAATCTGATCAGCCTTATCCCGGCCAGCCTGTTGTTGCCCGCCTGGCCGGTGATGAGTTCATGATGATACTCACCGATGTAGAAAACAGTGAACAGGCTGCTGCCATTGCAGAGCGTATTCGACTGGCAGTGATGGAGCCGTACTTTATTCATGGAATGGAATGTTCAGTCGGTGTCAGCATCGGCATTTGTCTTGTTCCACAACATACCGGCGACATCGACAATGTGAATGTGGAAGATCTCGTCACCAATGCTGACATGGCTATGTACGAAGCCAAGAATCAGGGTAAAAATACTTATCGCTTTTTCGATCCGGCATTACGTGAAGCCACGAACCTGAAAGTGAAGCTCGATAACGCCATACGACTGGCGATACCCAACAATGAACTACATCTGCTATACCAACCGCAATTCAGACTGACGGATAGAAAACTGGTAGGCGCTGAAGCTCTGCTGCGATGGGCACATCCGGACCTCGGTACTTTTTCGCCCGACGACTTTATCCACCGTGCGGAAACAAACGGCCAGATCTGTGAACTGGACGATTGGGTGCTGGAAACGGTTATACAACAGCTGCATGAGTGGGAATTAGCGCAGATTGAACCGGTAACAATCGCACTGAACTTTTCTGCCGCACAGGCAAGCAGATCCGGCCTGCCACAAGTCGTCGATCGAATCGCCGGAACCAATAAACATCTGCTGCACAACATTGAAATTGAGATAACTGAAACATCCGCTATCGACAATATTGCAGTAGTCGAATCTAACATCGCAGCGCTTAAACAGATGGGCCTCAAAATAGCGATGGATGATTTTGGAGCAGGCCACTCTTCACTGACTCTGCTGACACACTGCCAGATTGATACACTTAAAATCGATAAAGCAGTCACCCGCGAAATCGAGTCCGACCAGAAGTGTCGGGATATCGTTCAGTCGATTATTGATCTGGCGGCAAAACTCAAAGTCAGCACCGTTGCCGAGGGCATTGAAGATGAAAATCAATCGATGGCACTGTCTGCGCTCAACTGTGACGTCGGCCAGGGGTACTTTTTCTCAAAACCACTGACCTCAACAGAGTTTACAGCATTCAGAAAACACATCAGCCGCCAGGATAAAGCAGCCTGATGATTTCAAACTGCGATTCAGTCTGCTGATTAAACCGATGCGCTGTTAACAAATGAATGCTATCCCTCAGCAGCAATAACGCGTGCAGCGATAGTCAAACCTCTCGGGTTTGCACATATACACATTCAATACCTCAGCGCTATACTGCATGCAGGAAAACACTGCATACAAACATGGCCTCACTTCAGCAAGTACTCGACACCGCAGCCGCCAGTCAGGAACAAGCACTGGAACGCTTATTCCAGCTTTTACGCATCAAAAGCATCTCTACAGACCCTGCCTACGCAGATCAATGCGTAGCAGCCGCTGACTGGCTGGTCGCCGACCTTAACCGCATCGGCATTGATGCCAGGCGCTGCGATACCCCCGGTCATCCCATGGTGGTCGGTCAAAGCAAGCCCGTCAAAAACAAACCGGTACTACTGTTTTATGGTCACTATGATGTACAGCCGGTCGACCCGATAGCGTTGTGGAATAACGACCCTTTCGATCCGGTACTGGAAGACGCCGCAGACGCGCAGGTTATTCGTGCACGCGGAGCAGCGGATGACAAAGGGCAACTGATGACATTCGTCGAAGCCTGTCGGGCGTGGGTTGCAGTACATGGTGAACTGCCCTGCCAGATCCGTTTTCTATTTGAAGGTGAAGAGGAGTCCGGTTCTCCTTCATTGATCCCCTTCCTCAAAGACAATGCAGAAGCCCTGACTGCCGACCTTGCACTGGTTTGCGATACCGGTATGTGGGATGCAACCACACCGGCAATCTGCACCATGCTGCGAGGCATGGTCGGCGAAGAGGTTATTATCACCGGGCCGGACAAGGACCTTCACTCCGGCATGTATGGTGGCGCTGCACAGAATCCAATCCGGGTACTTTCACATATACTGGCCGGTTTGCACGACGAAAACGGCGCTGTCACCCTCGACGGGTTTTACGACGATGTGCCCGAACTCCCTGAAGAGATTGATCAGCAATGGAAGCAACTGAACTTTGATGCGGCCGGTTTTCTCGGTGCAGTCGGTCTGGCCGAACCTGCCGGTGAAAAACAATACAGCGCACTTGAACAAATCTGGAGCAGACCAACCTGTGAATTCTGCGGTATTACCGGTGGCTACACTGGCGAAGGATTCAAAACCGTACTGCCCTCAACGGCCAGCTGCAAAATCAGCTTCCGGCTGACCGGACAGCAGGATCCCCAGAAAATTGTTGACGCTTTGCATCGCTATATCGAATCTAAACTGCCGTCAGACTGCAGTGTTGAATATAAATCTCACGGTGGTGCCCCGGCAACAGTCATGTCTATCGACAACGCAGCGTTTCCCAAAGCGCATAAAGCGCTTAGTGAAGAATGGGAATCCAATGCCGTCTACGCAGGATGCGGCGGATCTATTCCGGTAGTTGGAGACTTTCAGGAACATCTCGGTATGGAAAGCATGCTGATCGGTTTCGGGCTCGATGATGATCAAATTCACTCACCCAATGAAAAGTACAACCTGAGTAGTTTCCAGAAGGGAATCAACAGCTGGATCAGAATTCTCGATGCACTGACCGAGTGATGTTCACGCAAAGCGACAGACACTTCCTTAACAGCTCGTTTATTCCGTAAGTCTACTGACCACCTGTCGTCAAATGAATGACGAACCCGGCTGCTTTAGGTGGCATTCAGCTTACTTATTGATAATTAACAAAGTTGTCGCTAGGGTCATCCGCTAAAAGTGCTATACATTAACCACTTGTTGCACAGATGATTCTGCAGTTGTGCATTCCCTGAATGGCGATGGTGCTCACTATCGTACGGAGACTTTGACTATGAAAACACCTATATCGATTACACCAGTGAAGATCGGGCATTTTTCCATGGCATGCGTGCTCGCGTTGACGCTAAGCGCCTGCGGCGGTGGCACAGCTACCGGCGAAGGAGATGGTGAAAACGGCGGCGGAGATCAGGGCGTAGACACCACTGACACTGATGCAGATGGCCTGTCAGATGTTACAGAAGATGCAATCGGCACAAACCCGCTGGTTGCAGACTCAGACTCGGATGGCCTCAGTGATGGAGAAGAATGGAACACTTACTTCACCAATCCGACTGACAGCGACAGCGACAATGACGGCGTTTCAGACGGCGACGAAGTTACCCTCGGTGCAAACCCGAATGACGCTTCAGATGGCAACCCAGACAACGGCAACACTAACGAGCCTGAGCCAGAACCTGACCAGTGCCTCGACCCCAACTCGTCCAACCCCGAGTGGCAGGACAATTGTACGCTGAGAAGATTCGGCACTTACGCACGTAGTGCGTATACACAAGGCGTACAGCGAATTCTCTGGTGTCAGGAGCATGATGGTGGTGTCGCCGACATCAATACATTTGCTGACGGAGCCTTTGGTCCGATGACTGCTGAAACCGTCAGAGAATTCCAAACCGCAAATGGATTGCTGGTAGACGGTATCGTTGGACGGGAAACCTGGGGAGCACTTTTTTCTAAGCTTTCCATTATCCCGGGTGACAGCACCTTTTTTGAGCAGTATTCCATTGACGGATGCAACACCAGCCAGGTGCAATTCTATAAAGAGTTCGACGGGTTGCTTGAAACAGGCTGGAAGATGGCCAGAACACCGGGCAGCTCGGATAGGGTCGAATTTGGCAGCGGCGAACCATACTGATACCACGCTTAACGTTTACGTTCTAAGTGAACTCTAAAGCACTTGCCAGCCTGATACCGCTCGCCCTGGTGGCGGGCGGCTGGCTGTATTTTCAAACACACACGCAACCTTTAACTGGTGTTGATAACAACGATCAAAAGCGTAACAGTGTGTCCGTCGTCAACAACGCGTCTACACAGGCCATTAAAACGCAGGCAGAGATTCAAAAAGAACCAGAAGTTGAAAGCTCTTCGGACCTGAGGGGTACCAAAGCAGAAACAGAAACAGAAACAGCGCTAGACATTACATCCGTGGGTCTTGCTCCGTTAAGCGACGAAGAATATTCAAAAGTTCAGGCTCAACTAAAACAAAGCGAAGCATTACTCGATCAACTACTCGAGGAATTCCGCTATAACACAAACCCTCAACGGGCTCGGCAACTCGCCGCCCTGCTTAGCCAACATAACCTCACAAAAGTTGTCGATGTAGCTGCCGAGCTGGCCTACTCCGGTGATCCGGTTTCGCAGAAAATGGGGCTCGATTTGCTCAGTCGTCTACAACCAGACAATTCAAGAGCCAGAGATATCGCAATAGAGCTATTGTCAACAGAAGACAATCCATCCCTCTTGGTGTCGACCATGAATGTCCTCGCAACACCAGCGCGCAGCGCCACCCCCGATCAGCGGAGCGCGTTGCTGGACAATACAACATTGTTAGCTACTCATAACAATGAACAAGTACGGAGCCACAGTGTCGCACTGATCGGGCGCTGGAATCAAAATGACGGCGTGATGACGCTAGAGAATGCATTATCGGACAATAGCCCGCAAGTTCGCGCACGAGCGGTGTCGGCACTATTCGGTCTGGACAACCCGAATACAAATATCATCAATAGCTTGCTACTGATCGCAGAAAATTCCTCCGAAGAAAAAACGACCCGCCAATCAGCCTTGCAGACTCTGCGCGACATGCCATTGGCAGATGCCGACAGACAACGCTACCGGCTCGCACAGGTCAGCGTGCGCACCCGAAAATTAAACAGCCAATAACCGTCTATAACGATTTTATAACAATCGGAACTTTGGCCGTAGCTGCCGATCTTAGTTATAGAACTCAACATCCGGACGAGACATGAAAAAGGCATTTGCATTTGTATCGCTACTTTTAGCCAACACCCTGGCCCTTGCCGGTCAGCAGTATATTGACGAATCAGGGTTTGCCGCCAGCGGCTATGATGTCGTGGCATTTCGCTCTTTGCAGCAATCGACAGTCGGCACGACTCAGCCTGAAGCAGTACCCGGCAGCACTAAATTTACCGCCGAATATAATGGCGCGACATGGGCATTTGCCAGCGAAGAAAATCGCGACACTTTTTTGTCCGACCCGGCTAAATTCGCACCAGTATACGATGGACATTGTGCTTATGGTGTAGCGCAGGGCGGCAAAGTGCCCGGCAATCCAAACCTGTGGCGAATTGTCGATGAAAAACTCTACTTCAACATAACACCGCAAGTGGTCGGACTGTGGGAGAGCGATATCCCCGGACAGATCAATGAAGCGGATTCCAAATGGAAAAAAGCTGAAAAAAAGCGCGCATCACGCAAGAGCTGGAAAAAAATCAAAGATAACAACGGCACCTATTCGCAAGCCGCTCCAATCTGATCCTGCAGATGAAACAACACCGCTAACCCTTATTATCACCCCCCCCCAATTGCGGTCGGTTATCAAGCCGACCGTTTTTTTAATTCGGTAACAACCCGAGATGCTGTCGAAAGCGATTTTTTATAAATGTCGCGTCTCGAGGTGGCATAGAACGCGGAGGATTGTCCGCGTTGATCTTTACCACATATAAACGCGGACCAGCAGGCTGGTGGTTTTGTAGCCACTCACACAGAAGATCCAGTTCTTTCTGCAAGGTCACCGAACCCGAATCTGCAAAGCCGCACGCCTGTGCAACGGCCGCAATATCAACTCCCATTGCGGTATGGCTGCTTTGCATACCCGTTTCCCCGTAGTGTTGATTATCCAGCACAACAATGTCGAGGTTGCCCGGCGCAGCCACTGAAATAGTGGCAAGCGACCCGAGCGCCATCAATTGCTCGCCATCTCCGGTAATCACTATTACCCGCTTACCCGGCTGCGCCTGCGCAAGCCCCAGACCGGTTAATGCTGCACTGCCCATCGCCCCCCACAGATAATAATTGTCATCCCGATCACCACAGGCGTGCACATCATAGGTGGGTGACCCCAGCCCGGTAATCACCAGCGCATCGCCCCGTATACTCATCAGTTGCGCTACTACTGCTCTTCTTTGCAAGCCGGCATCATCTACCATTTTTTCTTCCCCAGCATACGCTGACTGATCAGAACAGCCACTTGCTGGTCCGCCCCAAAAGCCATACTAGCCGCCTGCTCTACCATCGCCACCAGCATCTCTTCGTTGTCGGCCCTGAACACTGTCACGCCAATAGCTTCCAGTGACGCCTGAGTTGCCTGACTCATGGGCATTTGCCAGGGATTAAATTCATTCCATTCGCCCCTCATAGTCACCAGCATTAACAGTGGCGACTGTGTCAGCACAGGAAGAGAAAGCATATTGATGCAATTGCCAACGCCCGAGGACTGCATCAGCAGCACCGAACGCATGCCACCAAGCCAGGCTCCGACTCCGATGGCTATTCCCTCCTCTTCGGTGGTGAGTACATTGGAAGCGACTTCCTCATCAGCGGTAAACAACTCTATAAGTCGCGTGTGACCGGCATCAGGCACATAGGATACCTGACCAACCCCGATTGTCTTCAGTGACTGATAAACCGCCACCGGCCAGCCCTGATTCAACGCTGCTTCTGTCGTCGCCATTGATACCTGCCTTGTGCAAAACCCGTATTTGTTATTATGCGATCACCAGCAATGAAGTAACAGCCACCATTACCAACAGCTACTTATGAACAACGAATACAATGATCTGCGCGACGCCGTGGCAAAACTCTGTGCGAACTTCCCCGGTGAGTACTGGCGCGAGCTGGACCGGACCATGTCCTATCCAACCGAATTTGTGCGTGAACTGACCGAAGCGGGCTGGCTTTCAGTATTGATTCCCGAAGAATTCGGTGGCGCCGGCCTGCCGTTGTCAGCAGCGGCTGCGGTGCTCGAAGAAATGCAGGCTCAGGGATGCAACGGCGGCGCGTGCCATGCACAAATGTACACCATGGGCACACTGCTGCGACACGGTTCGGACGCACAAAAGCAGGAGTATCTGCCGAAAATTGCCAGCGGCGAACTGCGGCTGCAGGCTTTCGGCGTCACCGAGCCCACCAGCGGTACGGATACCGGTGCGCTGAAAACCACAGCGGTACTCGAAGGCGACGAATATGTGATCAACGGCCAGAAAATCTGGACCAGCCGCGCCGAACATTCCGACCTCATGTTGCTGCTGGCAAGAACCACCCCGCTGACGTCAGAGATGAAAAAGACTCACGGCCTGTCTGTGATTCTGGTGGACATGCGCGATGCGGTCGGCAATGGCATTACCATCAAACCGATACGCACAATGATGAATCACGCCACCACCGAGGTTTTCTTCGACAACCTTCGGGTGCCGGTGAAAAACCTGATCGGCGATGAAGGCAAAGGATTTCGTTACATATTGTCGGGTATGAACGCCGAGAGAATTTTAATTGCCGCCGAATGCATTGGCGATGCCAAATGGTTTAACAACAAATCCGTGGCCTATGCCAAAGACCGCTCTGTCTTCGGACGCGCTATCGGTCAAAATCAGGGTATACAGTTTCCCATTGCAAAGGCTTACGCCAACATGCGGGCGGCAGAACTCATGGTGCAGGAAGCAATAAGACTCTACGAAGCCGGAGAAAACCCGGGGGCAGAAGCCAACATGGCAAAAATGCTGGCTGCCGATGCATCATTTGAAGCAGCTAACGTGTGCATACAAACCCACGGCGGGTTCGGCTTTGCTGCAGAGTACGATGTTGAGCGAAAGTTTAGAGAATCCAGACTATTTCAGGTTGCACCAATCTCTACCAACCTGATTCTCTCCTACCTGGCGGAGCACGTGTTAGGACTGCCGCGCTCATACTAACAGCATGTTGAAAAACTACTGTGCTAGTGTAGTGTAACGATCAAACGCTATGAATAAGATGCTATTTTTGCGCGACCA
>JAHDHK010000030.1:0-16525 GCA_020631335.1 Chromatiales bacterium
CAGTTTCATCGCCAGCCTGACTCGATCAGCCGCCGGAAAAAACGTATCCAGATCAATCACACCAAGCTTACGCATCGGTGGCTGTTGCACCAGCCCGATCAGAGACCCCAGATCAAGACTTTTACCTTTTGACCAGGCCCAGTGGATAATGTTGGATAAAAGAATATGCTCGCGACTGCCGAGTGGATCGGCATCTATGCCGACAAGCCCCAGCAAAGAGGAGGCAAACCCCTCGATTTCATCCTGCATGCTCTCTGCATCAGTACCGTCAGCCGGAGCATCGAGATTACCGATGATATTCAGTGGAATACCGGCTGATGAACCCGGTGTATAGATAGTAAACCCGGCGTTGTCGCGCAGCGCCTGAATTCTGGACGGTTCAATGCCTGACCGCTCAAGGCCGGACTTCCACAGAGCCGCTTTTTCCACCGCAGCACTTGCAGTATCACCTTTGGCCTCTGACTCACTGATCCAGGGCATAAAGTCAGTCGGCAGCAGATTTGGAAACGTCAGCAGCAGGTTCCCCATATCTCCTTTGGGGTCGATGATCAGCGTTGGCACCCCCGATGAGAGTGCCTCCTCCAGCATAACGATACCAAGCCCGGTTTTACCCGAGCCGGTCATTCCGACTATCACACCATGCGTCGTCAGATCCGATGCTTCCAGAAACAGCGGTGATTGGTTTTCCGCTTCACCGAGGTAGAAATGTCCGGCTGGAATATCGATGCTCATAGTACGGCTCGCCTCATTGACTGACTTTGACTACTGAAACTATAGCAACAAGTGCTCAGTGACAGGAACACAGATTGGTTATACATGCAGCCCCGATTGCCGGGGATTGACCCGATAATATACCGGTTACCCTGCACCGCCCGTTGCAAGCCTTGCACTGCGTACGTGCAACATTGCAATGCTGCCGTTCAAATAAACAGAGACATTCAAACGGCCATTCAGCCCGTCATCGGCAACTGACGATGCACACGATTTGCAAAACCTGCACTTGCCTGCAATGTTCCGCGTACCTCATATAAACCTACTTCTGGTCGTGTTGCAGCGGTAAAATAACGCAATCAACTAATCGCGGGACACAGGCATAATGGCAAAAATAGGCATCGGCATTATTGGAACAGGCTATATGGGTAAAGCCCATAGTGTCGCCATGAATTGTGTGGGGGCGGTGTTCGACACACCACTCAAACCGGTGTGCGAGATGCTCTGTGCCACGACAGAAAAAGGCGCTGCTGAAAAGGCTCAGGCCTATGGATTCAATCGCTCCACTGCTGACTGGCGCACGCTGGTAGATGATCCCGCCGTTGAGGCTATCGTCATTGCCTCGCCGCAATCCACTCACAAAGATATCGCCCTGGCAGCTATAGCCCTCGGTAAACCGGTGCTGTGTGAAAAACCGATGGGTGCATCGTTAGAAGATGCGCGCATCATGACCGAAGCCGCCGAAAAAGCAGGTGTAGTGAACATGGTCGGGTTTAACTACGTTCGCACACCGGCCACGCAATACGCACGCAAACTGATCAGCGACGGCGAAATCGGAGAAGTTACCTGGTTTCGCGGTGAGCACACAGAAGATTTTCTTGCAGATGCGCAAGCACCGGCCAACTGGCGAACACGGGGACGCGCGACAGGCACCATGGGTGACTTGTCGTCACACATGATCAACTGTGCTATGGCGCTGCTCGGTCCGGTGGCAAGCGTCAACGCCGACATTGAAACCGTACACAAGACGCGGCCTGCTGAAAATAATCCCGGAGTCACCGAAGAAGTGACCAATGACGATCATGCACACTGCCTGTGCCGTTTCGACTCAGGCGTCATGGGGCATCTGTATTTCAGCCGGGTTTCAAGCGGGCGCAAAATGGGTTACGCCTATGAAATATCCGGCACAAAGGGCGCGATTCGTTTCGATCAGGAAGATCAGAACGCCCTCTGGCTGTACCGCATGGACAGCCCGGAGGCGCAACGCGGGTTCAGCAAAATACTCACCGGACCGGCACACCCCGACTACGTGGAATTCTGCCAGGGACCGGGTCATGGTACCGGTTATCAGGATCAGCTCATTATCGAGGCAAAGGACTTTCTGAACGCTATACACGACGGTCAGGCGAAATGGCCGACTTTCAGAGACGGGCTTGCAGTGTCACAGGTGATTGAGGCAATGTGGCAGTCTCATGATTCACGTCAGTGGGTGGACGTGCAACACACCGGAGCGAATAGCACATGAACGACACGTCCACTGGCAATGCCTGGCTGAGTGCCGGTGAGTGCAGTCTTGATGCCTTTCGAGCACTGACTGAACGGACAACCAGGCAAAGCTCTGTGCCTCTGGCAAGCGACATCCGCAGCAGAATACCGGTATACAGCGGTGCCGATATCGCCGAACACTGGGAAGATCAGCAATTTGCCGGTTCCCTGCTCACCGAATGGAATTCTGTGCTTGATTCCGGTGCGGGAGTCATCGTTATCGAGGCCGCTTATCAGGACACGGCGGTGATCGAGGAGACCACAGAAATATTGCTTCGGATCATTGAAATGGAACAGGCCGAAGCAACTGGCGGCGCGGATCATTTCGCAGCCCCCGGTGCTAACAGCAGACTCTGGAACGCCCATGAAAAGCTCGCTCGTGCTAACACCGAACTTTTTGCACGCTATTACGCCAACCCGGCGTTGCACCTGGCCTGCTGGGCGTGGCTCGGCCCCAACTATCAGATCACCGCCCAGGTTAACGTGGTACACCCCGGTGGTAGCGCCCAGGTGTGCCACCGGGATTATCATCTGGGTTTTCAAAGTATTGATCAGCTCACCAGTTACCCCAAAAACGTACATCGCTTATCACCGCATCTGACACTTCAGGGAGCCATAGTTCATACCGACATGTCGGTAGAAAGCGGACCGACACAAGTGCTTCCGTATTCACAGCGCTATCAGGAAGGCTACGTGGCGACGCAGTTGCCCGAGTTCAGGGACTATTTTGCCGAGCACTTTGTACAGCTGCCGCTTAAATCCGGTGACATGATGTTTTTCAACCCGGCGTTGTTTCATGCAGCCGGAGAAAACCAAACCGGGCGTGACCGTTTTGCCAATCTGCTGCAGGTCGGCTCTGCATTCGGACGAACGACAGAGGTGGTAGATCGCACCCGTCTGAGTAAACTGGTTTATCCGGTACTACTGAAAGCAAAAACCACCGGTGGATTCAGCGACGGTGAAATAGACAACATTATCGCGGCAACCGCTGAAGGGTATGCCTTTCCATGTAACCTGGACCTGACACCACCGGTAGACGGTCTGGCACCACCGAGTCAACAGGACCTGATGCGACGAATGTTGCAGGAAGGTGCGAGTCCTCAGGAATTCAATCGGGAAATTCAGGCCTGGCAGGATAACCGGAGAAGCTAATCTGACGATTAATTGAAGTGCAACCAATGCGCCCTCTGCACATCACTAATGGAGACAGTACAGCCGAGCTAATAAAAAAAGCCGACATCAACGGCGACATCCTGCCATGGCGTGATCCAATGCATCATGGTCCGTTTACTGCCCACGCCGGACTATCTCAGGCAAGTGAACAAAGAGCACCTTACCTCGCGGGTGATCTGTTCGACCCGGCAACCGTTCTTGAACAGTTTATACAACGTGACACGACACTAAAACAGCGTTCGAGCACCACTGAAGCAGTGTTATGGTTTGAGCATGATTTGCTCGATCAATTACAAATTCTGCAAATATTGCACGAGCTTCCACATCCGCAAAACACCACCATCATTTGCATTGACCGCTTTGACGGCATTAGTCCCTTTCGAGGCCTTGGCCAGCTGACCCCGGAACAAATTGCATCACTCTACGCCGGCAGAACAGCGATCACTGAATCCCATTGCGCACTGGCCAGCCAGTTGTGGGCGCAATTCTGCAGTGACACCCCGCAGGCGCTACTGGCGTTTTCCAAAACCGGCAGCCCATTGTTTCCCTATATGCAAAGCGCCCTGCTTCGACACTGTCAGGAGTTCCCCTGGTGTATCGATGGATTGACCCGGACGGAGAGGCAGCTACTGACGCTTATCAACAACGGGACAGATACACCGAGTGCGCTGTTTATTGAAAACATGAATCTTGAAGATGCCTTGTTTATCGGTGACTGGAGAACCTTTTCTGTTATCGAAGCACTGGCAACGAGTCGTTGTCCACTCATAACCCCGGTGGCGGGCAGGTTTATTTCATGGTCACCGGATAATCAGGCACCTTCAGCCTACCACCAACAGCAACTCACTCTCACTGAGTCAGGATGCAAGGTACTGGCACAAACACTCCATGCCGGCGATCTAATCAAACGCGATCAATGGCTCGGCGGCGTGCATATACAATCGTCAACTCGGCACTGGCAATGGAATGACGCAGATCAAGCATTCGAACTGGCAGAACGTCAATGACGATTATGCCTTTAACCCGGTCACAACGGCTGTAGAATTACGCCAGCAACCGATGCAATTGACTGACAACTTTATCAATCTGAGGCTCATCAATCACCAGAGGTGGCAACAGGCGCAATACAGTCGCCCCCGCTGGCAGAGCGATAATACCTTCGGCCATTAACGACTCAAGCACGGGTTGTACTTTCCCTTTGAGTTCCAGTCCGATCATAAGCCCTTGTCTTCTTATTGCACGAACCTGAGATAACGGCGCCGACATCAGCGTACGTTCTAGATACTCTCCACAATGCTGTGCTCTTGCGGCCAGATCTTCATCAATCAGTACATCAATTGTCGCCAGCGCAGTAGCACAGGCTATCGGGTTACCACCGAAGGTTGTGCCGTGCATTCCCGGCTCAACTTTTATTTTTTCGGACAATAAAGTTGCGCCCATAGGCACCCCGGCGGCCACCGCTTTGGCGACAGTCATCATGTCGGGTTGCAAATCATGATGCTCACACGCGAAGTTGCATCCGGTACGACCGAAACCGGTTTGAATTTCATCGACAATCAACAATGCACCGCGTTGAGTACAAAGTTCCCTCGCAGCGGCGATATACTCGGCACTGGCGATATTCACACCACCTTCACCCTGTACCAGCTCCAGCATCACTGCAGCGGTATCGTCGGTGATCGCTGCATCGAGTTTGTCTATTTTATTGAGTGGTACATAGGAAAAACCGGGTATCAGTGGGGCAAAAGGATCGCGATATTTTTTGGTAAATGTGGCACTGACGGCGCCCATTGTACGTCCGTGAAACCCTCTCATGGCAGTAACGAACCCGGTCCTGCCGGTGGAGACGCGTGCAAACTTCAATGCAGCTTCTACAGCCTCTGTGCCTGAGTTACATAAAAACGCACGGTTAATAGAGTCTGGCGCGAGTGCTACCAGCTTTTCAAGCAACAAAGAACGCTTATCGTTATACAGAGTATTGGGTACCACCATCAGCGACTCGGCCTGCTGTTGCAAAGCAGCTACCACCTTCGGATGACAATGTCCGACGTTGGCCACCCCGATTCCCGCTGCACAATCAATGTATTCGCGTCCCTGGTCATCGAACAACAATGCCCCGTTACCACGTACCAGCACCGCGTCACGTTTAGGATAAAGTGCCAGCCCGTACTGTTGTTCAAGCTGTTGGTAGTCCATGGTTATAACCCGTTTAGATGGCTTTAATGGTAGTGCCGCTGCCCTGCATTGCAGATGTCAGCGGATTCGGCCCGCGTCCATCCGCAATAATCACACGTTCTGTGCCCTGTTCGAACAGTTTACACAGTGCGAGCATCTTACGTTTCATACGCCCTTCAACCTGCGCTTCGCGCTGATGCAATTCACTGGCATTCATAGCTGAAACCAGGCTGCGCTCATCGGCAGGGTCATCGAGAAAACCAGGGGCTTCGATGAATTGAAAAATACACTCCGGTTTCAGCTCACCGGCAAGACAGGTAACGATATCATCGTTTTCGGAATTAATCGCAAAACCGTTCTCATCGACAATCGGAATACTCAGCACCGGACTGTAGCCGTTATCCAGCAACAGCGATAACAAAGCAATGTTGACCTGCACGGGCTTACCTGAGAAGTCTCTTTTAATCAGGTTTTTACCGTTTTCTCTGACGCGTATACCCTTATTGCGCCTGCCCTGAACCAGCCTGCCATCAATACCCGACAGTCCGACTGCATTGATCCCGAGCTTCTGGCAGCTTTCCACAATTCGTTTGTTACGCAGTCCGGCATAACTCATTAATATCGCATCAATCGCATCGGCATCTGAAAAAACACTGCTGTATCCCGACAGCGATGTCAGCACCTGCTTTTCCATACCAAGTTTTGCAGAAATTTCGTCGCGCAATACATTTGCGCCATGCACAATCACAAACGGCGTTGACAAACCCGCCAGGTCTTCCAATATTCCTTCAATATTGATCGACGCACCGCCGCCGACTTTTATAATGTACACGTTCTGCAGCCTGTTGTTCGGTTAGGTAACTTATAAGACAAACGTTGAATGGTTGTTTATCGACTGCCAGCCGGATTCACCGGGAAAAGGCTCGGAGCACACTCGCCGCATGTCACCTTCACTGTGGCTTACCATTTGAAAGTAGCCAGGATCTTCACTGTAGGTGGTTGACACAATCTGGCGTTCTTTGTCGGCCAAAACAATATTCATCGCTCGCACATAACTGGTTCGTCTGGCAATGATTGCCGCTGACTTGCGCATTGCTTCGAGTTTGTCTCCTTTGTCCAGCCGACGGACATAGTTATAGATTTTTTCTGCACCGATACGTCCTTCAGACTTTATCCGCACACCGCGCAACTCACCGTTAAAAATGAACACCGATTCGCCGTCACTGAACGGCATATTGTTTTCTACCGCAATGCCTTCATCACGAAAGGCACTTCTGGCATGCACCAGTAGCAGTCGAGTACGGTCGAACTGCTGCAGGTTATCGTCCCAAACAGGTTGGATATGATGATAGTGCTGCCAGGCATTGTTGCTGTCCAGCCATGAACAGCCCCAGCCATGGCCCTGATATTCTCTGCTGTGCTGAGCTATTTGAGCAAATGGCAGCAGCTGCGTGGCAATGTCAAAGGGGTTATCCGACCGCACTGCCAGTATTCTGCACATTTATTTCACGCCCCGGTAAGGGCCAATCATGTATTTGCCGCTTATTCGCTGTGTTTGTACTTCGGCGGGCATTAGAGTGGATGCAAACCGGGAAATTCCAGTCCGGTGGTCTCTTCAATGCCATGCGAAATATTGAACGCCTGCACAGCCTGGCCTGCTGCACCTTTCATAAGATTGTCTATGGCACTAACCACCACCAGCCTGTTGCTGTGTGGATCCTTTTCAAAACCGATATCACAATAGTTACTCCCGGCCAGCAGCTTGGGCTCCGGATAGCGGTGAATGCCTGTACGCTCTTTTACAATTCGAATAAACGGTTCACTGCCATAGGCGGCGCGATAAATTTTCCAGATATCTTTTTCTTCAAGGGACTGGTTCAAAAACACATGGCAGGTTGCCAGTATTCCTCTGACCATCTCAATTGAGGTGGCTGAAAAATGAATGTTCCCGCACTGCAGCTCCTGGATCATTTCACCGACATGCCGATGTCCGGTTGGCTTGTAAGAGCGAACTGCGCCACTGCGCTCGGGATGATGGCTGGCGTCACTGGCACTGTTGCCGCCCTGACTGGATCCGGCTTTTACTTCAACCACGGCATTATCGATTAATCCGGCCTCAGCCAGCGGATGCAGTGCAAGGATGGTGGCTGTGGCATTGCATCCGGCACTGGCAATTCTTTTCGCGTTACTCATCTGCCGGCGATGCAATTCAGGGATTCCATAGACGTAATCGGCCAGGCGCTCTGCACACAGGTGCGGCTTGCCGTACCAGCGCTCGTAGGCATCGCTGTCGTTTAATCTGAAGTCAGCAGACATATCGATAAGCTGCGGTGCCAAGGCCTCGAACTGCTCAATTCTCTGCATTGCCTGACCATGGGGTAAACCGAGGAACAGCACGTCGCAGTTTTCCAACTCATCAATGGCAACAAACTTGAGTCGGGATACTTTGCGCAAATTAGGATGAACGCCGGACACCATTTTTCCGGCGTGTCTTTCCGAGGTGACCTGACAGACTTCAACCTGCGGATGAAACAACAGAATACGCAACAGATCACCACCGGCATAACCGGACCCGCCAACAATCGAGACCCGTATCATTGAGTGGCTACCGCGGCCGCATAGGCGACGATTGCACCGGGAATATCGACGCCGGTGGTATCGACACTGTTTTTAAACTCCATGGTGTAGTTCACTTCGTTTACCAGCAGACCATCGGGCGTCTCAAACAAATCCACCGCAACCACACCACCGCCGCAGGCCTTTGCCGCATCCAGCGAGATCTGAGCGATTTCATCGGAGACATCACATTTAGATGCCACCGCACCGCGCGCAGTATTGGTGATCCAGTGTTTTGATGTGCGATAAATTGCAGCGATACATTCATCACCGACAACAAAAGTACGGATATCACGATCTGCCTTTTCGACGTATTCCTGAATGTAGAAGATAGAGTGGTGGTAACTGCCGAGAATGGTCTTGTGTTCCAGGATAGTTTCGGCCGCATCGCGATCGTTGACCTTTGACAACAACCTGCCCCAGGACCCCACAGCCGGTTTCAACACCACCGGATACCCGAGAGATTCAATTGCCTCAATGGCAGACGCTTCAGTAAACGCCACACGGCTGGCAGGCTGTGCAACGTTATGCTCATACAGCGCTGCCGTGGTCAGCATTTTATCGCCGCATACTCTGGCAACATCAAAGCTGTTTACGCATTTAACGCCGGCACTTTCAAACAGACGCAACGCGTGAAGCGCACGCGAGTGATTAATTGAACGCTCCAGAATAACGTCGACATCGGGGGCGGTTTTAAAGTCGAGTATCAGCTTTCTGTCATCGATCATCACCGGCTTGATGCCGGCTTGTTTGAACGCGTCGAGCAGCATTTTCTCATCCTTGCGGATAAGCGAATGCAGCAGGCCTATTTTCAACGCTTTACCCCCGGACCGGCTCACTCGCCCCAGTCCTCCTCAGCTTCGGGCGCCTCGCCGAGTTTGACAGGCTCAAGTGTCAGCACTTCCAGCTCGCATCCACAGTCTTCACATGTCATCAGCTCACCGACCACCGTGTCGGGCGCAATTTCAACTTCAGCATCACAAACAGGGCAATTCGCCATGGATATTCCCGTAGAGTCAAAACGGTGATTCTTGCACGCAGGCCAACAGGTGTACACCTTTGCCAGTGCCACAGCTGCGACATCCACAGACCAGCAACCGGTCAATGCGCAAAAGCCGTCATGCGCCTGAAACCACCGGACACTCCAGGCTGCCTTAGACCGTCAGCCCGGGTGTGATTCACATCAAAGAACTCTGCTCAGGCGGCAATCTCGTACATGACAGATAAAAACCGGGATACTTCTGCCAGCGAGTTGTAGTGGCACATAGATACCCGTACGCAACTGTCTTTGCCGAGCGGATCGAGGATATTGCCGGAGTAGTGGTCCGCCTTGCGCAGATGAGTACGTATACCGGCCGCATTTAACCTGGTGACCACATCGACTGATGCGACCCCCTCCACCGTCAGTGATACCAGCCCTTCTCGCGCCGGATTATCCAGACCTCCGATGATGCTGACCTTGTCCATCGCGCTGAGCCCGGGCTGATTTCCCGTGCCATGGATCATCGCATCTGTCAGTGCTTTCTCCTGTGTATGGATTGCTTTGCCGGCTGCTAAAAAACGTGCCCGTCTGTCAGTTGCGCCACTGACTTCTCCGCCAAGCCAGTCAAAATAATCCACCACATTACTCATGGTGGCATAGGAGCCGGTATCGCGCGTGCCCAGCTCCCAGTTCTCGGACGGGCCGTTAATCAGGCTGTCATGCGGAAGCGCGGTCATGCGATCAGAGATCCAAGCAATGCCATAGCCATGTCTTGAAAAGACCTTGTACGGTGAAATCACATAGCCGTCGACGTTATAGGCGGTCAGATCTATCTGCCCGTGCGCAGCATGCTGAATACCATCGACAACAATAAAGCACTCGGGAGCAACGTCTCTGATTGCCTTGACACAGGCCTGCAGATCCACTCCCATACCGGTTACCGGCGACGTATGAATGATTGTTGCCACTGTGGTATCGGGTGTTACGGCCGCGGCATATTCGTCTGCAGTAATACAGCCGGTATCGTCGTTATGATGAATGAGCACGTGTTGCTTACCGGCGATTTTCGCCCAGCGATCACAGGCTGAGCGGGTGGCCGGGTGCTCCAGCGTAGACCCGAGCACGGTGCCTTCAGGAGCGCCAAGGCAGGCATTCATGATCAGCCGAAACAGTAGTTCTGTTCCGCTCTCACCGACAAAGAACTGTCCGCCGGGTGCGTTCATGAATTCGGCCATATCACTTTTGGCTTTCTCAATTACGCGGACCAGCTCATGACTCCCTGCATTGTCGCGGCCCTGATTGTCAGGAATTGCAGCAAATTCTGTTGATGTCGCCGTCACCGCCTTCAGTGTCAGCGCGCCACCGGCGTTTTCGAAAAATATCCGCTCGCCCTGCTGAGGACAGCGATCAATCTGTTCGAACTTACCGCGAACTTGTTCCAGAAGTGTGTCGTTTATTTGCATGCAGGATATCGAAAGGTTCTAGGGCCGGTGCCGGACCGGCGGATGAATGGAAGCGTCCTGAGCTGAACGTTGAAAACCGTTAAAAACGCTGAGGTGTCATACCATAACGCGGCACTGGAAATTTGCAACAAAGTCGCGTCAGGTAATGCTCATTTCTCTTGCGTCAATCACTGCCCTGGCCCACTGCTGCGGCTTTTCCTGCGGAAGATTGTGACCCGCGTCTTTGAATATCCGATATTCAAACCCGCCACGAAATTTAACCGCATAATGCGTTGTCGGCAGATGCACGCCGTTTTCCTCGCCGTCTATGCCGATCGTCGGTACCGTTATGTCCGGTTGTGCCTGCAGCTTTCGTTCAATCGGTAACATCGCTGGGTCTCCATCGACCAGTGCGTAGCGGTGCCGATACGAATGAATAACAACATCGACAAAGTCCGGGTTATCAAAAGCATCAGCCGTGCGAAGAAAGTCTTCCCCGGTAAACGCCCAGGTGGGTGACCACATGCGCCACAGTAATTCCGCTATCTGCCGTCGGTTCTGTTGCAGACCCGCCCTGCCTCTTTCGCAATGGAAGTAGTACTGATACCAGTAACTTGCTTCCTCTTCAGCGGATGCAGGCTGCATTGAATTGGCAATATCCTGGATGTTGTAGGAATTGCCGCTGACCAGTGCGCTAACGCGCTCCGGCCACAACGCAGCCACCACACACGCCGCGCGACCACCCCAGTCGAAACCCGCCAGCACTGACTGTTGAATATTCAAAGCATTCATAAACTGCAGCAAATCGTGCCCCAGGGCGGCCTGCTCTCCGGAACGCAAAGTAGTATCGTGCAGAAATCTGCTGGGGCCGTAACCACGCAGATAAGGCGTCAGTACCCGCGCACCGGCTTCAACCAGCGGGGTAATACATTCATCGTAGCAATGCACATCGTACGGAAACCCGTGATTCAAAATGCAGGGCCAGCCGTCTGCCGCACCATGCTCGAAGTAACCGATCTCCAGTAAGTCCGTCTCGACTCGCTTCAGCGTCAACCCGCCCATATATCCCCCACCGTAAAGCCTGTTTGAAACGGGTCGCCCGGGTCCACTAAATATTGCGACAAACCGGCGATCCATCCCTGACCGGATAAGCTCGGCACTATAGCCTCATACTCACCCACCTGAGTGACGGATTCTATTCGACCGGTGAATGTAGTACCCAGCGGCCCCGCGTTGACATAATCCTGATTCGTCTTCAGCTGCCCTTTTTTATGCAATACCGCCATTTTTGCGCATGTGCCGGTACCACAGGGTGAACGATCAAGCGCCCCGCTGATCCCGCCTTCCCGATAATTTCCCGACGACACAACAACCGCCCCGCGCCCGTGTGTACCGGCGACATTGGCAGGCGCGTTAAGCTGCGAGATTGTCGGGCCGGTGATGTCCGGGTTTAACGGGTGATGTACAGGGTATTGTTCTGCCGCGGCCGTGCGCAGGGCCTCTGCCAGTCTGACGATTTCACTGCCGCTGGAAGCGACCGGGTCAATTGAAAACTGCGCTGCATCTGCGATGACAAAAAACATCCCGCCCCAGGCAATATCGACAGTAACATTGCGATAACCGGGTACCTTCAGCAGCACATCAATGTGCACCGCAAACGCCGGAACGTTTAGAAACTCTACACGCTCGACCTTGCCACGATTGCAGGTAGCTTTTACCTCAATCAGACCGGCAGGTGCCTCAAGCGTTAATGTAGTGACAGGCTCGACCATCGGCAAAATTCCGGTTTCAAGCAAAACGGTAACCACACAGATGGTGTTGCTGCCCGACATTGGCGGATACTCGGACTGCTCCATAATAATGAAGCCGGCATCTGCACGTTCATCGCACGGTGGAACCAGAGCATTACAGCACAAGGCGGGGTTACCGCGTGGTTCCTGCAGCATCAGTGTTCTGATGTCATCGTGATGCGTCTGCATATACTGCATTTTTTCAAACACGGTACTGCCTTTCAACGGTGGCATTCCACCGGTAATGACCCGGCCACCCTCGCCTTCGGCATGTGCCTCTACCGCAGTTATCATTCGACTCGCACGCATTTGTAATAACTGCCTTAACAGGTTTTAGTTTAACCAGTGATGCAACGCTTCAATGGTCTTTTCCGGCTGCTCAAGTGTTGGCAGGTGTCCGGCATCTGAAATCACCACAAGCGTTGATCCCGCCACAAGCTCATGCATCATTTCATGACGCTCCACCGGGCAAAGTGCGTCGTGTTCACCACACAAAATCAGTGTTGGTACTGCCACCTGTGCAAGCGTTGAGGTTTGGTCGGCACGTGTCTGCAATGCACGTGACTGACTGGTAAAAACCTGTGGTCCAAGTGTCAGCGCCATTTCCATACATAAATCGAGTATCTGTTGTCGCCGCGGCCCGTCACACAGATAGTGCGGCTTCATTTCATCTCTCATTACCTCGTGCAGCTTACCATTGTTAACCGCCGCTATCTGCGGCTCTCGAGCGGTGGCACGATCGGGGGCTTCCGCCAGAGGATTGGTGTCGAGCAGAGCCAGTCGGGTTACTCGCTCAGGTGCCTGCCGAATCACTTCCATCGCTACTATACCGCCCATGGATAAACCGGCCAGCGCAAACACCGACGGTGCCTGCTCAAGCAGGTTTGCCGCCAGCGCTTCAACAGTATCCTCGCTTGCCAGTGGGAAAGTATGAATCTCGCGTTCTGACGACAATTGCTTAATCTGTGGAGCAAACAACCGTGAGTCGCACATCATTCCGGGCAGCAAAACCAATGGTTCAGACTTCATATCGGGGTGATTCCAGACACTCATGGTGAAGGGCAAGCTCCCTGAGACGGCCTTTTTCAGGCTTGCCGGTGGGAGTTCTCGGCATCACATCCAATAGCGTGACGTGTGCCGGTACCATAAATTTTGCCATACTTGTGCGACAGTGTTGTCTGATGGCTTCAGCGCAGACTGTCGACCCAGGTTTTACCGTGACAAACAAGTGTATCTGTTCTTCACCCAGTGGAGCCGGTACGCCTATCGCTGCCGCATCTTCCACCTCGGGATGCGACAGAGCCCCTTCCTCGACCTCAAAGCCGGATACCATCTCTCCCAGCACCCGTATGCGTTCTGCCTTGCGGTAGCGGAAATAGAATCGTCCCTCGGCATCGAGCCTGGCGATATCTCCGGTGTGAAACCACAGGTTGCGACGGGATTCCAGCGTTTCCCCGGGCATGCCGAAGTATTCGTCAGACATAACACCGGGCTCTTTGGGTCGAATCACCAGCTCACCGTCGATCCCTGCCTCTACAGGGTTGTCGTCATCATCGACAATGGCAATTTCAAATTGGGGCAGCACAATCCCCCCGGGATGATCCCATTGAGGCGCTACCACCCAACCGGCATCGGTTGAGCCATAGCCACCACCGGGTATCAGATGTAGATTGAATCGCTTATCAAAATCCGCCTTCGGCACCGGTGCCGGCGTTGCCCAGCAGCGAGTCACTTTATGCTGCGTTTCTTCCTCGCGGGCTGGAGCTGAATACAGAAGTTGCTGTACAGAGCCCAGACATAAAAACCAGGTGGCTTCGTGACGTTTCACTTCCGGCCAGAATTGCGACAAGCTGAATCCATCGCGCAGCACCACTTTTCCACCGGTAAGAAAAGTGGGCAGAATATCGTAGTATGCAGGCCCTACATGTGACAATGGATACGGGGTGTAATTGACATCCTGAGCAGTTATACGAAACGGTTTAATCATATTTTGCGCAGTTCGCAAAGCGTAGCGATGCGACAGTACACACCCTTTAGACACACCGGTGGTACCGGAGGTAAACATGATCGATGCAGTGTCCAGATCATTGCTTCCAACGCAAAAATGGCTGGTGCCGGTGGAAAGCAGATCATCAAAAAATACTATCTCAAAATCTGGAAAGAGTTCCTTCGCGCGTGATACGTTGTCCATCACAACCAAAGTATGCAATTGTGTAAGAGAGGGTGCAATCTGCTGCAATGCCTCAAAGTGCGCAGCTGATGTAAACATAACACCGCATCGCGTGAGATTTATGGTACGGCTTAATGCCGGGCCCCTGAACGCCCGGTTTATCGATACCTCTACCAATCCGGCCTTCTTTAACGCATAGGTAGTGGCCACATAGTCAATACTATTTTCGAGCATAATCGCAACATAGCGACCTGACCCGGCAAGGCGATCATTCAGACCGTTCGCAATGCGATTGATACGAACTTCAAACTGGCGATAAGTCACGGACTCGCCTGTGTTTGCGATCACCATACACGGGCGGTCGGCATAACGCATCGCACATTCGTGGATAACCTCACCAAGCGTTAAACAAAGCTTGTTTGGCTGTAAATCCGTCATAGTGGTGATATTAGAGAAATACTGGTTGCGGCGGGTAGGTTAATACCAAAACAGGCCGCAATTGTCGGGGCCCACTGTGTGGCATAAGGACTTTGCTTGTTCAGCACCTGTGCAAGCACTGGCACTAAAGGATGCCCGCCCGACACGGTAGCCACCTGCGTGGTAGTTCGCGGAGAACCATGCTGCCCAAGGCGGTTCTTACGTCCCTGTCCGAATACACGACCGGGGTCGGACCATACCAACGCTGTGTTCTCACCGACATCCAATGCGCCTGCAATACCCGGCAGCTGTGTTAACGCCGCAGCGTCAGCCCCTTCGACAACCAGCGCTGCAGCCCCTTCATCATGACCGTGCCCAGCGAGTCCTGCCTTGTCGAGTAATTCACTGACATACAGTTCGGGTTGCGTCTGATCGATCGCTTCCTGCGCATGATCACTGAGTACAAACAAAACCGTGTCACCCCAGTCCGGTTGCAACCGCTCGACAATCCCGGCCAGAATGTTATCGCACTGCAGTATCTGATCACGAACTTCATCAGAACCCGGGCCCCACACATGCAAGGCTGAATCAGGTTCATTCATGTGGATTAAACACAAATCCGCCTGCAGCGCATCCCGTTGATCAACCTGTTCAACTATCGCACTGTTTGCGGCATACCCGAGCGAGTCCCGTGCGCAATCCGGTGATAGTTCAGCTGCAGGCGGCCAGAACACATCCGCGCGCTGCGCCGCAGTCACGCCGATCATGGTGTAATCTCCCATCACCGCTGCTGTCGTCAGCCCGTTTCGTTTCGCTGCATCAAAAATGGTTTCAACTGCCGGCCCGACAGATGATGCACAGACAAACTCGTTAGCTTTCCAGATTTTGTTGGTATAGATTCGATGCTGTGCGACATCCACCCCGGTTACAAAGCTCGCATGGTTAGGGAAGGTAGACGAGGCCAGCACGGAGCGACCACCCTGCCGACACCAGCCACCGCTGCCACCAATCAAACGCCAAAGCGTCGGCGTTGTATCTTTGCCTACACAGCTGTTCGGCAAACTGTCCTGGACAACCACAACCACTTTCATCGCGCCTTGCTCAAAGCCAACCTGTCGGGATAAATCCAGAATCTACAATCAAGTTTGACCGCACAGCAATGTCTGAATGAGACCTATCTTTGAACGGTGGGTAGATGCGCTGATAATTCTGCGGTAAATGCCTGCTTGAACAACAACGGGGTGCAGAAACAACTGTTAGCTGTGGTGGTGCGGATCAAACCGGCAGTCTCCTCCCGGCCTACTGAGCGCTAAATACCGGACTACAGGATTGGAAAGTTACTGCTCATCATTCCACTCTAAATCACCCAGCATTTTTATTTTCCGCACGATGCGCTGGAAACTCTTCTGCGCCCGGTTAACTGTGGTTCGCCCGCGAAGGTATCCATGCACTAAACCGCTTTCGTTAAACCAGGCCGCACGGCCACCACTTTGATTTATCCGTT
>JAHDHK010000030.1:16535-23251 GCA_020631335.1 Chromatiales bacterium
GACAGTAGGCATTGCCGTCATACGACAGCGGATCACATTCAGCGCTGACTACCACGGTTGGCGGGAGGTTCTCAAAACAATCATATTGCAGCGGTGCACTGGTCGGATCAGCGGCGATCCGCTGACCACAGGATCGAATCATCGAATAGAAACGTACTTCCTCGGTGGTCAGCATCGGTGCATTTGCGTGAGTCACATAGGAGCCCTTATTCATATCACCACCCAGCCCGGGGTAGATCAGGACCTGGCCTGACAAACGGCTGGAGACCTGCGGCTCACAGCGAGACGCATGGCATACTGCAGCGGCCAGGTTGCCGCCGGCACTGTCTCCACACAGTATCAATGAACGTTCAGCAGCAAGCCGCTTCACTGCGAGCATAGCGTCATCAAACGCTGCAGGATGCGTATGTTCCGGTGACAGGCGGTAGTCAACGGCAATGACACTAAAACCGGTGCCTGCACAAATTTCACTGCAAATATCATCGTGACTGTCCAAACCACCGACAACAAACCCGCCACCGTGAAAATAAACGACCTGTGGTTGATTTACGTGATTTTCCGTATGGCTGCACGTGTCGCTGTGATATTGATACTCACGCACCGATACTGAGGCTACTCCATCACTGATCCGGTAATCCGCTGCCGTCACACCGACGGGATACCCCTGCATAAACTCGCGACACATGGCGTTGTATATTTCGCGTTGCCGCGCGATTGAAAATTCGGTGGTGTCCTGCGGGTACCAGGCCCCGGTCCGCCGTATAAAGGCCCAGGTTTCGGCATCGATAAGCTGATTATATTTTTCGGGGTAGTCTTGCATATCAGCAGGCCGGGTTCAGGCCCGCATGATGAGTTCACAGGCACATTAATTTGTTAGCCTGCATGTTAAACCCGGTGGTGTTAACTTCCAAACAGAACCGTATGCATGACGCGCCCGGGCAACAAGGTCAGCCCGCCGGTAATGACCATGCCATAGATGTACAGCGCCATCATTGATCTCTGGTGGCCCTTGATGTCTCCGGCACGAACACGGCTGACTCCCTGCCACAGACTGTAAAGCACCAGAATTGACAACAGGTGAATCGCACTGAACGGCCCGATCAAGCGTATTTCATGAATGCCGAAACTGCTTATCGCGACGCCCGCCATCAACACTACCCAGCACCAGCCGATCACACGGTGGAGTGTAGTGCCCTTTTTTAGCAGAAACTGAATCGCCCCGAGCAGCAAAGACGCCAGTGCCACCAGTGCATGTAGATAAACGACCGGACCTGCGTCGACGAGCGCGTGAATGTTCATAGCTCGATGCTAACGACCTTTTAACCACATTGCTATTAACAACTGTCTGTTGGTTGCACAGGTTCCGGGGCTGCGCATTTAATCGCAAGTCAAAAAACATCCACTCGTCATAAGGGTGATTACCACACTCATGCCGCTCGCCAATGCATTTCAATTTAGCGATTATTAAATAATCAACATTTTTCACTATCAGTCTTAAATTACTGGCACCATTGAAATCGTATCAAGCTTCCATACGTTCTCCAACAGGATGTTGAAAAACTATTGCGTCAGAATCGCGTGCGTTAGAACACTTCACAAGCGACCCATGCATGGAACGTCAACAGCGGTTTCCGGCAGAATTTGCTATCCCTGACCATGGCTCATATCGCGTCCAGCACTCTGTTAGCAGTAATCGTCGACTCGCCTCTGCGCTGTATCAGCGAATCAGTTGCATCCTTAACATAATCACAATGCGGATCTGACAATGCACTCGGTAAAAAGCGAAGTGGTGGTACCTGCCTGTCGTTTGATACAGGGTCGACGCTGCGCCAGCCCGGTGAAAAATCTGCACACGGGGCCGGTCCGCCCGTGCATGCCATTTGCAAGCCTTGTCCAATGAATGACTTTTATCCCGATGCCGCCCCGCAATTTGCACGCACAGATCAACGTGAAGTACCGGTGATCCGGTTTGACAAAGTTGCCAAAAACTACGGCGCGCTGCAGGTACTTACCTCTTTATCGCTGCAGGTAAACCGTGGCGAGGTGTATGGTTTCCTGGGTCGCAACGGCGCAGGCAAGTCGACAGCGATCCGAATGATGCTGGGGATCACAAAGCTGTCCAGTGGTTCTATTGAACTTTTCGGTCATCCGATAAGCCAGCGCCTGGTTAAAACCCGTCAGAGAATCGGGTACGTGGCGCAGGAGCAGCACTTTTATCCGTGGATGAACCCTGTCCAACTGGCGAAATTCGTGCGTGGTTTGTACCCCCACTGGCATCAGCGACGCTTCGAGCGTCTGCTGGATGTGTTCGAACTTCCACCCAAGCGCAAAATCGGCAACTTTTCCGGCGGCATGAAAGCGAAGCTTGCCCTGTGTGTTGCGGTTGCCACCAGCCCCGAATGCCTGATTCTCGACGAGCCGACCGCGGGCATGGATCCGGTGGCAAGACGCGAGTTTCTTGATTTGGTCAGCTACGAGGCCAGACGCTCAGATACCACGGTGTTCTTCTCTACGCATGTGATTGACGACATCGAATCGATTGCCGACAGAATTGCAATTATAGAATCCGGCAGAACCGTCTATGAGGGTGGCTTTGATGCACTGTCAAATCACATTGCTACCTATTCTATCGACGAGTCAGCTTATCAGCCGGGAGACAACCCTGGAGAATTCGTGCGACACGGAACATGGCTGTTGCAGCAGGGGCGACGCAACGGACGCTTTCAGATGGTGTTTGAATTCGCCGATCATGCGCCGAACTATCCATCGCTGGCACCGGGTTGGCAGCAGGACCCGATGACGCTTGAAGATGTGTTTGTCGCGATAGTGGCAAAGTCAGACCAGGTAAACCCTCTGTGATTGGTACCAACGGTCCTTTTCCCGTTATCACAGGGAGGTAGCTATGGGTGCGATCACTGTTCTGACCAAAGATCTGCGTGAGCACAGCCTGGCGCTGCTGAGTCTCGCCGCCGGATTAATTGGCGTGGCACTGATGTCACTGGCGCAACTGCGCTCCGGCGAATTTACCATGAGCAGTTTTGAGGTGGTGCGTTTTGCGCTGATCTCGGTGGTGCCATTAATTGTGTTGATTGCCGGTAACCGCCTTATTGTGCGCGAATACACCGGTGGCACTCGCAAGTTTGTCGAAAGCCTTCCCCTCAAGCCTTCAGTGCCACTGCTCGTGAAGTATCTGTTCGGGCTGGTCTACCTGTTATTGCTGGGCGGCATACTGGTATTTATGGCAGCAGCACTGGCCGGACCGGCCGAGTTCATAGACCAACGGTATGTAAGCCTGCTGCTGCTAAAAACAGGTACCGTCATTACGTTGTACTGGAGTATCGCTTTCTTCATCAGTTTTACCGGTAAACTGCGTCTTGTGCTGTATTTGATTCTGGGGCTGTCGTTACTGTATCTGATCAATATGCCAGCGTTTGATGCCACCCGCCTGGCACCGATTGCGCTGATGGATCATCAGCTATTTGTATTCGAACGCGAAATTATTCCGTGGAATGACATCATCGGCACACTGATGCTGGCGGCAGGCTTCGTCACGGCAGCATTCTCGCTGGCACTGATCAATGAAGGATCAATGGCCGAACAGCTCGGTAAGCCTGTCAGCAGGAGAAACATGGCTGCCATGCTGATCCTCGCGTTCGGCATTCTGGGCGTGTACGGTAATTTGCAGAATGTCAGCGACCCGGTGCTGCAGGATTTCAGCGGTGAAGCAGTGCTTGGCACGGACGTGCCTAACCTTGAGGTTTCCTACATCGGCAGTGAATACAGGCTGCAGGCGCAAACTGCCATGGATAATCTGACCACGCTGCTGGAACGATTTAGAAGTGACACCGGTCTGCCGCCACTGCCACGACTGCAAATCGCACTGAATACCGATATTGAACGCCTTGACGTGTACCCCGAGTTTTCCGACGGGGTGCTGGTAACGGCTAATTTTACCGATTACAACTACTACGAACACAGCATGATGAATACAATAGCACTTCATCACATGATGCTGTTGCTGACTAATGGTCGATGGGACTTTGAATCCATGCACTGGCTGCTGGATGGCCTCTCCAGATGGTGGGCTGAAGGTGCATCAGATTCTGCGACCAGTCAGAACAATACAGAACACTTTGCCAAGGCAATCATTGCCACGCAAAGACTTCCCCCGGATTTGCACCCGTTACTGCCCTGGCAACGCTTAATGGATGTTCTGGGTTTTGAAGCAGCGGGGGCGCTGGCCTACACAGCATTGTTATACCTGGCTGAAACAAAAGGCGAGCAAACCGTCATTGACCTGGCCTTGAGTTACATTAATCAATCACCGGGCTCATCCTCAATTGAATCAATCAGACATCGTTTTACGCCCGACACACAGCGTTTTGAAACCATTACCGGCGTCGAATTAGATCTATTTGTCACTCAATGGCGTCAGTGGCTTGCACAAAAAGGCAATCTTCCGAAAGTCCGGGCTCTTGTCGATTCAGTGCCCCGGTTAGTGGGCAACGTACAAAGTGTACAAAGCGATGACGGCGTCTACTGGCTGGAGGCAGGTTATCGCAAAGGTGAAGGCTATCGGGACGACTTTAACGGCACCTGCGTACTACGCCATCAACGCACCTCGGCATTTGATATCGAAACGGATATTTACGAGCGCGAACGTGATCGTTCGGACTGCTCTACGGAAGGACTGGCGCATCGGGTACAGTCCCCGTATGCAGCAGGTGACCGGGCGTTTGCGGTACTCGAATTCGAAAACGAATTCTTCAATCGACCGATCACTTTGTGGACTGGCAGGATACACATCAAATGACCCGGCTGGTTTTATGTCAGATAAAGCAACTACTGCCGTTTGTGCTGTTATGGGTCGCATTAGCGGCAATGTTCTATGGCATTGAATTCGGCACCGAGCGTATTGATGAACTGAGCTACCTTGACTGGTGTTCAACCTACTGTGATGTAGGATCAGACTTTGATGTGGTGCTGTTTACCGTCATCCTTTATATGCTGGCCGCCTACAGTTTGTTTCCGCGTGAGTTCGACGAAGGCACGATCGATTTTGTCAGAAGTCTGCCGGTGACCAATGCACAGATATTTTTTGCCAAAATCTTAGCCGCCTGGCTGGTGATCAGTCTGCTCAATATTGCCGAAACGCTGATTCACTCAGGCTTTCTTTTGTTTAACACTCAATCAATCACCGGCACCAAGTATTGGGCAAATGATTTCACGATGTTGATACGCAATATCCTGTTTGCGTTTGTGATTGTGTCACACGGTGTTTTTATTTCATGGTTCCGCACCCTGGGGCTGATTCTTTATTGCGGATATCTGATCGGCTTAATCTGGCTTGAGCAAAGTCTCGGTGTGTCCGGGCCTTATAATCTGTTTCGCTTTTACAGTAACGAATACGACGGTCAGAAGCTCTTGATTGACTGGCCGGTGATCGGTGTGCAACTCATAGCTGCGGTGGTGTTGATCGCTGTCAGCTTCGTGTTGTGGAGCAGAAGCGAATCAAAGCCGCCTGTCGCAAAAAACAGTCGGATCGCACAGTATCTGCCGGCGCTGGTGTCAGTAATGGCTTTTCTGATACTTACCGCAACACTGGGAATGATGCTACTCAATGCTGTGAACGATGGCTCACGCGACAACATAGTGCAACTCGAAACCGGAAAATATCGATTCGCCTACAAACGTTCAGACAACGACCGAATGGTCGAATTGGCGCAATACGCTGATGAAGACTATCAGCAGCTGGCTGACCTACTCAACGTGTCGAACCCGCCAGATATCAGTGCCGACATGACTTCTCAGAGCACACATGCGCTGGGGGTGGCGAGCTATAACAGAATTAAAATGGTGTTATCAGCGGGCGATCCGGTTAATCCCGTGTACCGGCGCGTTCTCAGCCACGAAACCGCGCATGTACTGCAAACCATGGAATCGAATCGCAGACTGGGCCTTGCCAGCAACAGTGTCGGATTCTTCATCGAGGGCATGGCACAATACACTTCATTTGCGCTGGTGCCGGATATTCCAACACGTTCTACCAACTGGGAGATCTCTGCCATCTCGTGGAAGCGAAACGATATCAGCTTTGATGTTCTGAGCAACCGGGCTGCTTTTGAATCGCTTTATGATCCAGAATTGCTCTATGGTATCGGCGACATCTGGGTTGCTGCCATGGCAGATATCTGCGGTGAATCTTCTCTGGGTGATTTCCTTCGTTCAACCGGCAACCCTAAAGCACCCAAGGCGCTGGCAGGGACCGCCTACTGGCGACACCATCTCAACAGCATCGACTGCAGTCTGGAACAGGTAAATCATCAGTGGCAAACCAGCATGCAGGCCATTATCGACAACGGACCCGGTGGTGCATTTCCGGTTTTTCAGAATGTCTCTGTCAGTGTGAGAGATGATTTTCTGATCGTCAATGCGCAAGCTTTACATGACGACAGCCCCCACAGGCCGCAACGTTACTACATCAGAGTGGCTGGTGAAACCAAAGTGGCCAGAACCGTCAGCCCGATCAGGCTAGGTAAATTCACTGACAACGACACAATCACCGAGGTCGAGTTTACAGTACCCCTGAGCGAAATCGAGGGGAAACGCTTCAGCTACCAGATAGGATATGTACCGTTTCCTGACTCACGTTACTATTTTGATGAATGGCGCAGCGGGGCCCTGCCCTAGATTAGTAACGACAAAGTTGTTATTGC
>JAHDHK010000030.1:23261-23871 GCA_020631335.1 Chromatiales bacterium
AGCGGTCATGGATGACACTGCGTCAGAGCCATTTTTTAACATAAAATACAATACGCGCAGCCCTTTCGCTGGCATAAGCATTCATAGTCCCGATCAAACAGCACGTATGACATTTTATGTTAAATCATTCACGTCATCTGTACAGAGTCACTTGCAACACTGGTACGTCACAAACAGGGAAACGGGGTGATAACAGGTTGTCAACGATATCTCTTCGGGTAACGAGCATCATCAATAACCCTGGATTGATGTGATGGTTACCGCTAGCTTAGTGTGTTGTGAAGGAAGCCTGACGCGTAAGCAAAGCGTAGTATTCCAATTATAAATGCCCTTGCTGATGCTCGGGCATTCTGTGAAACACAGCCACCATCGGTTTGTCCTGCAACCAGCTGTACAGAGTCTCGATGTATTTCTACAACGAGACGTCTGTAACCAAGGCGGCTATGTTGTGTAAACAGAATCAGGTTTAAGGACCAACTTCAATCCAGGTCCGAGTCATAGCCGTGGCAGTATTACTAATCAGCATCAAGCTCCTCAAGATGCCCCTGCCGTTGAAAAATATCCCACTCTTCAACTGGTATATTCTGTTCAGCATTGCCAAGCACCACTC
>JAHDHK010000030.1:23881-31080 GCA_020631335.1 Chromatiales bacterium
ATCGACTCTCACACCAGCCATCCCCTTCGCGCAATGCTACCGAAGAACCTGTGCTGCCTGATAGAAAACCGTTTGCTGACGAATGAGGCATAATGCGATTGGACACATAACGCGCACGCGGCAACACGAGTGCAGAGCCCAGTCGATTCCTTTCACCCCATGCCACTTTGTAGTCGTTACATGAAATCTCTTCGGCGTCCGGTTTATTCGCAAAGCCGACATGCACATCAACACCGTAGTGGAGTTTCATCATCGTGCCCTCAACCAGCATTGCAACGTCTTCGCGGGTTGTAGCGTAAGAGTAGAATATCAACTTTCCTTCCCTGCTCATTTCCGCCCCGACAAAGTCGGCTAACAGTGATTTTTGAAAGTCGGTTGGCTCGTCATCGAAATAACGAACACCAGCAAGACCGATAAGGCTGGAAGTTTGTGCAGTGAGAGACTCATTCCTATAGAGCTGCACAGAAACCCGCGTGTCTACCAACTGGCGAACTATCTCACGCGGGGTCAGACTGGTGTCCAGCAATGCGAGCTGATCAGGCTGAACATAATCATTGGCATGGGCTAGTTCGTGATAAAGCAGTGATGCCAGTGGCAAGGTAAGATCGTCGAGCGTACGTTCGCTGTCGTCTGTCAGCGACGAAGAACTCCAGGCATAGCTGTCACCGATAGTAAAACGCCATAAAGCTACAAACTGCAAATCGTTGCCATAGTTGCTGCGCGGGTCGTCATTGGTGGCAACCGTGCGCTTCTCATCTACGCTCAACCATAAAAGCCGGGGATCGAGCCTTATCGCTCCTCGATTAGAACTGAACGAAGAAGGTCTGATCTCACTGCCGATAGAGATTACAGTAACGGGTGCAAACATTGGCAGCATATCCGCCGGCATCTTCCGCAACATCTGCTCTAAACGCACGCCCATCCAGTCATGCGTGACTAACACCCGCTGCATCACATCGTCGACGCTGACCGACGTTGTCTGCTGGCCGATATAAGGCAGCTTTGTTAATGTACACAGATTGTCTGTAGTAGCGAGTGCACACTCGTATAGCACAGACGCATACTGCGAGCCGGCACGATACGGCTTGAGTTCCTCGTTTGGAATGATTCGCTGTTGATCTTCGGGGACAATTTCACCGACTGCGTCGGGCGTTTGTACCGTAACCGGCGGGTTGACTTCGGGTGGATTATTGTCTGGCGCGGTGTCATCTGCATCAGATGCAGTACCGCCACCGTTGCTGCAAGCTGTTAAAAATACAGACAACAACCAGACACTTGCACAGTTCTTCCAAAAACGCTTCACTTGCTTACCTCTATTTAAATCTGCACTGCTGTGAATGAATACTCTTTAAACGCTCCTATGCAGCAATGCGTGTTATTAATCCTCAGTCGAATTCGCTTCCTGAGGAAATCATAATGCCGTATTTTCTGCTATGCGGCTCGCTTTCGCAATCTTTTCAGTGACTTCCAGATTGCGATAGCCATCATACACACTCACGACAGGCTCTGCTGTGCCACAGATCACCTCACAAAAATGTGACAGTTGTCGAACCAGTGGATTGGTTACATTAACCGGTCTTTTTTCGGCCGCCATCGGCGACCACCAGGAGGCTTTACCGGTAAAAGTGTGAACAGTCATGGTAGGCATGGACAGGCTGCCCTGTGTGCCGGCGATGTGGTAGCAATTCTCTGCAGCATCATGGTGGTAATCAGTATTTTCGCGAGCGGTTTGTTCCCAGCTTTTGCAGCTGGCGGCCGTGTCGGACAGAATAAAGGTGCCCACGGCACCGTTTTCAAAACCCAGTAAAATGCCTACTGTATCCTCCACTTCAAACCCTCGTCGCGCATTCGAGGGCATCGCACTGATCTGCGTGATCTCCCCGCAAAGGTAACGCAGATTGCCGACTTCGTGAATCATGTTGATCAGTATCGGTCCACCACCAACTTTGGTACGCCATGCTCCCGCCTCGAAGTAGTCGTCGGGTTTATAAAAAAGCGCCGCCCCCTGGACGGCAACGATCTCGCCGAGGGCTCCTGAGTCGATAATGCCTCTGGCATGCTGCATGATGTCACTGTGCATACGGTGGTGCCCAACCAGCACCTTCGCGTTGTGCTGCTGACAAAATTCGGTCAATTGTGCGGCTTCTTCGATGGATTGAGTCACCGGTTTTTCAATCAGCACAGGCAGTCCGGCTCGCACACACTCCATTGCCTGTGGAAAGTGCAAATGGTTCGGTGTCGCCAGAATTACACCGTCGAGTTCATCAATCTCGAGCACGTGCTCAAAGTTTGCGTGCCACGGTACCTGAATCTGCTGCGCAAGCCGCGCGGCGTTTTCTGACGGGTCGACGACAGCTGCGAGTTGGCACTCGGTCGAATCCTGAATCAGTTCAATATGTTTGGCACCGATCAAACCGGCACCGACAACGGCGATGTTCAGAGGCTGCATATGATTGCTGTTTTAGTCAGGGCTACCAGCCGTGATTGTATAAAAAGATGTAAAGCGCGGCACCGGTGACACGAACGGTGAGCGCATCTGTGGTATTTTGCTTGAACAACTGCTGCTGCATAACACCGGAAGGTAGGAGGCGGCTTTTCTGGCATAGTAACTCATCCGGGCACCCATATGCGTGATTCGAAACAGCCTGATTCCTCAGACTTTCCGATTCTGGATATCAACGTTGAGCGCGGTACGCCTGCCTATGAGCAACTACTGCAGGATTTTGTCGGCATCTGGTCCGGCATTGGATTCGGCGCCATTGTGAATCACGGTGTGAGCACAGAGACATGCAATTCAATATTTGATGCCTCACGTCGATTTCATGCGCAACCGCTTGCCGAAAAAATGCGCTTTCAGCTAGATCGTAACCATCGCGGTTATATTGCGATAGACACCTCCACCGATGTCAATTCAACACTGGACCACGTCACCAGGCCAAACCAGTCAGAGTCCTTCATGCTCATGCGCGAAGACACTCCAGACTCGATGCCGGTTAAGAACGGGGCATTTCTTGCCGGTGCTAATCAATGGCCGGAAATTAAAGGCTTTCGTGAATCGACGACACAGTACATTCGATCTCTCAGCGCACTCGCTGAAAAACTGATTGCCATCATTGAAGATGCACTCGGATGCGAAACAGGCGAATTGCGCAGTTTATTTCAACCACCGACCAACTGGCTGCGCCTGTTACACTACCCGCCGGGTCCGGCAATACAGCAGCAGGGCTTCTACGGCTCGGCACCACATACTGACTTCGGCGCTTTGACGTTGTTACTACAGGACAAAACAGGTGGGCTGCAGGTGCAACATCCGAATGGACAATGGCTTGATGTTCCCTGTATAGAAGAAGCGCTGATCGTAAACATAGGCGACATGCTGCATCGATTAACTAATGGCAGATTGCGCTCAACCCCGCACAGAGTGATCAATCGCACCGGTCGCGAACGATACTCATGTGCCTTCTTCTACGACCCGTACGTTGAGGCTATGATAGCTCCCCTGCCCTGTTGCTCAAATAATGCACAACCTGCCGCATTCGATCCGCTACATTTCGGCGATTTTCTGCGCTCAGAGCTCTCTGCCGCTTATGTGCAACACCAGAAGCCCGGCAGTTAATGGCCAGACAATTTCGATCACCAAAGCGCTTTCTCAGGCAATGATCCGGCAGGACAAGTTTCCAGAGCCTCTGACAAACCCGACACTGCTTTTTTCACAGACACAACGGCATCTACGTAATATGAATTTGAAAAATACACTATTTACCGCAATGGTCGTTTCGTTCGCCGCGCAACTGGCAGCGTGTGGCTCCGACAGTAACAGCACCACCAATGACGAACCGCCGACCTGTAATGACCTCGGGGCAAGCGAGCTGGATGAAGGTTTTGTCGGCGACTTATCTGACGACCGGGCAGCACCGAATACCTGGGCACTGGGTGCCGGGGCCAATGAACTGAAAGCAGGTACATCGGCCGGAGATCTGGACTATGTCAATTTCACTGTAGGCACCTGCGATACACTCGTTTCGATCACCGTTAATGCGTTTTCATTCAACGGAGGAGACGAGATTGCCTTTATCGCAATGCAGCGTGGCAGTACGTTTACCGTTACTCCGGAAACCGCCGGCACCCGTATCGATGAGCTATTGGGTTATCGACACTTTGGTACCGCCAATATCAACGCGGATATCCTGAGCGATATGGGGCAGGCCGAAAACGCTATCGGGTTTACATCTCCACTGCCGAGCGGCAACTACACCCTGTGGTTGAATCAGGTCGGCCCGAGCTCAGAGTACACGCTTGGCTTTAATGTATCTCGCGTCAGCGCTGAGCCCTGATATTGCTCGACGTTTGACCGCATAAGTGCGCTACCGTCTCGGCCTGCCAGCCTGGGCCTTTACCGGCTGGCAGGGCCATTTTTTTGATAACCAACCTTCCGCACTGGCCAGTTACGCCCGGGTGTTTAACACTGTCGAAGGTAACACTACTTTTTATTCAACCCCGGATAAAAACACTGTTGACCAATGGCAGCGAACGGTCACAGACAGCGATTTTCAATTTTGTTTTAAACTACCCCGCGAAGTTACCCACCAACAACACGCAGACATCGCGCTGCTTGAGACATTCTGCCGGAGAATAAAACCATTAGGCGCGAATCTCGGCCCGCTGCTGGTTCAGTTTCCTGCCACTACCGGACCGGTACAACTCAACACTATCGAGCAAGTGTTGTCACATCTGCCGTCGAACTTTCGTGTTGTGCTTGAGGTACGTCACCTGGATTTCTTCCGGCAGCCAGAAACGCTACGCCCGTTACTGGAAAAATTCCGCGCCGGGCTTGCTGTCATGGATACCCGTGCTGTATTTCAGGGAGACCGCCACCACCCCGAGGTGCGTGCGGCTTTGCATGATAAGCCGGACGTACCGGTATGGAATCAGGTATTCAACGGTGTTCTGTTTGTCCGCCTGTTACTTCACCCAGACAAAAGCAGCAACGAGAGCTACCTTCAGCAATGGGTCAACAGAACTGCAAAAGCGTTATCACACGGCTGTGAAGTATTCATGATGATTCATTGCCCGAACAACCAGCACTGCCCGGAAATGGCACTGGAATTTCACAATCGACTGCGCAGGCAGGTCACCATTTTGCCAATGCTTGTACCATGGCCAGTACCACAACAAGCATCGTTTCTATAAAACGGATTACCAGCTATTTCACTTAGTCGAGACGGGCAATCGCAATGCCCTGCTCACCCGCCACACTGAATAGCAGATAACGAATGCCATCGTACTCATAGATTGCAGGGTCTCTCAGTTGCCGCACGGGTTGCACTGCAATGCCACGTTTCGAGGGTACCGCGTCGCAGTGCTCGCCTTCCGCATCACTCTGAGGCACAGCAACCACTTGTCCGCCACTGGCAGTCCATGACTCCCAGCTCGCACCAATGTCTATCGTGCTATGGATAATACTTTCCGGACAATCACCTACGTTACTGTAAAACACATCGAGCACCGGGCCACGAATTGAAACCGCGCTATGGCGCATACGATCTGTGAACAGTGTCGGTCCGGGTTCGAAGGGACCATGCGCATGCAATGAACGTCGAATCAGGCCCGGCATTTCGAGCGTATAGAAGTAATCGCCAAGGCTGAATACCCGCCAGTAAGCCCCTCCCAAATTACCGGTTCTCACGTCAAAGTTCAGTCCGTCCGATGACTCAGCCAGCCTGGTAAATTGCGGTGATAATGCGTCTGTTTCGCTGTCACTACCGTGAAAATACATCAATACTTTCTCGCGGGTTTCATCCACATGAACATCGGGCGATGCAAGATGCCCCCGGAATCCGCTGGATCGCAGAGGCAGCACCCCACCGGAGCGCAGCTTCCAGGGGCCGTTGAGTTCATCTGCGTAAGCCAGCCGTATAAACCGGCCGTTATGATGTGCGAAATAGAGATAATAACGGCCTAGTGGATGACGTATCCACGGCGGTGCCTTTATCAACGATGGTCCGTTAATGTTGTCCCCTGCGTCCCTGTGTGTGGCAGTCGTGATAACGGGGGATGGGGTCAAACGTTGGATATTCACAAATGCAATGCCCGGGCGTCTCCTGCTTCCGTACATGGTGACATGTCAGGCACAGCAGTGCGACCGCTATTAAACACCGGGGCATCAGTCCGGAAACCCTGTAATCTTTTTGTTAAACAACAGTGTCACAACCAGCCGTGTTGGAATGCCCGCCTGTGTAGCGCCGGTCTGATAATACGGTGCAACCGATAATAATATCGAACCAGGCCGCTACCTTTTGCATGAATACTTTGCCATTCATTTATAAGGCGTGCTTGCTATCATTAGCACTTCAAATAAGTGAGACCAACGCCATGCCCGATATAGAACGTGCCGCTGAAGTCATTCGTTCGTGCTGGAGAGAAGGCAGTGTGATCGACTACGTACAGGGAGCCCTCTGGCCCGATTCAGTAGAAGATGGTTACGCTATACAGGAACGTCTTGCCGGTTTACGCAAAGAACCGGTCATCGGCTGGAAAATCGCTGCCACCGCCATTGCCGGGCGACAACATATCAATGTTGACCGGCCGATGGCCGGTCGTTTGTTCGAGTCGATATGTCACAGCGACGGTGATCTGATCTCGTTCGGTCGCAATCGAATGGCTGTTGCCGAGGCAGAGTTTGTATTCACACTGGGCAGCGATATGCCACCACGTGAAAACCCCTACTCGGCTGCGGAAGTTGCCCGTTGCATCGCTTCACTGCACCCCGGACTGGAGTTGCCCGATTCCCGGTTTCGAGACTTCACGCAGCCCGGCACCGCCGGACTGATTGCAGACAACGCCTGTGCAGCCAACTTTGTGATGGGTAGTGCGACAACAGAAACGTTTGACCCGGCAGCACTCGCTGAACATAAAACTGCACTTTACATTAACAATGAAATTGCCACCGAGGGACAAGGGAGTGATGTTCTGGATGGCCCGCTGGACGCAATGGTATGGATAGCCAACACACTCAGTGACCTTGGGGTGGGAATGACTGCCGGGCAGTTTGTGACGACCGGTGTGACCGGAAAGCCGGTGCCAATAGCAGCGGGGGACGAACTACGCGTTGACCTGGGCATATACGGCACTGTCAGTGCGACAATGATGCCTTAAACCGGATCATTCAACAGGCGACAAATAACTAACAGCAAAATGCT
>JAHDHK010000338.1 GCA_020631335.1 Chromatiales bacterium
CCGGGAACAGCCAACCTGTTGACCTCGGCGGCGCTTGCGCATGCCAACCGACTGCCAATGTTGTTGTTGTGCGGTGACACTTTTCTTACCCGCCTGCCTGACCCGGTACTGCAGCAACTGGAAAACTTCAACGATCCGACATTTGGTGTCAACGATGCTTTTAAACCGGTGACCCGTTACTGGGATCGTATTACGCATCCGGCACAGGTGATTCAGTCACTACCTGCTGCACTGGCTACCCTGCTTGATCCGGCTGATTGCGGGCCTGCATTCCTCGGGCTGCCACAGGATGTTCAGGGGTGGACGTTTGACTACCCCGAAATTATGTTCGACAAAAAGGTTCATCGGATTCGTCGACTGCGACCTGACACTGAAGAAATCGCCGCAGCCGCGCAGTTGCTTGGCAATGCGCGACGGCCAATGATCATTGCCGGTGGCGGCGTACAATATTCAAAAGCGGTAGCGGAACTGACCGCCTTTGCTGAAGCGACTCAGATTCCAGTGGTCGAAACCATTGCCGGTCGGGCCAATATGGTGGCTGAGCATTCCTTGAATATCGGCCCGATCGGAGTCACCGGTTCCGACTCTGCCAATGCGATTGCTGAACAGGCAGATGTGATTGTTGCGGTGGGTACACGTCTGCAGGACTTTACTACCGGTTCGTGGACGGCCTTTGCCAAAGATGCAAAGTTTATCTCGATCAATGCTGCACGACATGATGCTGCAAAGCACCTGTCATTGCCGGTAGTCGCCGATGCGAAAATGGCACTGGAGGATCTTTCAGCTGCGGTGAGCGATTACAAATCTCCAGCAGCCTGGACCGGACAGGCACAGCAGCAACGTGAAAAATGGGATGCCTATGTAGCAGTGAATGTGGCGTACGGCAACCGGCCCAATTCGTATGCACAGGCAATTGGTGTGGTGAATGAACATTGTGATCCTGCCGATCGGGTCGTTGCAGCGGCCGGCGGTCTGCCGGCAGAGGTCACTGCAAACTGGCGGACTCTGAAAACCGGCACGGTTGATGTCGAGTTCGGGTTCTCCTGTATGGGATATGAAATCGCCGGTGCCTGGGGTGCGAGGATAGGGCAGTGCGAAAACGAAGCAGAAAAAGACACCATCGTGTTTGTCGGTGACGGCTCCTATCTGATGTTGAACTCAGACATCTATTCCTCAGTGTTGAGCAATAAAAAACTGATTATTGTCGTACTCGATAACGGTGGTTTTGCGGTGATCAATAAGTTGCAGAACAATACCGGTAACGAGAGTTTCAACAACCTGTTTAGTGATTGCCCGACTGTCAGCGAGCCGTTCGCTGTCGATTTTGCCGCGCACGCTGCAGCGATGGGGGCAGTGACCGAATCGGTGGAGAATCCTGCGGCACTTACAGAAGCGTTTAAACGAGCAAAACAGAATGATAAAACCACGGTGATTGTCATGAACGTTGACTCGCATGAAGGCTGGACCACAGAAGGTCACACCTGGTGGGAGGTAGGCACGCCACAGGTCAGTGATCACGAAAAGGTTCGTGCGGCACATGCTGACTGGGAGTCGACTCGAGACAGGCAGCGCCGTGGCGTATAAAAGCCGCCTCGCTACCGCCACTCTCTTAACGGAACGACAAATCTGCCTGTGAATATTTCATCAGACAAACCTTTTCTGGTCATTGGTCGTGCAGGCATGGACTTTTATCCGCAACCTGTTGGCACCAAAACCGAACATGCCTCGGAGTTTTTTGCCTGCCTGGGAGGCTCGTCTGCAAACATTTGCGTCGCGTTGGTGAAGCACGGTTGTCAGGCTTCGCTGTTGACCCGGGTATCCGATGACGCTGTTGGACGTTTTTGTTTAAATCAACTCGATCATTACGGTGTCGAACGCAGCCTGGTCAGTACCGTGGGCGGTGAGGCAAGGAATTCGCTGGCCGTCTCCGAGTGCACCGTCGAAAACCATGAAACCGTGATCTATCGAAACGGTGCTGCAGATTTTGAAATGACCACTGACGATCTCACTGGCGTAGACTGGAGTGCATACGCAGGGCTCATTACCACCGGTACCGTACTCGCGGCTGAGCCTTCGCGAGCCGCCGCCTTCGAAGCCTTTGAGCGTGCAAGGTCTGCCGGTCTGCCGCTGATATTCGATGTCGATTATCGACCCTACAGCTGGAAGTCTGCCGCTGACGCTGCGCAGACTTACTCCAGAGCCGGATCGATGTGCGATGTGATCATCGGTAATGATGTGGAATTTGGATTTATGGCCGGCAGCTATGAGCAGGGGGTGGAGAAAGCCCGCGAGCTGGCAAGGTCCAGTGCGGCCATCGTGATTTACAAAATGGGTGAGAAGGGCGCAATGACGCTGACGGCGGAACAGGAAATCAGTACTGGCATCTACCCCGCGCAGGCGATAAAACCCACCGGAGCAGGCGACAGCTTCATGGGTGGCTTTATCGCCTCACTTGCCAATGGGTTTACGCTGGAAGATTCGGTGCTGCGCGGTTCCGCCTGTGCCTCTATAGTGGTCACCCGTGTCGGTTGTGCGCCTGCAATGCCCACCGCAGACGAACTCGAAGAATTCTTAAGTGCTCATCCCGGACCCGTGTCCGTTTGAGCCCCTTACAACAGGTTTTAACTCATGCATATTGCACCTTACGAAAATAACAATCAGCCCATTGTCGATGCAGACGACAAGCTGGTACCGCTAAATTATTTTAATATTGTAAAGCTTGCCAAAGGCGAGGCGTTTGAATATCAGGTGCCGGGTTATGAAACCTGTATTGTCCCGGCCACGGGTACAGTAGATATTGAAGTTGAAGGTGTGAGTTTCAGTGCACTGGGTAATCGCGGCGAAGATGTATGGGATGGTGAACCTGAAGGGGTGTATATTCCCAGTGGCGCAAAAGTCACTATTTCGTGTGTGTCGGACACCACCGAAACTTTTATTGCCGGTGCAAAGTATGATGAAGTACTTGAGCCCTTTGATGTTCGCGCGGCAGAACTCGATCTCGTGCAATACGGGTCTGACGACACCAAGACTCATCGCAAAATAAAACATATCCTCGGGCAGAAGCAACACGACAAGGTCGGTCGACTGCTGGTAAGCGAGTTGTTTACCGTCGGTGCGGGTGGCTGGTCGGGATTCCCGTCTCATAAGCACGACACCAACCGTCTGCCGGATGAAACCCGCCACGATGAAACTTATAACTTTCGTTTTAAGCCCAATCATGGTTCCGGTGTGCAAATGCTGCAGCGCGTAGACAACGAACCCGGAGATGCGTACCACATTGTCGATGGTTCGACCATTTGCCTCGATAAAGGCTACCATCCCTGCGCGGCCCTGCCGGGTTATGAAATGTATTACTTTACTATTCTCGGCGGACTGTCACAGCGATCACTGGTCCAGTATTTTCAGCCCACTCATGCCTATCAGATCGAAACCATCCCCGGTATCAAAGATATGATCGCCAAGTTTAAGTAGTCACATGCCGTTAGTCACATTATCGCAGGTACTGCAACCCGCACTGCGCGACGGTTATGCCGTCGCAGGGTTAGTGTGTCTAGGCTGGGAGGATATGTGTGCCTACACTGCCGCGGCTGAGGCCGAGGGTCTGCCGGTGATTCTTCAGGCCGGGCCCGGGTGTCGTGAGCACACCCCGTTACCCGTGCTTGCTGCGATGTTCCGCACACTGGCAGAGTCCGCAGAGGTGCCTGTCGTGGCACACCTTGATCATGGCTACACGATGGAAGAGTGCGTTCAGGCCATCGATTGCGGTTTTACTTCAGTGATGTTTGATGGTTCGCGTAAGCCGTTGCAGCAGAACATTGATGAAACTGCCGCAATTGTGCAGGCAGCACACCGCGCCGGTGTCTCTTGTGAAGGCGAGATCGGCTTTGTCGGTTATGCGCAGGGAGAGTCTTCAGCGGGAACCGAACCAAACGAGGCTCAGCGCTTTGCCAGTGAAACCGGGGTAGATGCCATGGCGATTTCTGTCGGTAATGTGCATCTGCAGCAAAGTGAATCCAGTGGACTGGATATAAACAGAATCAATGCTATTGAAGCGGTCAGTGAGGTGCCACTGGTAATACACGGTGGTTCCGGTGTGCCCGCTGCCCAGCGTGCTGAACTTGCGCGTACGACTAATATCTGCAAATACAATGTCGGCACTGAATTGCGAATGGCATTTGGTGAAGCGTTGCGAACGGCCGTTGGTACAGATGCTGATCGCTTTGACCGTAACGCCATACTGAAAGACACAATTGAGCCGGTGACAAAGGCAGCACGTCAGGTACTGCGATCTATGCGGTAGGCTGTCGGCTTACAGTCATTTCTGTTTTATATGTTTTTATGTACTGCGTTAAACGCAGCCTGCCTAAAAAATCCACCTCTGAAACTGCACGCTGATAGCAGCGTTATGAATCCGACAGGCAAGCGCCATTGTCTTTGATTAGCTATTGCAGTGGCGACAGGAGTAGAATCCACGGGCTACCCCAACGGATCGTCCGATGAAGTTATTTTACAACCCGGCTTCTCCTTTTGTTCGCAAAGTCATGGTGACAGCAATCGAATGTGGTCTCGATGATAAAATCATGGTCGAGCCTCTGGCATTAACCCCGGTCTCGCCGAGCGAATCTCTCAACGCTGATAATCCGCTGGGAAAAATACCGGCGTTAGTGCTCGATAACGGCGACACTCTGTTTGATTCGAGGGTGATTTGTGAATATCTGAATGCGCTGGGTAATGGTACGCTGTTTCCGACAGACCATACCCGTTGGGACAATCTTCGCAGGCAGGCGATGGCTGACGGTATCAGTGATGCCGGTGTAGTGGTGCGATATGAAACCTTCGTGCGTCCGCAGGACAAACAGTGGGATCAGTGGATAGACAACCAGAAACAAAAGTTCCGCCGTGCCCTGGCTGCTATGGAGTCAGAAGCAGCGTACTATAAAGACACCGTTGATATCGGCATGCTGTCTATTGCAATTGCGCTGGATTATCTGGATTTTCGATATGCTGATGAAGCCTGGCGTGAGCAGTATCCGGTGCTTGCCGACTGGCACACCGCTATTTCGACGCGGGACTCCCTGCAACAAACACGACCCGCTGACCTTTAATGTTGAACCTTGCGCTGTTCGCTGCGCCAGTTGTACTGAGTGAGTAGTCTCGGCACCCGCCGGGTGCTGTTGGATGCTAAACGCACACTGGTCGTCGCGCTGCCCTTAATTGGAGCGCAGCTACTGCAAATGGCGAATGGCTTTGTCGATGCGCTGGTTGCCGGTCGACTGGGCACAACGGAACTGGGTGCCGGTGGTATCGGTGCGAGCATCTGGTTTTTCTCTTCGCTGATGTGCATCGGGGTGATGGCGGGGTTGTCGCCGATATTATCG
>JAHDHK010000339.1 GCA_020631335.1 Chromatiales bacterium
CCCCGGATAGGCATTCCACACATCGAATTCGATTGCTGCCTGCGGTGCCGATTTCTTTGCTTCATTTACGATGGCATCCGCCTGTTTTTTTATGTCGTTTAACAGGGCGGTCGGGTCGTCCTGTGAGGTATGCCGAATTTCAAAGTTAACGGTGCACAGGTTCGGCACAATATTAAGCGCCTGATCTGCAATAATTCGACCGGCGTGTATCGTCGTGTATGGCACATCTTCCAGATTTTCGTCTCCTGCGTAACGCGCTTTTATGTCAGCCTGCGTTCGCCTGAGCACGCCGACCAGATCACATGCGAGGTGGATCGCGTTGAGTGCATTCGGGGCAAGTGCAGAATGGCCTTCTTTGCCGATGCAGCGGGCAACGATTGATGACTTGCCTTTGTGCCTGGTGGCCACCTGCAGACTCGTCGGTTCGCCCACAATACACATAGCGGGTTTTACCGGTGCGCTTTGCAGTAAATCAAGCAATGAACGCACGCCTACACAGCCGATTTCTTCATCGTAGGAAAACCCCAGGTGCAACGGTGTGTTGAGATTCTGCTGACTGGCATTGATCGCGGCGACGATCGCACAGGCGACAAAGCCTTTCATGTCTGTCGTACCGCGGCCGAATAATCTGCCGTTTTCTTCGGTAAGTTCAAACGCGGGTTTTGTCCAGTCTTGTCCGTCAACAGGAACAACGTCGGTATGACCGGATAACATCACGCCTGATTTACCGGCGGGACCGACAGTGCAATATAAATTGGCTTTATTGTTTGTGGTGTCCGGTATGAGGGTTGATTCAATGCCATGCTCACTCAATAGGCCGGCGATGTAGTTCATCAACTCGATGTTCGGGTTGCGACTGGTCGTATCAAACGCGATTAAGCGGGCAAGGATATCCTGTACAGAAGGCATGGTGCGGTTAACCCGTGATGTTTACTTAAGGATGCCGGGCAACGTTAACTGATGTTCACGCGCGCAGGCAATGGCATCATCATAACCCGCGTCTGCATGTCGCATGACACCGCTGGCCGGATCATTCCAGAGTACGCGTTCAAGCCGGGCAGCAGCGGCATCGGTACCGTCGGCGCAGATCACCATGCCTGCGTGTTGCGAAAAGCCCATGCCGACACCGCCACCATGATGCAGCGATACCCAGGTTGCGCCCGACGCACAGTTCAGCAGCGCATTGAGTAACGGCCAGTCAGAGACGGCATCTGAACCGTCTTTCATCGATTCGGTTTCACGGTTGGGTGAAGCCACGGAACCAGAGTCGAGATGATCGCGACCGATGACCACCGGCGCTTCGAGCTCGCCGTTTTTTACCATTTCGTTAAATGCCAGGCCCAGACGGTGTCGCTGTCCCAGTCCCACCCAGCAAATACGTGCGGGCAGTCCCTGAAACTCTATTCGCTCGCGGGCCATATCGAGCCAGTGGTGCAGGTGTTTGTCATCGGGAATCAGTTCCTTCACTTTTGCATCGGTTTTGTAGATATCTTCGGGGTTTCCGGATAGTGCCACCCAGCGGAAGGGGCCGACGCCGCGACAGAACAGCGGGCGGATGTAGGCAGGCACAAAGCCGGGAAAAGAAAACGCAGTTTCCAGTCCTTCTTCTTTGGCAACCTGGCGGATATTGTTGCCATAGTCGAGTGTCGGCACCCCCTGATTCCAGAAATCGACCATCGCTTTCACATGCACTTTCATCGAGGCCCGTGCCGCGCGCTCTACTTTTGCAGGGTGACTTTCCTGTGCTTCCTGCCACTGGCTGACACTCCACCCGACTGGCAGGTAACCATGGATCGGGTCGTGTGCTGACGTTTGATCGGTTACCAGGTCGGGTTTGACTCCCTTTTCAACCAACAACGGGAAGATCTCAGCCGCGTTCCCCACAACGCCTACGGATTTAGCCTCGCCGTTGCCGGTCCAGTGTTGAATCATTTGCAGGGCCTGTTCGAGCGTTTCAGCTTTTTCATCGAGGTAGCGTGTGCGCAGCCTCATCTCTATGCGTTCCGGGTCGCATTCGACAGCCAGGCAACAGGCGCCTGCCATAACCGCTGCCAGAGGCTGGGCGCCACCCATGCCACCCAGCCCTGCTGTTAGAATCCATTTGCCTTTGAGATCGCCGTTGTAGTGTTGCCTGCCGGCCTCCACAAACGTTTCATAAGTGCCCTGCACAATGCCCTGAGTGCCTATATAAATCCATGAGCCGGCGGTCATCTGCCCGTACATCATCAGCCCCTGTCGATCGAGTTCGTTAAAGTGTTCCCAGGTGGCCCAGTGTGGAACCAGATTGGAATTAGCGATCAACACCCGGGGAGCATCGGTGTGGGTTCGAAAAACACCCGCTGGTTTGCCCGACTGAACTAACAGAGTTTCATCACTTTCGAGTGATTTAAGTGCACTGACAATGGCGTCGAAGTCTTCCCAGCTTCGCGCAGCGCGTCCGATACCGCCATATACGACAAGTTCGTGCGGGTTCTCTGCCACGTCCGGGTGAAGGTTGTTCATCAGCATTCGCATCGGCGCTTCAGTCAGCCAGCTTTTAGCGGTAATGACAGTGCCGGTATCGGGATATACATCTCGTGTGTTGCGGCGCCCGTTAACAATGGTGGTCATTTCAGTGTTCTTTTGTTCAGTGGATAAGAGGCGGCATATCGATGCTGGCGCAAGTGTCGGGTAATGCGCCATCGCTGACCAGTTGTGCAGCTTTTTCCAAATCAGTGGCCATGTAGCGATCATGGTTCAGCGGGGGAACTTCGGCTCGAAGTGTTTTAATAACCGATGCCAGCACCGGGCTTGTAGACAGCGGTGCTCTGAACTCGATACCACGGCTTGCGCAGAGCAGTTCAATGGCAATGATCTGTGCCAGATTGTTGTTCATTTGATGTAATCGCACGGCAGCGTGAGCCGCCATAGACACATGATCTTCCTGGTTGGCACTGGTCGGTGTTGAATCTGTCGAACATGGATTAGCCAGGTGTTTGTTCTCACTCATCAGCGCAGCAGAAGTGATTTCGGCCACCATAAATCCTGAGTTCAGTCCCGGTTCGGCGGTAAGAAACGGGGGTAGATCGAATGAAAGGGCCGGGTCAACCATCAGCGCAATACGACGTTGCGCAATTGCGCCGGTTTCGGCAATCGCTATGGCAATCTGATCTGCCGCAAAGGCCACCGGTTCGGCATGAAAATTACCCCCTGAAAATACGCTTATATCGTTGTCTTTCGTATCGACAATCAGCGGGTTGTCGGTGACCGCATTGGCCTCTGTTTGCAGGGTTAAGGCCGCCTGCCTTAACAGGTCGATACAGGCGCCTGTTACCTGCGGCTGGCAACGAATGCAGTACGGATCCTGTACTCTGGTATCGCCTTCGCGATGACTTTCCCTGATTTGAGATCCGTGCATCAGTGCACGCATGGTTGCAGCCACCTGGATTTGCCCGGGATGTCCGCGCAGTTCATGGATCTCTGCCTGCAACGGATCAGTGGAACCCATGATCGCGTCAGTGGATAAGGCGCTGGTAACAATACTGCTGCAGGCTAGTGTCCAGGTATCGGCTAATGCCACCAATGCTGCCGCGGTAGAAAACTGAGTGCCATTGATTAACGCCAGTCCCTCTTTGGCCACCAGGGTGATCGGGCTGATGCCGGCGAGTTGCAATGCGTCGTGTGCGCTGCGGCGGCGCCCCTGAAATGTGACTTGTCCTTCTCCCATTAGTGCCGCAGCGAAGTGCGCCAGCGGGGCGAGATCGCCTGATGCACCGACCGAACCCTGAGTGGGTACGACAGGTGTGATACGGGCATTGAGCAATTGTTCAATTTTTTCGATAAGCTGCCAGCGCACACCAGAGGCCCCGCGGCCCAGTGACAAAAGCTTGAGTATCATCATCATGCGGACAACTGATTCACTGGCAGCGGGACCGACACCGGCACAGTGAGACAGAATCAGGTTACGCTGAAGTGTGGCGGTATCTTCACTGGCAATACGAACACTGGCCAGTTTTCCAAAGCCGGTATTTATTCCGTATACCGCCTTGTTATTGCTCACGACGTCGGCAACAATCCGGGCGGCGTGCTCGACCTTCGCGCGTGCTTGTCTGTCCAGAGTAATGTTGCAGTTCGTGTCCGGCAACAGCGCCACCAGACTTTCCAGGGTGGTTGCTGCCGGTGTGAGTACAACAGCATTCATGTGCTGATTCGCTCGATGAGCGGGTTAAATCCTATGCGATAACTGAGCTCTGCCGGATGTTTTACCCGCCATAGTGAAAAGTCTGCCCGCATACCCCGTGCAATGCGGCCACGATCATTTATTCCCAGCGCTTTAGCCGCATTGCAGGTAACACCCGATAATGCCTCTTCCGGTGTCATCGAAAACAAAGTACACGCCATGTTCATGCTTAACAGCAGCGATGTCATGGGTGATGAACCCGGGTTTGAGTCAGTGGCAACCGCCACAGGAACGCCGTGTTTTCGAAATGCATCCAAAGGTGGTAACTGTGATTCGTGCAGCGTATAAAAGGCACCGGGCAACAGGACTGCGACAGTGCCGGACGCTGCCATTGCTGCGACTCCAGGCTCATCAAGATACTCAAGATGATCTGCAGATAACGCGTTATAAGAGGCGGCGAGCTTTGCCCCGTGTAATAAAGAGAGTTGTTCAGCGTGAAGTTTTACCGGTAAGCCCAAAGACTGTGCACAGTCGAATACCCGGGCTATTTGTGCCGGTGTAAATGCTATCGACTCGCAAAAACCATCTACGGCATCAACCAGAGATTCACGGTGTGCCGCCTGCAGCGCTGGTAAACAAACTTGGTCAATATATTCATCAGCGCGACCTTTGAATTCGGCTGGTACTGCATGTGCATCGAGAAAACTTGTTTTGATTTCAATGTTTCGAAGCGATGAAATCTTTCTGGCCGCACGTAACATGTTCAATTCAGTGGCGGTGTCGAGGCCGTAACCTGACTTGATCTCGATGACGGACACGCCCTCGGCCATGAGCGCATCCACTCTTGGCAGTGCTGAATCGATCAGCGAGTCGACGGTGGCTTCCCGGGTAGCTGAAACGGTTGAAACAATACCCCCGCCACTGGCGGCGATTTCGGCGTAGCTTGCACCACGCAGCCTGAGCTCGAATTCGGCGGCCCTGTGCCCGCCATGAATGATATGGGTATGACAGTCTATAAACGAAGGTGTGAGCAGAAATCCTTTGAGATCACGCATCGTTTCAGCGTGGTATGCGTCGGGCAGGTCTGCGTGTTTACCACACCATAATATCTGTTCATCGTCGAACACCACGGTGGCATCTTCTACTAATCCG
>JAHDHK010000031.1 GCA_020631335.1 Chromatiales bacterium
AGTGCCACAGCGGGCGAATTCGGGTTTTATCGCGAGCTTGCGGCCAACGAAAAAATTCTGCAGCCCACCTTAACCACTGCCGGGCGTGTTTTTCTCACTACTTATGCGCCCCCCGTTCCCGGTGCAGGTGATCCCTGCGCTTATCAAACCGGAGAATCCCGTCTGTATATATACGATTTAAAAACCGGCGCAAACAAGCTGCCTGATACCTATGGACCATACATCGTTGTAGGTTCGGGCATTACAGATGGGGGTCGAATTTTTGATACTGGAGACAGTGGCGGTCCCTATCTATTAATCGGCACCAGCGCACTGCAACTTGTTGATTTACTCGGGAGCGGCAATCAGACCAACTTCCGCCGGTTCCTGCGTACCGGCTGGAGCGAGTTCGACGACTGATAGGGCTCTATATCGGGAAGCCAGCCTGACCACAAACCAGTATAAACAGACCAGCAAGGTTTTTTAGTGGCGTTGGCCTGGTTGTGTTATCACACAGCAGATAACTGAAACGTCAGTCGTGGCACTCGGATGGTACATATTCATTCGGTATTGCTCTGAAACTTTCATGCGGGCGGCAATTCCAGATGACAGTGGAGCCCCGCACAGTCCCCTCGAAAATCAATGCGTGGTTACGTGTGGCCCCGGGGAATACATCAGGCTGGAGGTAAACATGCAAATGGGTCTCCTGTCCATTTGCGCTGGAGGGTCCCCAGTGTTCTACCGCATACACGACATCTGCATTAATAATCTCGCGATTGTTCATACCACCGTCATGCGGAAATCTGCGATTAGTGGCGTAATACATGGTCGCATCCGTCTTCATCTTCGCGGCGAATGCCATTGCCTCAGCCATATTCGCCTGAATGACATAGTTGCGGTAGCTCGGAATCGCAAACGAGGCCAATATGCCGATGATTGCTATCACAATCATCACCTCGATTAAGGTAAAACCCCTGCTGTTTTTTATAATTTTTCTTTGCAACGGAAGGCTCATCGATTGTACCTGCTGTTCGTCCGTAAAAGCGCTCGCCAATAATTGGATACTCGTCCACTGAGTTAGTGCGGCACATTTCACTGAAACTTAAACGGGCAAGGCTCCTCCGTAAAACTCTGCAAACCCCGCAACAATGAAACTATTGAGTGTTTTTGCATTTCAGGTGCTTTAAATCGGTAGCGATGTTGTGTACTTAATTTCCTGCATCGACAGCAATGCAGTCACATTATAAATTTTCACCTCGCTGATTAACGCCTGATAAAACTCGTCATAGGCGCGGGCATTGCTCACACGCACTTTTAACAGGTAATCAATCTCTCCGGCCAGTCGATGCGCTTCCATGACTTCCGGTCTTGCCTGTACACACTGCAGAAATCGCTCTTGCCAGTCAGCCTCATGCTCGGAGGTTCGTACCAGCACAAAGAAACAGGCCTCCAACCCTGTGGCATCCGGATCGACTAAAACCACTTGCTGCCTGACGACACCCTGCGCTCTTAATTTCTTTATTCGATTCCACACCGGCGTCTTGGATGAGCCGATAAGACCGGCGATTTCATCCAGCGACCGGGTCGCGTCCTCCTGCAGCAACCGAAGAATCTTCCGGTCAGTATCATCTATTGAACCCACCATTCTGTCGCCTCCATATAAAACGGAATATTATTCCTATTTTTTCATTTTTACCCGAGATTTTATCCCTATTTTACCAGATATATTCATTTTCAAGGAATATTATTCTAATATTTGTAGCATATTCTCTCGCATTCCTCTAAATAGTTAAGCGCTCTGTCAATGACCGAATTCAGCAATAAACAGATCATTACGGGTAATACCCTCCTCAGTGGTGAGGCTGTCTTTCTGAGCGGGGACGATACGTTCGGCCCGGATCTCTTCAATGCGCAGATTTTTACTGATGATGTCAGCGCGAATCACGCGTTGTCTCAATGTATCGAACGAAGTGATGAAATCATCTCTCCCTATCTGGTCAGTGTTGACGTACAAAACTCGGTAATACGGCCTCAGGAGTTACGTGAGCAGATTCGCACAGCCGGACCATCCAACTATTTTCACGGCAAACAAACTGAAATACGCTGATCATCCCAATGTATCAATACACAAATTTTGACCGCCAGTTTATCGCAGCTCGTAACACCCAGTTTCGACAGCAGGTAGCACGTCGAATAGACGGGTCACTCACCGAAGAGGAATTTCGCCCGTTACGGCTGATGAACGGCGTTTATCTTCAACTGCACGCGTATATGTTAAGAGTCGCCATTCCCTATGGCACACTTAGCTCAGCACAAATGCGTCAACTGGCCATCATTGCTGATAAGTGGGATAAAGGTTACGGTCATTTCACAACCCGCCAGAACATTCAGTTTAACTGGCCCCGATTGATTGATGTACCCGACATTCTCGACGCCCTGGCTGAGGTCGACTTGCATGCGATACAAACATCGGGAAATACAATCAGAAACATCACATCGGATCATTTTGCCGGCGCAACGTCGGATGAGGTGGAAGATCCCCGAATCATTTCAGAAATTATAAGACAATGGTCAACTGATCATCCTGAGTTTCAGTTTCTACCCCGAAAGTTCAAAATAGCGGTCACAGGTTGCGCTACCGATCGGGCTGTCATCAAGGCTCACGATATCGGGTTGCAGGCAACCCGACGTGACGGAGTCATCGGTTATCAGGTGTTTGTGGGTGGCGGACTCGGCAGAACACCGGTCATTGGTAAACTCTTGTGTGACTTTCTGCCGAAGCAGGATCTGCTGCCATACCTTGAGTCGATACTCAGTGTGTATAACACTTCGGGCCGACGAGACAACAAGTACAAAGCAAGGATCAAGATATTAGTCAACGCCCTGGGAATCGATAATTTCAGAGATCAGGTTGAAGCGCGCTTTTCGTCCATCCGCAAAACATTTGCAAGTCCGGATGGCAGCTTTATAGACAATATCACCTCACAATTTTCGCCACCGGACTTTACTGATCGCAGCGTATCCCCCTTTGAAGAATCATATCAGACTAACCCGATGTTCAAGCAGTGGGTGGACAGAAACACGGCTCAACACAAACACGAAGACTATCGAATAGTTACAGTTTCTCTGAAAGAACCCGGTCAGACACCTGGAGATGCCACATCAGAACAAATGCAAGTGCTGGCAGATTTGGCAGAATCTTTCTCATTTGATGAACTGAGAATCAGCCATGAACAGAATATCGTTCTTCCGCATGTGCATAAGGCAGACCTTCCTCTGCTGTATAACACCCTGAAAAAGCACCGGCTGGCTACCGCCAACATCGGGTTGATCTCGGATATTATAGCCTGCCCGGGTATGGACTACTGCTCGCTTGCAACGGCGAGGTCTATCCCTGTTGCGAAAGAGATCTCAACCCATTTTGATGAAAACAACATGGAACAGGATACCGGTGAAGTAAAAATAAAGGTATCCGGCTGCATCAATGCATGTGGTCATCATCATGTGGCCCACATCGGCGTGCTCGGACTTAACAGAGCCGGTGTTGAAAATTATCAGATCACATTAGGCGGGGATGCGACGGAAAACACGGCTATCGGTGATCGTGCAGGCCCGGGCTTCTCACAGTCTGAAGTTGTCCCGGCGATAGAACGGATACTCGGCACTTATCACAAGCTTCGTCACGATGCCGAAGAATCATTCATCAACACCTATAAGCGTGTAGGTATCACACCGTTTAAATCTGCACTGTATCCGGCAGCGAAACAAAGCCGGTGATACGAAATATGAATTTCAAGCCTTTTTCAACAGCCTGCTAAGCAGTTAATACAAGTGAGTTCATACGAACCTCCCGTAGCCCTGTGAATAATTCGGTCTTAGCAGCCAGTTTTCTGCTTATTCGCCAAAACATAAAAATACTGTAGGAACATATGTCTATTATCGTCACAGACAATGGCTTTTCCATTGATGACCGGGAAGGCAGCACGTGTAGTCCTGAAGCGCTTCCGCCCTCATCAGAGTCACAGACGGTATGTCTGCAAAGCGAAGATGATCCGTCTGTACTTGCTGATTCTTTGGATAGGCTGACACTCATCAAGGTGAATTTCTCATCTTTCTCCGATGGTCGAGGCTTCACCATTGCCAGGCAACTTCGATCTATGGGATACAAGGGGCGATTACGTGCTACGGGATACATCATCTCCGACCAGTACACCATGATCCGACGTTCAGGTTTTTGCGAAGTAGAAATCAGCAATGAACTGGCAGAGCGACAACCGCAGCACCAGTGGATGTTTCGAGCAGACTGGCAACAAAACGATTATCAGCGACGCCTTGGTCGCATTAACTTCAACTACTAGAGAAAGAGTAATCCCAGTGGAACTTGCAACAGAAACCGTTACTCATGTCAAACACTGGACAGACAGTCTGTTTTCATTTCGCACCTCCCGACCCGACTCCCTGCGCTTTCGCTCCGGAGAATTCCTGATGCTGGGCTTAATACCCGGCGCCGATAAAGACGCTCAACAAAAGCCGTTAATGAGAGCCTATTCCATTGCCTCACCCGAATGGAGTGAAGAGCTCGAATTCTACTCAATCAAAGTTCCCAACGGCGCATTAACCTCACAACTGCAGCATGTAGAACCGGGAGATAAAATTCTACTGAAAACGAAACCGGTTGGCACCCTGCTGCTGGATGCGTTACTCCCTGGAGAGAGGCTCTGGCTATTTGCAACCGGTACCGGAATCGCTCCTTTCGCAGCAATATTACGCGACCCGGAGACATACCGTAAATATGACAAGATTATTGTGACACATACCTGCAGGGAAGTAGCTGAACTCAACTATGGGAAACACCTTATACATTCCATGCAACACGATGACACTCTATTAGAATTACTGGGCAAAGACAGCCTGGACAAACTTGTCTACTACCCTAATACAACACGTGAGCACAGCACCAACACCGGCCGTATCACGACACTGATAAGAAACAAAACCGTGTTTAGTGATCTTTCTTTGCCGGGCATTAGTCCGGCTACGGATCGAGCCATGATTTGCGGGTCAAAGGAATTCAATATAGAAATGCGCAGCCTGTTAGAGGGGTTTGACTTGCAGGAAGGGTCGCGTTCAGATCCGAAACAGTTTGTTTTAGAAAAAGCATTCATTGAATAAATTGCGGCCGGTCCGGACCCGGTATAAAGAAGGCACCTAAGCGACAGGGTAATGGCTGGCGTCGTAATAAAGATGTGGCGCCAATGCCCTGAGTGCTGTGCCTGTCAGGCGGTTACCCTGTCTCCCTGAATTCATTCAAAGCCGTTTTCCACGGGAAGACTGCAATGCTTCGCAAGAGTGAAGTTTTGCCTATTACTGGTGGTTCGACAGCTGTCTTTGATCCGTGATTAGTTCACCGACACGCAGAATGTTCCCTGGGACACAGCAACTGACACGTTTGAGTGACACACCCAGCGGGAAACCCGCCCGTTATCTAACACAGGCGTCATTGTGAGGCTTTTGTTATTGCCGAACTGATCAGATAGGCCGAAGTGAAAAACACCACTTATTTCCAGTTGTATCTCTGCATCAATATGTTCAGAAAAGACCGAAAACTGAATTTCTTCTACGGTCGCTGGAAACGCCTGATTTTCTTCGTAGTATCTGGCAAGACTGCGACTGAACAATGCAGCATCCACCACCACCCCTTGAAAATGTGCTGCATTTACTCCGGTGTTGTAGCTCTCTTTAAAGGACTCGCGAAATTGATCAAAAAAAGATTGCCGTTCTTCAGCAAAGCATAGGGAACTGCTGATCGTCATGAATAGGAAAAGTACTGATACCCAATAGCGTCTCAAACTTTTTGCGCTAATCGACATTGCAAAGCACCCCTCAATGGGTTTCTTACGTAAATTTCAAAACCACTATTCGCGTTACGCAACATACATTCCCATATAAGTGTGGTTTATGGGTTCAAAGTTTTTTCCTGGCCTTTACGTAGATTATTGCAGGCATCCAATATCCATTATGCAAATACTTCCGTTTCGCTAAGCCAGAAAATCACATTTATCTATAGCCGATAATGGACATTCTCACCTTGCACCGCCCGGCACTCTTTCCGCACCGACGACAGTCTGTTACAGGAGTTAGTCACGCTGCGGGAACAATATCCAGTGCTTCCCCGCGACCGCAGGGAAAACCGCGTAATTAATTACTTGAATCATACTTTGAAAAACAGCGACTCAATTAATGTGTGAGCATTCACAATTACCCGGCCTAAATGTTAACAATGCTAATTCCAGAGCCGTTATTGCTGGCGCAACAAAAAACTACAATAACAACGGAAGTAATCATGAAGAAAGTATTGTTGGCATTGCCACTTGTCGCCGGTGCATCCTGGGCCGGATCCACCTACTACGCAGGCACTCAGGCACAACCTGCCTACGAAAAGCTCCTGGCAAATCTGAACCAGGCCGCTGGCGGCGCGTTTATACTCGACATGTCAGATTATCAGGCAGGATTCACCGACAGTGTGGCTATCACTAACGTGAAGTTGATGCACACTGATCAGCCCTCGCTATTTCAGCTTAAACACCATATCAGCCATTCTCCGGTTGGTACAGACCCCGAGGGCGCCAGGTTCAGCGCATCGAGTATTTCCACCACGCTTAATATGGACACAATAGCGGATATTGAAATCCGTGAGGCGCTCGCAAAATTCGATGAAGGAAAACCTTTCACATTATTCACCGATGTAGGCTTCAACGGAGACGTCACCTCCAGCTTAATGATTAACGCATTGTCGATGGATTATGAAGACGGCAATATTGCGTTCGAAGGCGGACGCTATGATGCATTCAGCAGCAACGGTAAGATTGATGTCAGCGGTTATCTCGGGACTCTGGGGCTCGACAACGGCTCAGGTGCGCTGTTCAACATTGCACAGTCCAGCGCAGAGTTCGATCTGCTGCAGGTTGCAGAAGGGGTATACACCGGAGAGCAGCAAATTAAATTCCCTTCTATCTCATTCAATGACCCGGAATCCAGTGTTTCCGTCAGATTACAGGATATCGTTTTCAATTCTTCAACCAGCCTGAATGTTGACAAAATCGATACGGAAAGCGAAATATCGATCGCAGGGATAGATGCACCGATACCACTGAACAGCATGGTGCTGGACACAAAACTCAAAGGTGTTTCAATGGAGGGCCTCGCGAACTACATGACGGCCTGGAATGAAGTTATGCGAATGTCTGCGGAAGATGCCACCCACAGTATCGATGACATCGAACAGCAGATGACCACCGCTTACAAAGCGTTACTGACTCCGGGAAGCCGATTTACCAGTGAAGTGACCCTGACCAACGACGGCGGCGATGTTACCGGTGAAGTCGGTGTTGTATTCCTTGGTGACGGCACGCAAAGCGGCATCGACAACATGAACACTCTCGCCGATGTGCTTCAGGCTATCGCCATCAACCTGGACCTGGAAGCAGACAGTGCTGCGATCGACCTCACCCCGGCTGCTATGTTTATGATGCATCCAATGGCGCAGCAGTACATCCGCGTGAATGGCAGTAAGTACAACACCAATGTCTTAGTGGCTGACTTGATGCTAACGGTTAACGGCGATCAACAACCACTGGTGAATTATCTCGGTGACAGCCTTTACGAACCGCTCGACTTTTCCGCAGCAGCGGATTACTAAGCAACCTTAGATAACCTACTTACCGGAACTGTTCCGGTAAGCAGGCTTGTTCACCCTTCGATTACCCGGGCAAACCCGACCACACAAACGGTACCGTTCAGAATAAACCCGGCATCCATCTGGACATAAACATTCTTACCCGCCCCATCTTTATCCAGTGCTGGTGTTTGTGCCATTTATCACGATAAAAAGCCACAGCCTTCAACTCTGCATTGGATTGAGTGAGATCGTACTTATTGATAATCTGTTCACGCAGAATCAGATATCTGGCCCAATGTGCAATGTTGGGTGGCATGCCTTCATAGCTGTTCCTTGCACTCTTCGCCCGGTTTGCCGAGCGATACACTGCCAGCAGATTCTCCGGATCATTGGCCAGTTGCTGTCGTTTTTCACGCCCCCATTCAAAGCCCCCGTAGTTATGCGCTTCTTTAAGGGCAACGATATGGTCAATATCAATCCGGCCGGCATCCCGCACCACCCGTCCGGTGTACAAACACACCCATAAACCGGTTTTGATTCTGCCACCTTCACGCACCACCGGCAAAAGACTGTCCCTGGCCAGAATTTCCTGACGGGTGTCTTCGCCATCGCCGTCGGTGTCGACCCAGTGAGGCCAGTCACCCCTGTCAAATTCGGGGATACTGTTTACATTAAATGGCCAGATATCAAACATTGCTTCATCTCCTTTTGAAGCTTTATTTTCAGCGCCGGCCCAGTCGGTTAGGACGTGCTGTGTTGCCGGCAGCAAGAGCTCTTTCGTTACTTATCTGTCGATCATAAGATCAAATTATGCTCTATCCGAATTCTGTTTTGCACATTGCCTCTATGGTTTTGATGCGGTTTTCGTGCAGCTGATCATCCGATTCTATCACTGTATCCGCGACACGCCGCCCGAATGTTCGCATCAGGCTATCGTCATCTTCTACTTCACCAACCGGAAACACAGTATCCTGACAATAAGTGGATATCTGTTGCGCCGCATTCAGCTTCGGCATCGGAGCGTCTCCGGTATCTGTGTGGGACCGTACACGCTGACGCAATAAGTTACGAAGCTTGCTCACACCACGATCAGACGTCACCCGGTGTTCCAGCGCATGCACTGCAATCGGCCGCTGAGACACCTGCACTTCATAATCACCGGGCTCACGCTGTTGCTCTTCATAAGGGCGTCCGGCCGTCTGCCCCATAAAATCAATGGTCTCTTTTCCCACCATTGAAGGTGTGTCCTGCCCGCGAGGATCAAGCTTGTCGCTAAAGTAACGCCAGCCGATAGTCATGGTATTGGTATTATCAATAGGCACCATCCAGCGCAGCATAGAAACACGCTGAAAGATTTTTTTGCCTTCGGCCTCTTCCCAGATAGCGCCGGTCTGATTGCCATTGGGCAGAATGGAATCTGTCGTGCGTGTCCAGAGATGATCGCCTACTCTGCGGGTTTGAATATTCATCATACCCAGCGGGGTGTCACGGTATTCGATCAGTTGTTCCACGCCCGATGCAGCACCGAACTGCACACCACTGGACAGTGCGTGTAAGTGCAGCACATGCACCGGGTCCTGAGTGTTCTCGTAAACCTGCAGCCAGTTGGCAGGCATACTTAGCGAAAAGGTTTTTGATTCGGTGTCGTCAAGGCACATGGTGTCGAAGACAGGAAAGTCCGGCTTTTTATCCGGCGGCCCCATATACGCAAACACAATACCCTGCTCTTCACGCACCGGATACGCGCCCTGCACTACTTTGTTTCTTACCGGGCTGCCCAGTGGCTCAGCCGGCGCATCAATCAGCCGACCGTCGATATCAAAATGCCACCCGTGGTAACAACACTTGATACCACACTCCATCACAATGCCGAATTCAAGTGACGCACCGCGATGCGCACAATGCCGATGCATCAGCCCCAGCTGACCGGAGTGATCGCGGAACAACACCAGATTTTCGCCTAAAATTCGAATGGCCAGCGGCAGATCACCCACCTCATTGGCCATGGCCACCGGCTGCCAGTAACGACGCAGGTACTCGCCGCAGACAGTACCCGGTTCGACATGGGTTAATTCAGGATCTTCGGCCGGCACATCCCGGTAAAAGTAACCGGCAAAGGGCTGTGTATTCACATCGGACATGGGGAGTTCTCCGGGTTTTCTGCCGCCACTGTACTCAAAGCTCTGCGGTATTGCCATGCATCACACGCTAATCTCCTGACTCCCATACCGCCCTGACGAGTGGATTACCGAGGTTCTTTTTCAGCGTGCACAGCCCGACCTGATACGGTTCGAGCTCAGGGCGCACATCAAGCACCTGAATGCTCCCGGCCAGGGCACTGTTATCCAGTACAATCTCCGGCACCACGCCAACGCCGAACCCGAGGCTCACCATACTGACAATCGCCTCATTACCGGCCACCTGTGCGTAGATTCCAGGCTTGATGCGTCGCTCCCTGAACCACGCATCCACCCGACTGCGCGCCAGCCCGCCTTCAGACAGAATCAACGGTACATCAGCCCAGGCATCGCTTGTCGAGCCCACAGGCAGTGTCAGCTCGCCCGGATCAAGCGGCGCGATGAACAACAAAGGTGAAGTGACCATCGGCTTGCCGACGACCCCGCGCGGCATGCGATCGGGCAATGCCGCTACCGCCAGATCCTCTCTTCCTGCGGTAATTCGGCCGATAGCCAGCTCCGGATCTCCTGTGTGTAATTTGATTTCGATACCCGAAAAGTCCCGTCGAAATCGACTGAGCAGCGGAAACAATATGCTGTGACTGGCGGTAACCGAACAATACAGGCTGATCTCTCCCTGTAATTGCGTGGCGTGCTCGGCCAGTTCATGGCGGATCTGCTGCCACTGCTGAACAGCATCTCTGGCATAGGGGCGGAAGCGCTCACCGGCAGTGGTCAGCCGCACTGTGCGATTGTCGCGATCAAACAGCACCGCACCCACCTCGCTTTCGAGTTGCTTTATATTGCGCGACAGGCCGGAAATGCTCACATTCCCGGCAACACTCGCCTGTCCGAAGTGCAGATGCTCGGCCAGCGCCAGAAAATGCGTGAGTGCTTTGAAATTCATTGCCCGAAGCCCTGATGTTGCAATTTTAGGGATACAACGTTCAGTTTATTTCAATTTACGGAACATAGGCAATTCTATACACTGCGCAAACACTAAAGCGCACGGGCGGTTTGTGTCCGACCCCACGCCGCAAACCGCAATTATCACCAAACAGACGGATAGAACGATGGCCGAAAACTACTTCAACTCCCTGTCGCTGCGCGAGCAGCTAGAGCAACTTGGCAAGTGCCGGTTCATGCATTTGTCCGAATTCACCGACGGCGTCAACGCGCTGAAGGGCAAAAAAATGGTCGTGATCGGCTGTGGTGCTCAAGGCCTGAACCAGGGCTTGAACCTGCGCGACAGCGGCCTCGATGTTTCCTACGCTTTACGCCAGGCCGCGATCGATGAAAAACGACAGTCGTGGAAAAATGCCACAGAAAACGGATTTACCGTAGGCACCTACGAAGACCTGATTCCCACCGCCGATGTGGTGTTGAACCTGACACCGGACAAACAGCACACCAACGTCGTCAACACAGTCATGCCGATGATGAAAGAAGGCGCATGTCTTTCTTACTCACATGGTTTTAATATCGTTGAAGAAGGCACCAAAATTCGCGACGATCTCACGGTGATTATGGTGGCCCCCAAGTGCCCGGGCACAGAAGTACGCGCCGAATACGTTCGAGGTTTCGGTGTACCCACCCTCATCGCCGTACACGACGACAATGATCCCAAAGGTGAAGGCCTGGCAATAGCCAAAGCCTATGCTGTGGGCACCGGTGGTCACAAAGCCGGCGTACTGATGTCTTCATTCATCGCCGAAGTAAAGTCTGATCTCATGGGTGAGCAGACTATTCTGTGTGGCATGCTGCAAACCGGCTCACTGCTGTGCTTCGATAAAATGATAGAAGAGGGAGTCGATCCCGGTTATGCATCCAAGCTCATTCAGTATGGCTGGGAAACCACCACTGAAGCGCTTAAGTATGGCGGCGTCACCAATATGATGGACCGTTTGTCCAACCCGGCTAAAATCAAGGCATTCGAACTGGCCGAAGAAATGAAAGACATCATGCGTCCGCTGTATAACAAGCATCAGGATGACATCATGACCGGTAAGTTCTCTGCCACCATGATGGCCGACTGGGCCAATGACGACAAAGAACTGCTCGGCTGGCGCGCTGACACCGCAGAAACCCCTTTTGAAAAGACACCTGCCGGTGACATGGACATTTCCGAACAGGAATACTTTGACAATGGAATTTTGATGGTTGCCATGGTGAAGGCCGGAGTGGAGCTTGCTTTCGAAACCATGACAGCAGCAGGAATAATTGCAGATTCCGCCTATTATGAATCACTGCATGAAACACCGCTGATTGCCAACACCATTGCACGCAAGAAGCTGTTTGAAATGAATTCCACCATTTCAGACACCGCCGAATATGGTTGCTACCTCTATAACCACGCCTGCGTACCTCTGCTGCAGGACTTCATGAAGAACATCAAGAGCGATGTAATCGGCAAAGGTCTGCAGCTCAACGATACCGGCGTAGACAATGCACGACTGATTGAAGTCAACGAGGCCATTCGCAACCACCCGGTTGAAGAGATCGGTGCAACCTTACGCGGCCATATGTCAGACATGAAGCGAATTGTTTGATCTCAGCATTAACGCCATAACGTAACCTGCACAGTGGATAGGCAGCAACGCCAGCCGTGCTGCTTATCCACCGTCACACAATATGCGTTCTCACACCCGACCACGCGGCTGCGCAGGGCTGCTCGCTCAGCCAAACCACACCTGACAGCGGTAAATCGGATCAGTAGCGTGCAAGGCAAGTCTGTGCCTGTCTTTATACACTGACAACACCCTATGGCAATCACTCTTAAAAATCTCACCGTCGACTTCGACAACCGGTTCCAGTGTAAAAAAATCAACTGGACGCTGAATCGCGGAGAACACTGGCTGATCACCGGCAGTAACGGTTCCGGCAAGTCTGCACTGGCGGCTATTCTGGCCGGCTACGGCGACATTGAATACGGAGTGGCCACCAATCTGCCGCAGCGCGTTGGGCTGGTCTCTTTTGAAGCGCAGGCCGAATTGATTGCCGCAGAGCGTCGAAAAGACGATGCAGACATCATGGATGTCATTACCGAAGGCACGCCGGTACAGGAGATTATAGATGCGGTTACCACCGACCCTGACACAGCCAACCAACTGATTGAACAACTCGGTTTAACCCCGCTGCTCGACAGAGCCTTCAGAAAGCTTTCAACCGGTGAAACCCGTAAAGTCATGCTGATTCGGGCATTGAGCTGCAAACCGCAACTGCTCATACTGGACGAGCCGTTTGAAGGCCTCGATGCAAAAAGCCTCGATGCATTGCAACTGCACCTGGCGAAAGTGGCAGAGCACATCCCTGTGGTCATGATTCTCAACCGGCTCGACCAATGCCCGGGCTACATCACCCACATTGCCTATATGAATCAGGGTGAGCTTCAGCAGACCATCAACCGCAGCGACACGGAAGCGCACGATGCGCTTTTACAGTTGCTGCATCTGAAAACCACGGACCTTGAACTCCCGCCGGCAGACCCGGACTTCGCCCTGCCTGTACTAGAAGCCGACCAGCCTCTGGTTAAACTGACCGATACGGCGGTTCGCTACGGCGACACCACCATATTTGAGAATCTGGACTGGACCATCAACCGCGGTCAGCACTGGCAACTCACCGGTCCTAACGGCAGCGGCAAAACCGCTTTGCTGTCATTGATTACCGGCGATCATCCCCAGTGTTATGTAAACGATATTTTTGTATTCGGCTTTAAACGTGGCAGCGGCGAGAGCATCTGGCAGATCAAACAGTTCATCGGTTATGTTTCTACTGCCCTGCAATGGGAATACACCGTGGGCACCAGTTTGCGCAATGTAATTATCTCGGGCTTCTATGACAGCATTGGCCTGTATTCAAAATATACCGACAATCAGAAACAAATCGCTGAACAATGGCTGGAAGTACTGGGCATGTCCGACCGTGCTAACGATACGTTTACCAGTCAGTCGTATGGCGATCAGCGTTTGCTGTTAATTGCCCGCGCGATGGTGAAACATCCGCCGCTGCTTATACTCGATGAACCCTGCCTTGGTCTTGACGACATGAATCGCCAGCGAGTACTCGCACTAATTGAACTCATTTGTTCCCGCAGTGAATCAACAGTGCTATACGTAAACCACCATGCCGAAGACAAAATTCAGGGTATTGAGAATCACCTGGCGCTGTAACACACCCCAAAAAAAATAAAAACAAACACAACGCACACACCTGCAGTCAAGCTTTATTTGTTTTCTATTACGTAATTAATAATTTTTACGCACAGCACAAATATCAATCGTCAACACCCGGAATACAAATTTAACCTGATAAAACATTCACGTTAACGTCGATGTAACAGAGCATTAATTTCAACTGTGATAGCCGATTCATAACGCTATGACAGACAGGCAATCTGACGCAATCGGTGTGCACCCGCAGCCAGTAACAGCGCTACCATAGTCGCCCCGTTGCAGCCTACATCGACTATTACGTGCCAGATCTGTATCCCCTCGAAGACGTACTTGAACAGCCCGCCAACAACAGCAGTGCAGATCAGTCTGCGGAGCAGTTGCTTGCCAAATTAATGGCATTCAACCCGGATGCCGAAAAAGCACTGGGCACATGGACTACCGCCGCTATCACCACCCCACCGACTGCCACTGATATCTCAGTTGACTGGCAGGGCCTGCTGGCAGAAGCGCTGATCAGCCTGCTTTGCGGCGACACAGATCAAGTCAGGCTCGAAGCTCTGGATACCTGGTTACATAACTGCCCGCTGCGTGAAGCCTCTGTTGTACGCTCTGCAATTGCATTGTTCGGACATCGTCCTGCAAAAGCACTGAAGTTATATAACGCCACCGGCAACAGTGCCAACAGCACCATTGAGGGGTTGCCGGCACTATGTCATGCACTGGCACTGATACAACAGACAGCTCAAAGCCTTTCATGCAGCAGGGCGGATCAATTCAACGACGCGGATCGCGCCCAACTCAACACCTTGCATGCGGCGCTTAACCACTTGTCGAGAGAGTACCAGCAACGTTATGCCGGCGACCGTTTCATACCGGTGTTAAAAGTGCTGGTCGATTTTGTTCGTGTATTAAGCGGCGAGCGAAAATTAAAAGACACACTCTGGCTGGGCGGCATTCACATTGACGCAAGTCCATGGCTCGATCTGTTTATCGGACTGTCGCGGCACTGGCTCGGTGAGAAGCCCGATGAAAAACAAATTGAAAGACTTGCGGCTCATGTAGATAACGCATCTGACATCGGCATGCACTGGTTTGTCGATGAAGCACTTTCCTTAATTTCAATCCTCGGCCTGCAACGTCAGGATAAAGAGTTTCAGCCACAAATACGTTCTGTCGGCTGGCTGATCAATATATTCCAGATAGAATCCGACTGGCAGGGCGCGCTCGAAGCACTAACGCTCACAGCAAACCGCCACACCCGCCTGAACAGACAGCACACACCACTGACAGGTAACCGCAGATTAGGCTGGTGGATAGAAGCACATGGCAGCAAGCTGCTGGTCGAACCGAAAGAACAACGATTATCCAAAGACGGTCAATGGATACCCGGCAAACACTTTCCATTAAAGCTGTTACTTGACGAATGCGGCACGCTTGATTTTTTGTGTGACCACGATCTTAAGATCTGCGCACAGCTGCGAAATCAGATTCAACTTAACCATGCCTTAAACTTCGAACACAGTTTTACCTTTGACACCGCGGAGTCGCTGGATCTACTCATCGGTCATCCACGCCTGTACCGTCACAACAACGATACCGACGACACATTACCTGCAAGAGTCACCGTACAGCTCGAGAACCCTGCCCTGCATATCGTTAAAGATACTGCCATGCAGGAAATCACAGTGACCATGCAGCCGTATCCGGAAGGTGGCATTCATACCGCCAGTGATTTTTCCTGCTATTGGAAAAACCAGCACACGCTTATCATTCATCGCTTCAGTGAAGGGCAGCTTGATATAGCCCATTCATTATCATTTAACGGTCTGTGCATACCTGAGGATGGCAGCAACGCTGTACTGGATTCACTCAGATCACTGGCCAGCATTGCAGAGATCCACTCAGACCTGACTGACGTTAACTCAGACTCTGTCGCACCATTGTGCAAACCGGTATTCCATTTGTATCCACTTGATCAGGGTATCTATCTGGAATGTCGCATTTATCCACTGGGAGAGTCAGGCCCCTGTGTCATCCCCGGCAGAGGAAAGCCGGGCATCCATGCATCCGTTGACAGACAGCCTCGCAACACCATACGTGACCTCAATAAAGAACTAGGCGAAACACAGGATGTACTCGCACAGTTGCCGTTAACACCACCCGGCAGTCAGTGGATTTGGACAGTCGATTCGTCACTGGATGCGCTTGAACTGCTGGCCGCACTGCAAAAGCTCGGCAACCGGATTTCGCTGTTATGGCCTACCAGTGAGCCGATTGCTCTGAGCAAAGAGGTGTCCAGCGATTGCATGCATGTGCACTTCAACCCGCAACGCCCGGGCATCGCTATCAGTGGTGAGCTGAAGTTTTCAGATGATCAGGCAGATCAACCAGAAAGTGCTGCCGCAGCATGTCCGTTCAGCGAAAAGAAGATCGACCTTAAAAAACTGCTCGCTGCAATCGAAAAAGCTGAAGGCAGATTTCTTCGCCTGGACAACGGCCGCATACTGCAACTAAGCCAGCGACTGAAAAAGCAGTTACTCGCGTTAAACGCACTGGCCGAAGACGGTATGGCACATGATCTGTCAGTGCCTGTACTGACAGAAGTCTCACGCGGCATGGTACTGCAGGATGATGACGGCTGGGACGATCAGTGCCGCCGGTTTCACGAAGCGCAAAGCATGCAACCCATGCCTCCGACAACGCTTAAAGCAAGCCTGAGAGACTATCAACTCGAAGGGTTTCAGTGGATGGCGCGACTGGCCCACTGGGGCGCCGGCGCCTGTCTGGCAGATGATATGGGCCTGGGAAAAACCATGCAAAGCCTGGCACTGATGCTTACACGAGCTGCCGACGGCCCGGCACTGGTGGTGGCACCCACTTCAGTGTGCGGCAACTGGCTGGCAGAGGCGGCAAAGTTTGCACCTTCATTAAATCTGCGTTGGCTGGGTGATAAAAACCGTCATCAGATGTTACTGGATGCAAAACCATACGACCTGTTTGTCTGTAGCTATGGGGTCATGCAAAACGAAGTTGACTCACTGCGTGAAATTCACTGGCGCACCATTGTGGCCGACGAAGCACAGACATTTAAAAACCCGGGCACCGGCAGATCACGGGCTATCATGTCATTGCAAAGTGACTTCCGTATGATCGCCACCGGCACCCCGATCGAAAATCACTTAGGCGAGCTATGGAATCTGTTTCGTTTTATAAACCCGGGGTTACTGGGCAACAGTCAGACATTTAAAGAAAAATACGCCACCCCGATTGAACTGCATGAAAATGATGAAGTCAGGCAACAGCTCAAAGCAGTGATCAAGCCATTTATACTGCGCCGACTCAAACGCGAAGTACTGACCGAACTCCCCCCTCGCACCGAAATTACACACCTCATAGAATTTAACCAACAGCAGCGTGATTTCTATGAGAGCCTGCGACAGAATGCGATGCAACGCATTGGAGAACTGGCAGGTCTGGAATCAGAACAACGCTTCAAAGTACTGGCAGAAATCACAAAACTCAGACAGGCAAGCTGCCACCCGGCGCTGGCGGTCGAACACCCGCCTTGTGACAGTGCCAAGTTAAACGCCTTCTCGGACAAAGTCAGCGAACTTCGCAAAAACGGTCATCGATGCCTTGTGTTCAGCCAGTTTGTCGGCCATCTGAAACTCATTCGTGAACACCTCGATGCGAAAAGAATCCGCTATCAGTACCTCGACGGCACCACGCCGGCCAAACAGCGAACTGCAGCAGTAGACGCCTTTCAGGCCGGTGAGGGCGAGCTATTTTTAATCAGTCTGAAAGCGGGCAATTCAGGCTTGAATCTGACCGCGGCTGACTATGTTATTCATATGGACCCCTGGTGGAATCCCGCCGTCGAAGATCAGGCGTCGGATCGTGCCTATCGCATGGGGCAGAAAAAACCGGTCACGATCTACCGAATGATCATCAAAGACACCATAGAAGAGAAAATCGTCAATCTGCATCAGCAGAAACGTGATCTGGCCAATGCTTTACTCGAGGGTACGGACAACGGCTCGCGCCTGTCCGTTGAAGAACTCGTCGCACTGATTGCAGACGAGGAAAATTAACCCTGCAGGCTGAAGTTTCGGGCAGCATCCACGCCGGTGCTGCCGCAAGCCCGTGTCGCCACTTTAGCGCCGACGGCAACCGCCGATAAAAGCCTATCGGGCAGGAGACGTTGATATGGGTAAAAACAACCGGGAGCAGTCGGGGTTCACATTAGTCGAGGTCATGGTGGTGATCGCGATCATTGGCATACTGGCATCATTTGCCTTACCTGCGTACACAGATTACGTCCGTAAAACAGAAATGGCCGAGGTGATGACACTCGGCGATTCACTGAGCAAAAAGGTGGCCCTGTTCTACTCTGTTAACCGTCGATGGCCTGATCAGGGCACAGATCGAGTTGCCGTCCTCGGCACCAATGACCTCACCTCCTTTAGCAACGGCAAACAGATTTTGATGGCCGGAATAGATGATCACGACGGAAACGGCCAGGTCTTTATCCGGGTAAAAGGCGACACCTGGGGTTCAAGTGTTGCATTCGACTGGATACGTTTGAACATGGTTGATAACGGCGGAACTATTACTAAAAGCTGGTGCGACCAGACCGGTACTGACCCGACACCTGCAGACGCATTACCCTTCCTCAAATGCTAGTCAGCGTACCTGCTGTTATCGCATCCACGGATAAGTCAGACACCTGACCACCCTGTCGCACCCGGCAAACACAACACTGACAAGCCGCTCATTTGAGCGCACCAATTGACGCAACTGGCTGCCACCCCCGTCGACAAGAGCAGCCTGAAGTCGATGCCCGCCATACAGAAACTACGATGGCGTCAGCGCCATGCCTGCCCCGGCGCTTTGTTACCACAAGCCCCGCTCCCGGCCTTTAGCCTTATCACCGGATTACCGGATTACCGGGAACCAATACGTAGTTTCTTTAGTGCTACCTATTCTGTCACTCCTCATCGACTATAGATTTATCCCCGATACACCGGTGGTAACCAATTGCCGCGAAGTACCAATGACGACAAATGGCAGATCGACTAACCCCGCCTGATTCACCACTGCGCGCCCGTCGACCCCACACAATCGTATGACCGCAGGCCCTGTTTTACTGAAAGCTACCTTACCGGGCCAGTGATGAGCAGGCAAAAGTGCGGCTTGCGACGGCTACCCCATAACCAATCAGCTCTACGGCGCAAAGTGGATCGCAATAAAATATTTGCTAGACTCTCCTGACGGTCAACGGATTTTACTGCACCAGCATTGATGCTGCTAAACCTGATAGCCGGCACTTGATACATTGCAGGTACCCTCTCCACAGCTACCATAATGGAATAACACATGGCCAAACGGAAGGTAAGTAAAAAGGCCAGCGCCAGGGCAAAAAAGCCCGACAATGCGCTGGTAGTCGTACACGGCATGGGAAAACACAAAGCCGGCGCATTCAAAGCACAGGTGCTTTCCGCATTCGATGAAGTGTTCTCTACCTATTCATCACTCAAGGGCACCAAACCGGCCAGTCGAATGGAAATCATCCCGGTCGACTACGATTTTGCTTTCGAGGACTACCGTAAAGCAATCAAAAATCAGTCTGACATGTTCACGGCAATTGCGGGCGTGCAAACTGAACACCCCATCAGCACTCAAGGGCTGGAATTGCTTGAGACTATCTCTGCCGGTGTTGATGACTCCAGTTTCTTTGCCACTCACTGGCTCGATGTATTTCTGTACCGATACTCACTTGTTGCAGAACCTATAAGACTTAAAGCGGCCATTACCATTGCAGAGACGATTCAAAAGTATGGATCAGGCAAAACTTGTGTACTGGGGCATTCTTTAGGAACCGCTGTGGTGCACGACACCCTCGCCAAGCTTTACGGTGATGATCCATTTGACACTAAGCTCAGCACATCCCGGGACCGGTTCAAATCTCTGCATCTCGTCGCCAATGTGAGCAGAGTGGTACAAAGCTTCAGTAAGGTAGGCGCCTCTGTGGTTCGACCCGGCACAGGATGCTGCACTAACTTTATCGAATACCGCCACTTGCTCGATCCATTCCCCAGAGTCAAACCTTTCGACCCGCTGAATAATGGAGAGTGGGTCAGCCAGGATGTGTTCAGAGACCACTACGAACTGGTGACGCTGACAGAAGTCACCGAAGCCAATGTACACGGCATCAAACACTACCTGCTGAATCCCGATGTTCATCTGCCGATCTTTCGCAGCGTATTCGGCTTCAGACCCCGCGCAGCAGAAGCCGCTGATGCGCGCAGAGCCTATGAAGAAAACACACTGAACCGCAAAGCCAGTCAGGTCAGGGGTGCATTCGAAGGGTTCGATTTCAGTCGTCAGTCTGTTTTAGATATTCTGGCAGCAGGCAACGAATTGAAACAAACCGTCGAGCGATTCGGGGAGACAATGTCATGAGTCGATATTGCCATGTATTGCCACTTGCCGTGTTCCTTGCCATCTTCACAAACGCGTCAGCCGCTGATACGAGCGCCGTAATAGACAAACCGCAATGGTGCCCTGCCGCTATCGAGGGTACGTTTCTGCCTTCAGTGGCTGCAGAAGCGGCAAACGTGGTCGAAGCGTTCTGCAACGGTAGCCAGCCATCAGAAGTGAGCACGCTGTTTCAACGCTTTATTGCAAATACCAGTGGTTGGTTTGATGACTTCGGCGGGTTTAACGAAGGCGCAATGAGTCCTGCGTTACTGAAAATCACTCGCGATAAAAACCAGTCAATCTCAATTGCGCTGAACCTGCGCGACAACATTGCGTTTGAAGGAAAATCTTATAGCCCGGCTTCACTCATCGACTGTGAAACCTACGCTGCCACCATTGACAGCGATGCAAGTTGTTTTAATGTTCTTAATGAATATGTCAGCCACTACAACGACGCACAGAGAACGGCCGCGTTTGCAGGCAGGGGTGAGGTTGTCGCCTCCCTGAAAAGCCTCGACGTACTGTGGAACGATTATCTGGTCAGGACAAAGGGACAGACACCACTGGAAATGACGATCAATGGCCGGGTCTTTCGCAAAGATGAAAATGCAGATTTCTCTAACCCGCCCGGATGGCAGCAGATCGTTCTGCACCCGACGGTATTGTTCCAGTACGCCGAGGACGCCCGGGACGGTGAACGCGCCACAGAAACTCTGGGACTCGAACTGTTCGGCATCAATTACTGGAAGCAGGATAAATGGTACCTGCCCACGGGGGTTTCGCTGCTGGCCGCCTATCATGATCGTACCGACTTTACTGATACCGGCCTGGGCGTGGCCATTCACTGGAAAAACAAATACACCCTTGGCTACACCAAGCATGGTTCAGCCGATGTATTTTCCATTTCGATGGATCTGGTCAAACTGGTACAAAGCCGTGAACAAACCCTGAGTAAGATCACCGGACTCACCAGGTAATAGCGAACTCTCCAACACATAAAACCCGCCGCATCAATGCGGCGGCTATCCCTTTTTGTTGACTCTGGTCCTGTTGTCTCTGGTGCTAACCGCCATCGCCGGACCGTTTCTCTTTTTGTGTTGCACTCCAGCCTCTTCCAGTTAGCTACTCCACTACAGATTATCCGGTTGGGCAGACCTCACACCTTGTGAGAGAATGGATCGCATTGCAGTACACTGGAGAGGATCGATGACCCGGATCACAACCAATCTGATTCAGCAGGGTGCCATTTCGGCCTCATGGGCGCGTTGCGAACAACAACATCAAATGGTGCGCACTACCGCGCGGCCCGGTCAAATGCGACTCCAGTCCTCTGAAATTGCGCCACGCAGAGAGGCACTGCTGGAGCGCACTGCCGGCAGCAGACGGTTGTTCCGTCACCTCGCCATTAATTCGGCCGGCGCAGGTCACTGTACAGTGGTGACGGATACCAGTGGCATATTAGTGATGCTTGATAACGGCGACGGCAGCACCAAACCCGATGACTGGAATGGTATTGGACTGGGTACGTGTTGGGATGAGCGTATTGCCGGCACCAACGGAGTTGCAATGGCGCTGCTGGAAGAACAACACACGACCGTACGCGGTGTTGACCATTACCTGACAAGGCTGGCGCATTTCACTTGCTCTGCAGCCCCGTTGCTTGATGCCGACAATCAAATGATCGGCGTGTTAAGTCTTGCCGCAATCGATCATGGCAACACCGTCGACTATTTGTTTGCCCGACAAATGCTGGATGCAACCGCCAGCCAAGTTCAACGCAATCTGTTCGAGCAAAAATATCAGAATGCCGAAATCTATTGCATAACCCCGACAGAGCAAAAGTATCTGCTTGGGAGCAATGAGCTGGTGGCCGTCGATGAAGCAGGCATAATACTGGGATCAACCACAAAAGCACATGCCCTGCTCGGCCTTAACAGACACGCCGACCTAACGGGCAAGTCTTTTGAACTATTAACCGGTCAGGCAATCGAAACCCTCAGAGTGCCGGAGCGAGTGGTGAGTCTTGGCAATACCACAAGTGTGTCGTTAAGCCCGCGAGAGCAAAAAATACAGGCAAAACGAACCTCTCATAAACCTGCAAGCAGTAAAGCCGAAGACAACAGCAGAGAAACACCGGAACGCCCACCGGTCGCGCCGGACTTAACTGAACTGGCTGCCGGCAGCAAAACGATGGAAACCATCTGCAATCGGGCAGAAGCCTTTTTCCACAGAGGCATCCCATTTGTTATCGAAGGTGCTTCGGGTACTGGGAAGTCTGCAATGATTAACGCCCTTGTCAATGCAGTTGACCAGGGAACCCATTCTTTAGTGAACATCGATTGTGCCACGCTGAGTGAAAGCGAAGATGATCGACACTACTTTAAAACGCTGCTCGAGCAGGCGCGTGTGATGAATTCATGGAGCAACCTTCAACATAAAGCCTCTACACTGTTGTTTGACAATGTTGATGAATTACCGCTTTTTGCGCAGGCCGGGTTACGCAGCCTGCTTAACGACATAGAAAGCAGGCAGTCTGTAAAGGAGACTAAAACCACGCTGAGAATCATTGCTACCTGCAGGCACCCTCTCCACAGCCTGGTGAATAACAGCCAATTCAGAGATGACCTCTACTACCTGCTGGCCAGTGCCGTGATTCGTGTGCCGTGCCTGCCACAGCGAGAAAACATCAGTACCCTGTTACAGCGACTGGCTAACCGGATTGCCGGCAGGGACGTTGAAATCACCCCCGAAGCACTTGACGTACTCAGCACCTATCACTGGCCGGGCAACATCAGGCAACTACGCAGCGTATTGAGACAGGCACTGCTGGAGGGCAGCAGCCAACGCATATCATTAAACGATCTCACCTCAACTTCAGTGTGTGAGATGCTCCCTGACATTTCTGCCGACGTCAATACACCGAATGAGCCGACAGTAAAAGTAGTTTACGATGAAAGAACACAGATCGTGGACGCACTACACGGTGCACGCTGGAACATATCGCAAGCTGCACGCAGGCTGGGTATGGCACGCTCCACTATTCATAGAAAGATGAAACACTATGGAATTGTCAGGCCGCAAAACGGCGGCATCTAATAATCTGTTAATCGCTGACACAAGCCAGGTTCATTACCTAAAGGCTTGATGTTACTCTGAGGCGTAGTTATTAACTTTACTAACCCGTACAACCGATCGGTATTGGACAACACCACTTTAACTCAGGATAGCCAGGCTACCCACTAATCACCTGCTCCCTCCTGCAAAGTCCGCCAACCAGACCCACTGTTAAAAGGCTGCAATTTTTGCAGGCCTTTTCGCCTGTCACATATATCCTGCTTTCACCTACTTTGCCTGAACCTGCGGCTGTCAAAGTAATATCCGGCAACTGTAAACGGTCTTTCTATATAATCTTGTTATGGATACGAACGGGCTCAGACTCTTTGTGATGGCGGCCGAAACGCTGAACATCAGCGCTGCGGGCAGACAACTCGGGCTTGCGCCTGCGGTCGCAGGTGCACGACTGGCAAAGCTTGAACAACAGGTGGGTGCTGATTTATTTCATCGCTCCACCCGGAAAGTATCACTGTCTCTGGAAGGCGAGGAACTCCTGCCCTACGCCAGAGAAATACTGGCACAGGAAGACGCTGCACTTGCCGCACTCGGGCACGGCAGCTCAGAGGTCAAAGGCACACTCAGGTTTGCTGCATCCAGTACGTTTTCACAGCTCTATGTGATTCCGGTGCTGCCGGAATTTCTGCAAAGATATCCCGGTATTAACCTCGAGCTTAAGCTCACCGATACACAAATCGATCTGATTGAAGGCGGGTTTGACCTTGCGCTTCGAAACTATACTGCACAGGACAGCTCGCTGATTGGCCGTAAAATCGCCAGCGACACTCGTATTTTATGTGCCTCTCCGGATTACCTTGCCTTACATGGCACGCCTCAATCACCGGACGATCTTTCACAACACCAGCTCATCGTTTTTTCCAGTGCCACCCCGCGAAAATTAACCTCGGTCTCCGACGCCGGGTCGTGTACTTTTCCACCGCCAAACGCGAATGCCCGGGTTACCTGCGATGACGGACTGAGCATCAGAATAGCTGCATCCGGCGGCTCGGGCATTTGTATGAGTTCTATCTGGAACGTAAAAACTGAACTGGATGCAGGGTCTCTGGTACGTGTGTTACCGGACTACGCAGTCGATGCCGGATCAGCGATATGGCTGGTTTATCCGAAGTCAAATGTGTTGACCGCAAAGGTTCGTGTGTTTATCGACTATCTGATAGAGAAAATCGGCACACCGCCCATCTGGGAACAATAATCCGCCCCCCGCTGACTCCGGCGCTATCAACGGTTCGACACCCACGCAAGCGGTTTATGATAAGCCGTTACCGCATAGAAGAATCCACCCGGCACGACCAGTCATTCAGAAACGATTAAAGCCACCCTGCTGTGTTATATACAGTGGCGCTATCCCTTCCAGCACTCCTCTGATATAAGGTGTTGCATTGTCCGACACGATGGCTGTACAGCCATCGACAATATCGAAAAACTGCGCGGCATAATTCTCGGCAAAACCCTTCACATGCAGGTCACCGTTTTCAGCATCTGCATAACGCTCAAGTATATGCCAGGTCAGGCCGTCTGCTGTGGCATACCATTCATAAACCAGTGTGCCCGGCTCCTGTTCCGTTCTCGCCACCAGTGTATCCATCAACGAATGAAACTCGGCTTTTTTGTCAGCCGGTACTGATACAGTCAGGTGGATATGTATGCTTTGTTCACTCATCAGTGAATTCCTCTGTTGGTTATTAACGCAGTTACTTCAGGGTGTACTACCCGCGGATTCGATTTCCCGACAGATAGACGTCAGTAATTCACCCGCCGGCGCACCATCAATTGCCCGATGATCAAACGTGAGAGACAAACCCGTATAAGGGCGAAGCACAATTCCACCTTCATCTGAGCGCACCGCTCGTTCGGTAGTGCAGCCGATTCCAAGTATGCAAATCTGAGGCAGATTAATAATCGGCGTGAAGTACTCAACACGGGTTAACCCGAGGTTCGATACGGTAAACGTCCCCGCGGTCATTTCGGCAACACTGACTTTATTAGCCTTTGCACGCACGACAAGATCGCGCCTGGCTTCACTGAGTTGTTGAATACTCATATTGCCAACGCCCGATATGGCCGGGGCAACCAGTAGATTGCCAGGCAACGATATAGCGACTGACATATCTATTTCATCAAACAGGTGAATACAGTTATCAATCACACGACCATTGGCTTCAGGGTGTTTCACCAGCGCACGCGCCACCGCCAAGATCAACAGATCTTCAACCGACACCTTTATATTTTGTTCTGCCAGCTGTTTCTTTTGTTGCAGCAGCTGGGTTAGATCAGCGCTGGCATGATGCGTCAGCTGAGCTGCCGTGGCGAGACTGCGCACCATATGATCTGCAGTCATCGCGCGCACCCCTTTCAGAGGCACTACGGTCGATGCTGTACTCATTCGATGGTTCCAATAACAGCTCCCTTCGAAACAACTGCGTCGACCTTTTCTTTAATCCGAAGCGTACCGGTGGCAGGTGCGTAGAGTTCGTACTGCACCTTGGCCGTCATGATTTCAGCAATCAATGCTTCCGCCTCAACTGATGCTCCATCGCTGACCAGCCAGGTCGTCAATACTGTCTGTTCATCTTCGTCCCACAAATCATTAGGGATAACGATATCGGTTGCCATTAATCGGGTTCCTGTTTACCAATCGCTTTTAAGTCACTGCCTGTTATCAGAGCCCGGACAAGTCTGCCCGGGCATCCTTGTTCAGGCTACTTTCATTTGATCCCATGCAGCGACGATCTTTTCCGCATTAGGCAGACAATACTGCTCCATCACTCTGGCGTAAGGGATAGGTACATCGGGATAGGCGATTCTCGTGGGCGCAGACTTCAACACCGAGATATCGTGTTCAGTCACGCTGGCGATAACTTCTGCCGACACGCCATAGCTCATGTAGTCTTCATCAACAACGATAAGTCGACCGGTTTTCGCCACAGACGCACGAATGGTGTCGCGGTCCAACGGCACCAGACTGACCAGATCGACGACTTCGGCGCTCACTCCCTGCTCTGCAAGGGTCGCTGCGGCAGCCAACCCCTGGTGTACGCCTAACCCAAGGCTGACAATAGTGACATCAGTCCCTTCGCGTACCACATTGGCCTTGCCAATTTCGACGGTGTAGCTCTCGTCGGGCACGTGTACTGTGGCACCGGCTTCTGTCCCCAGCCACCCCATACCCTGAAGCCGCTTGTGATACATGTACACCACCGGACTGTCATCACGCATGGCGGCTGTCATTAACCCCTTGGCATCATAGGCGTTAGACGGAGCGACGACTTTCATACCGGGCAGATGTGCAAACGTGCCATAGAGACATTGCGAGTGCTGACCTGCATCGGAGTATCCGCCACCGGTAGACGTCATCAGTACCATCGGCACCTTAACGTTACCACCGGAGAAATAGGTGTTCTTGGCCATCAGGTTATAGATAGCATCAAAACAGACACCGAAAAAATCGACAAACATCAACTCGACAACCGGGCGCATACCATCCTGCGCTGCGCCGACGGCCGCCCCGATAAATGCTGTCTCGGATATAGGGGTATCGCGAATACGCTCGGCCCCGAACTCTTCAAGCAGACCGCGTGTATTGCCATACACGCCACCCAGTGCGGCAATGTCTTCCCCCATTACAAATACAGACGGGTCGATTTGCATCTCTTCCTGAATTGCCTCCGCCATTGCACGGGCAATTGTCAGCTTTCTTTCATTGGATATAGTCATTGGAATTCTCCCGGAGTTAAGCGGCAAACACTTTGGTCAGCGCATCTTCAGGCGCAGGATCATCACTGCTGCGTGCAAAGCTGATGGCAGCATCGACGGTGGCTGCCGCATCGGTTTCAATACCTGCAAGTTCTGCTTCGGTAGCAACACCATCAGCAATCATTTTTGATCGCATTCTTGGTATCGGGTCTTTATCAAACAAGGCATCTTTCTCACCTTCCGGACGGTAGCCTTCAGCATCGCCCATGAAATGTCCGGCAAGCCGATAAGTATCTATTTCGAGTAACGACGGCCCGTCACCGGCGCGCGCCCGGGCAATGGCCTCGCCTGCGGCTTCGTATATCGCGTAGGGATCATTACCTTCAATTCGTTTTCCGGGTATGCCGTAGGCTGCTGCCCGGTCACTGTTATTGGCTATCGCTGTGGACGCATCTTTTGCAACCGATATCCCCCAGGCGTTGTCTTCTATCACACAGACAAACGGCACTTTCCACAATGCTGCCAGATTCATCGCCTCATGCCAGCCACCCTGATTCACCGCCCCCTCACCGACAAACGCCACGGCAACACCGGGCTTGTTCTGCATCTTGCGTGAGAGCGCAGCACCTACTGCCGGCCCCATACCCTGGGCAATGATGCCCGAGCAGGCAAAATTCACATCAGCATCAAAAATGTGCATATGCCCGCCACGACCACCGGACAAGCCTGTTTTCTTACCGAATATTTCTGCCGCCATGCGCTCCAGATTAACGCCCTTGGCAATGGCCTGGTGATGCGGACGATGCGTCGCAGTTACCACATCCTCTGCGTTGAGGTGTGCACAAACACCGACAGCTACCGGCTCCTGCCCGTTGGATAAATGCATTTCACCCGGTATAGGACCGTCAGCCATGTTGAAGGCCGGCGTTTTGCCCTCCATGTAGATCGCTTCAATGGACTCTTCGAATTTTCGGCTGGTGACCATCATGCGGTACATCCAGTGCTGTTCGTCGCGTGCAGGTGTCATTTGTTCCTCCAGTCATGTCATCGCCGTATCGGCGGTTAATCGCGGGAGAAACTATCGACACCATCTGTTATCAGCAAGAAAAAATGCAGGTACACAGGCACACTACTCACATTGTGTGTCAATGTGAGACACGTTGAGACAGGCAACAGCTAATAAAACCCGGTCCGATACACCACTGGCAGCCACCGGACTCAAAGCCACTGCGCTTCCGTAATGAGAGCAACAACGTAAGCACGACCACACCGCTATCCTTCCCGTGTGCCGGTTTTCCTCCAGTTCGCACCATTACTATCTACCGCTGACATCACCGGGCCAGACAATTAAAGCCAACCTGCACTGCAGGTGGACTATAGCCACCTCACGATTGGTTCTGTGCGCCATGGTCAGGCCGGACTAGCCTCATACCTCTGAAGCAGTGTGCACCAATCCATGTCACGTCCCGTTGTGTTTGCGATCTTTTTTCTGGCGATATTCCTGCAGTCAGGCACCTACGGACTGACTTTCATGCTGCCGGAGCTGTTCGCCGCCTTCAGCGCCAACGAAAAAGATGTGGGCACCATGTTAATGGTGACCGCGCTGGTAACACTGATAAGCGTCTACTATTCGGGGCATTTGTCGGACCTGCTCGGACGTTTATGGACGCTGGGATTATCGGGTTATTCCATTTGCATTGCCCTGTTTCTGTACAGCACTGCTTCGGGCATTGGACTAACGCTTATTATTGCCAGCGCACTCATCGGATTCGGATGGGGACTAATGTATACGCTCGCACCGGTGGTGCTGACACGGCTGAGCAGTTCAGACAGCCGGGTGCAACTGTTTTCTCTGTACGCGGTGTTTTTAATGTCGGGCTTTGGATTATCTCCGGTACTTGCCTCATGGATGACTGACAGTGGCTTTATGCTGAAAAATACATTTCAGGTGGTAGCAATATCTTGTGCGATCAGCGGCACCCTGTTTCTTTTGTTGAAAACCCCGCTCCACAAGCTCGCCATTGCCGGGGCATCGAACGTACGCTCCCGCCTGTCACTCGACGCAATTGCATCAATTTTCCGCTCTCGTGCCCGGGTACCCGTTGTCATGGTATTTCTGGGTGCTTCTGTATTTGCCGGGCTGAACAATTTTCAGACATCTATCGCTAAAGCCGAAGGCTTAAACTATGCAGACTATTTTCTGGCCTACACCGTTACCACGGTAGTATGCCGGATTCTCTTTGCCGGATTAAGCGGCGGAAAATCCCCTTATCGGGTGATCGGTATTCTGCAGTCCATCATGTGCCTAAGCGCGTTGTTGTTTTTAGTAATCAACGGCAATCAGGCCATGTATATCACCTGTGCCATTTTGTTTGGCATTGGCTATGGTGCGTCGTATCCTATATTAGCTGCCATGGCCGCCAATGACGCTGAAGAAAGTCTGGTACCGCAAACGTTACAGCTGTTTTCTCTAACCTACTTTATCGGCATTTTCGGGTTTCCCTACGTTGCCGGATGGCTGATCGTAGACTTCAGTATTTCCGTTCTGATTACCGTCGTGGCTGTTCTCGCTGCCATTGAAGCGACAATGGCGATTGCGCGATCACGACAGCCAGCCTGAGCAGAACCCTCGTTACACGTTAGCGACGCCCGATTGCCGGTTAATCGCATGCGGCACTTCTACCGCTCAGTCATGCAGTTGCCACCATCAATACACCGATTGAACGGATTACTTTTTACCGGCACCGCATGCCGGACAAAATTGCGGATTTTTCCATTTTGGAATGTTTTCTTTACAGTTTCTGCACACAATGACACTGGATCTTTTCTCCACGTGCCAGTGCCCCGATCCCTGATGAATTCTCGACGCACGACGACGAGTAATGTTTCGTTCTTCTTCCTTAGGGTTGTCAAACATGTTGCTCCTGCTATGTGTTTTCCTGTGTAAAAGGTACCTGCCGGAGCACCCGATAATAGCATCAGCCATAAAAAATTCAGAAAACTACCGTGTTGTTGAATATTGTGAGACCTGCTGCCTTGCGAACAAACCACCCCGGATGCAGTATCACAGAGAAGTCAGTCGACGATCACCGGAGCGTTATCAGCCGTTCATTGAGCGGACTATATAACCAAATTTTATAACTAATTGACCGTTCGCCCGATATAGATCAGGTAGACTTTTGGCTCGACTTTCCGATGAAGCAGGCTTGAAAGGTCGGTAATGGGTAATAGCAAAGATCAAGGCAGGTCAGCAATTGTATTGGTTGTGATGCTCGCATCTGCAATCGCCGGTTGCGGTGGCAGCAGCAGCGGAAGCCAACAGTCTGCAGAGAACACTCCCCCGTCCATACAATTGGACGACGGAGAGATACTGGGCAACGGCAAC
>JAHDHK010000340.1 GCA_020631335.1 Chromatiales bacterium
CTATGGAGCCACCCCTGGTGCTATGGAACATCGCGTTGAAGGCGCCAAGTCTCGGTGCGTTTCGAGAACACCCGGGCTTTACGCTGAACATACTGTCGAACGAACAAAAGGCGATAGGCCAGCAATTCGCGACCCCGTCGATAGATAAATTCAAAGATGTTTCGTGGCAACCCGGCTACGAAGGCACCCCGGTTATCGCAGATTCCCTCGCTGTCATCCAGTGCAAAACCTACTGCGTCTACCCGGGCGGTGATCACGAGATATTTCTCGGTGAAGTGATCGAATTCGAATCAACAGACGATAAGCCACTGGTTTTTCACAGCGGCCAATTTGTAGAACTGGCGGATCAATAACGGGCAGTTTACTTACGCCTGCAAGCGGGGGTTCTCCCTGATGTGCGTACGGCTTAACACCGAGGTAACGGGCGCCGAATTATGAGATGATATGTGCCCCGTCCGCTCGAATCATTGCAATGAGACTTCGTCAATTACGTTTCATGGTCGCTGTTGTCGAAGAAGGATCTTTCACCGCTGCTGCAAACAGAGTGCACGCAACCCAGTCTGGAGTCAGCGCGCAGATAAAATTACTTGAAGAAAGCCTTGATACAAAACTGTTCGAGCGCTCTGCCTCGGGCGTTGTGCCCACCGCCAGTGGAAAAATAGTCTATCAGCGGGCTACTCGCGTGTTGCGCGAAACCACGGCCATGGTGGCCGACGTCAGCGCGCTGAACGGTACCGTAACAGGCGTGGTATCGGCCGGCTTAATGCCGACAACCACGCGCTCGGTCGCCGCCCCGGTGCTGGAAGCCTTCGCTGCGAGCTATCCAAACATCGAAGTCAGAATAGAAGAAGCCTATAGCGCACAGCTTAGTGAGGGAGTACGAACCGGTCGACTCGACTTTGCCGTGGTGCCTCCGTCAAGCGCCGAAGCCGGGCTTAAAACGACGCCGCTCGAGACCGACGCAGAAATTTTTGTCTCCGCCCCTACAAATAGCCGGGCACATCTTTCAACGGTCAACCTGACAGAACTGGAGCCATTGAAACTGGTATTACCGGGCTCTCAAAACGCGCGCAGAGCAAGCATTGAAGAAATCATTCGCAACCACAGCATCAAGGTTGAGAAAGTCATGGAACTCGACGCGATGATGGCAACACTCGACCTGGTTGCCAGAAGCGACTGGACCACTATCTTGCCGGGTTGCCTGGTCATTGATGATATTTCAGGTAAAGAACGTCAGCTGCATCCGATTGTGCACCCGGTCATGACGCTGAACTACGTGTTAATCGAGCAAGCCTCTAAAACACTTTCTCCGGCGGCGCAGCTTCTGCGTGAAGCAATGCAGGCTGAGCTTGCAGCGGTGTGTGAAAAATGCCGCAACGCGTTCAGTCTTCACTGAGATAAGTAAAACCCCTATTTGCGGGGCACACTGATTATTCACCTGCACCTCTTTATTCACCTGCCCCACTGTGCATATAGCCCGTGTTTCGTTATGATTTCAGCACCCACAATATAAACCCTAAAGGCCCTATACCATGATTGATCTCTATACCTGGACTACCCCTAACGGTCGAAAGGTCTCCATCTTACTGGAAGAACTGGGTGTCGAGTACAACGTCCATTCCATTGATATTTCCAAAGACGAGCAATTTGCACCGGACTTTCTTGCTATAGCGCCCAACAATAGAATCCCTGCCATTGTTGATCACGACACCAACATCAAAATGATGGAGTCAGGTGCAATCATGCAGTATCTGGCCGAAAAAACCGGAAAGTTTCTGGCAGAAGATTTCGACACACGCTGGAAGACGATTGAATGGCTTAACTGGCAAATGGGCGGGCTCGGGCCAATGGCCGGTCAGACACATCACTTTGTCAAATATAACCCCGGTAAATCTGAATATGCTGAGCAGCGCTACCAGAATGAAACAAAGCGCCTTTACGGCGTTCTGGAGAAGCAGCTTGAAGGCCGCGATTTCATTGCAGGCGAATACTCCATTGCCGATATGGCCTGCTGGCCATGGATATCTCGCTTTGAATGGCAGGGCATCGATGTAACAGAATATAAAAATATTACCGCCTGGTACAAGCGGATAGCAGAACGACCAGCAGTGCAGAAGGGTTATCAGATTCCAAAGTACGTTACCGACGTACCTATGCCATAAAGGCTGCCGGTTGAGATAAAATTATCGGCGCCGGAACCCCGGTGCCGATAACCGTCCGCCGGACTTCGCCCGGCACAGTGTCATAGCTTTCATAGCTTTCACCAATGTCGCTGATCCACTGAACAGAGTGCCGGATTTGATCAGCACACGCCGGTTATCACCGATAAAAATACTCGACCAGAAACATCGGTACTGCCGGCACATAGGTACACAGCATCAGTACCAGAAACAACACAGCGACAAAATAAATATTCACCTTGGATACGTCCCAGATATTCGCCTTGGCGATAGAACAGGAGGTGATCAGCACCGAGGCGACCGGTGGCGTCTGTTGTCCAATCGCAAGGTTCAGGGTCACAATCAGCCCGAAATGAACCGGATCAATACCCACCAGAGTAATCAGTGGAACCACTATCGGCACCACCAGGATAATCGCTGCCACAGAATGCAGGAAAAAACCGATGATGAGAAAAAACACATTCAGGATCATCAGAATAATGTACTTGTTGTCCGTCAGGTTCATCATCGACTGCGCGAGTTCCTGCGGCACCTGCGCCCGTGTCAGGAAACCACCCATCAGAACAGAAGCCGCCACAAGCAGCATCACAACGGCGGTTTGTATGCCACCTTCGATCATTGCAGCCCGCAGCCGTTTGAAATTTACCTCACGGTAAAACAAACTGAGTCCAATCGCGGTGACCACCGCCAGACCTGCTGCCTCAGTGGCTGTGACAAAACCGCCGAATATTCCACCAAGAATAATGATCGGCAGTAAAAAGGTTGGCATTGCGTCAATAAAAGTTTCTTTCACCCTTTTAGTGTTAAATGCCTCTTCAGTCGGCAGGTTGTATTTCAGTGCAAACGCATAGGCCACACCCATCAGCCCGACTGCGCCAATCAGTCCCGGGACAATTCCGGCGACAAACAACTGTTCAACACTGGCGTTAGCAGACACTCCGTAGACAATCATCGGAATCGACGGTGGAATAATGATCGCAAGTGAGGCAGATGATGAAGTGATCGCCGCCGACAGCGGACCCGAATAACCACGTTTTTTCATTTGCGGAATCATCACTGAACCGAGTGCCGCAACATCGGCAACCGCAGAACCCGATATCTCAGCAAAAAACAACGACACTCCTATATTGACCATACCGAGCCCGCCGCGAACAAATCCGATCAATGCGGCGACAAAGTTGATTAGTCGGTCAGTGATTCCGCCTGCGTTCATGATGGCCCCCGCCAATACAAACATCGGAATCGCTATAAGTGAAAACTTCGTCGACCCGTCATACATATCGAGGGCAACAGTCACCAGAGAACCAACACCCTCGGTCGCGACCAGCCCCACCACCGCAGCCACGGCCAGCGCAACAGCAATTGGCACGTTTATAAATATCAGTAACAGCAATACGAGGAAAATTCCGAGCACCATCATGCGCGCTTACTCTCCTCTGCAGCTATCTCGGCTTCTATCTCAAGATGTTCAAGAGAGACACCTGCTGCCACGGTTTTCAGGTATGCCGGCGCGGCCAGCAACTCACACAGAATAAATAATGCAGCACCGATAGGAATGACAGACTGCGTGAACTGTACCGGCACCCAACGCAAACTCACCAGCGTGTCTCCTTCGAGCACCATCAGCACCTGCCAGCCGGCCCATGCCAATAACGCAAAAAAGGCAATAAACACAAGCTCGGCAAATATCGCAAGATAGTAGCGAACAGGCATTGGAATGGATAAAAGCACACTGTCGAAACCAATGTGTTTTCTTTTAATTACTGCCAATGCACCACCATAGTAGGTAATCCACGCAAGTACCACGCTGGCGACCTCGTCGTACCATGACAGGGAAGCATCAAGTTTGCGATAGATCACTGCAATGACGACAATCGCGGTCAGTCCGACCATCAGCACTATCAGTATTATTTCCAACAGCGATTCAAGTATTCCTGAAATACGTGCCAACCTTAATGCTCCGGGTGATTGTTTAGGATGGGGGTGCGTTACTACAACACGCACGCGGATTCACTCGAACCCGTCGGGACGTGTGCCCCACCAATCGGGGCACACCTGAGCGATTAAATCTCCGGAGACTACTTGGCCAGAGACTGTACGGTACTGATCAGTTCGGCACCGCCTTTAACTGTGCTCGCAAACTCATCGTAAACCGGTTTGGACGCCGCTATAAATGCCCCTTTGTCCGCTTCGTTAACCGTAATACCGCCATCTTTAAGATTCTGCAGAAGTTCAGTCTCAAGCTGGGCTGCCATTTCATAGACAGCATCCTGAGATTCTTCCGCCGCTGCGATCAGATCGTTTTGAATATCCTCAGGCAGTTTGGCAAAGTGTTTCGCTGACACCAGTACGTACGCAGGGGTGTACACATGACCGGTAATGGAGAGATACTTTTGCACTTCCTGAAACTTTGCAGACCAGATTTGTGCGTAAGGATTTTCCTGACCATCGATAACCGCAGTTTTCAACGCAGTGAATACCTCTGAGAACGCCATAGGGGTTGGATTGGCACCATATAACTGAAACATCTTCACACGCCATTCGCCTTTGGGTGTGCGCAACTTAATACCCTCGAGATCCTCTGGTACATCGATTGGTCTCGTATTATTGGTAATGTGTCTGAATCCATTTTCAAAATAACCGAGTATTCTATACCCCTTGCTCTCTGCAGCGGCGTTCAGCACGCTCTCACCAATCTCGGCACGCACTGCTTTCATATGATCACGTGACTGAATGATATAAGGCATTTCAAACACGCCAAACTCATCTGCGACTGATGACATCACCGAAGATGGCAGAGAAAAGGTAATTTGACCAAGCTTCAGTTTTTGCAACAGCTCCTTGTCTTTTCCCAATTGAGACGAACCGAACGCCTGTACTTCGGCGCGGTCCCCGAGCCGTGCATTGGCGTTTTTAACAAACTCATTCACTGATGCTTCGAACAGTGACCCCGGGTTGCCGACGTGGCCGAATTTAAGGATCATCTTTTCAGCACTTGCAGGGCCAGCACCCGCCAGCAGCGCCGCACCACAAAGCATGGAAAAAAATCTTCGTTTCATGTTGTATCCTCTCAGGTTTCACCGCCACTCAGGTTTTAAATGACCATGACGGCTATTG
>JAHDHK010000341.1 GCA_020631335.1 Chromatiales bacterium
CCTGTCGAAAGTCAAACGACCCGTCGGCAACGTCGATCAGTGTGCCAGTGGGGATCGCCGTGCTGTCAACCTCCAGCACTTGCTGAGCATTCAACTGCAGCTGATGATCTAACACACCGTTTTCACCGGCATATTGATGCCCGCGCAGGTTGAAATAACTGTGGCTGGTCAGGTTAACCACTGTTGCCCGGTCGGTGGTGGCGGTATATTCGATAGATAAGGCGTTGTTATTGTCGAGTGAAAATCGAACAAGCACATCCAGATTACCGGGATAACCGCCTTCGCCATCAGCGCTTTGCAGCCCCAGCACGAGTGTGGGTGTTTTGCCGTCCTCTATCCATCCCTGCCACACACGCTTGTGAAATCCGCCGGCACCACCGTGCAGATGATGGCCATGATCATTGCGTTCGAGCTGGTAGGTCCTGCCGTCGATTAGCAGCTTGCCGCCAGCGATACGATTCGCATAGCGCCCGGCAATACACCCCATGTAAATCTCACAGTCCTCATACTGCGCCAGGGTGTCATAACCCAGCACAATGTTATCGTGCCGACCGTGACGATCCGCACACTGCCACGAGGTAATTATGCCGCCATAGGTAATGATATCTATGGTGGTGCTGTGATGATTGCGCAGTCGGAAACGTTCGATCGTCTGGCCGTCGCGGGTAACACCGTAGGTGGATTTTTCTATTGATTCAGGCATCGGCATTTATGATTCGACAACCGGCAAGCGTGCAACATTCCGGCGGATTTGTCGACATGCCGTTGCGCTGTGAATCACCTGCCGGCACGCAGATTCGAACATGACCAACATCGGTAAACCCGCTACACTGCCAGCGGTCAGCACGCCGGGAGAGGCACAACATGGGTCTGAGACAAGTTGCACTGGATGACAAATACACCCTGCTCAACGGCAGGATATTTGTCACCGGCATACAGGCACTGGTCCGACTCCCGATGCTGCAGAAACTGCGCGACGAACGCGCGGGACTCAACACCGCCGGCTACATCAGCGGGTATCGCGGCTCGCCACTGGGTGCGCTCGATCAGCAACTGGTGCGCGCCAGCCGTTTCCTATCCGAACACAACATCGTTTTTCAGCCCGGTTTAAACGAAGAGCTGGCGGCCACGGCGTGCAGCGGTACCCAGCAGATCAATCTTCAGGGTGAAGGCGCTTACGATGGTGTCTTCAGCATATGGTACGGCAAAGGCCCCGGCGTTGATCGCTCCGGCGATGCTTTTAGACACGCGCATAATTTCGGCACCGCAGAACATGGCGGCATGATCGCTCTGCTTGGCGATGACCACGCCTGTGAGTCTTCAACGACCGCACACCAGAGCGAATTTGCAATGGTCGACGCGATGATCCCGGTGCTCAACCCGGCCGGCGTTCAGGACATCCTCGACTACGGCCTGTACGGCTTTGCGATGTCACGTTACACCGGAGGGGTGGTCGGGCTGAAATGCGTGCACGATACGGTCGAGGCGACTGCTTCAATCGAAATCAGTGACGCGCGCACCACGATACGGCTTCCGGAAGATTTTGACATGCCCGAAGGCGGGCTTAACATCCGCCGGCCGGACACTTTTATGGAGCAGGAAAATCGCGTCCATACCTACAAGCTTGAAGCGGCCAAAGCGTTTGTGCGCTGCAACCGTCTGGATCAGTGCATTATCAATCCGGCCGATGCGTGGCTGGGTATTGCGACCACGGGCAAGTCTTATCTCGATGTGCGTCAGGCACTCCACGAGCTTGGGATTGATGAGTCTGCCGCCAGCTCACTGGGAATACGTTTATATAAAATTGCGATGCCCTGGCCACTGGAACCTCAGGGAGTCGCAGAGTTTGCCGACGGGCTTGAGCACATTGTTGTGGTGGAAGAAAAACGTGATCTGATTGAATCGCAAATCAAATCGCAACTCTATGGCCGGGACAACGCGCCCGCAATCGAGGGTAAAAAAGATGCCGAAGGCCGGTTACTTTTTCCGTCAACCGCCCGATTGAATGCCACCGACATCGCCATCAAACTGGCGAAACGCATTGTTGCCCGCACCGCCAACAACACGATCGCTACCCGCCTGCAACATCTGCAGGATTTGTTGCAGCGTAACCTTAGCCGCGAACCACCGGCAATGACCCGATTGCCCTACTTCTGCGCCGGCTGTCCGCACAATACCGGCACCAGACTACCCGATGGCAGCCGCGCGTTGTCAGGTATCGGTTGTCACTTCATGGTCCAATGGATGGATCGCAACACCGCAGGTTATACACAGATGGGTGGCGAAGGGGCAAGCTGGATCGGTGAAGCTCCCTTCAGCAAAACAGAACACCTGTTCCAGAACATTGGCGATGGCACCTACTACCACTCAGGACTGCTGGCGGTACGTGCCAGTGTCGCCAGCAAGGTAAACGTCACGTTTAAAATTTTGTTTAACGATGCGGTGGCGATGACAGGCGGCCAACCGATGGACGGACCCTTGACCCCTGTGCAGATTACGCAACAGGTCTATGGTGAAGGCGTGAGTAAAATAGCAGTCGTCACCGATGAGCCCGACAAGTATTCCACCGATACTGCCTGGGCACCGGGTGTGTCCGTGCATCATCGTGACAACTACGATCAGCTGCAGCGAGAGTTTCGGGAAATCAAAGGCACCAGCGTCATTGTCTACGATCAGACCTGCGCTGCGGAAAAACGTCGTCGACGCAAACGCGGTGAATTCCCCGACCCGCCGAAACGGTTATTCATTAATAAAGAAGTCTGTGAAGGATGCGGCGACTGCGGTGAAGCCTCTAACTGTGTAGCAGTGCTGCCTGAAGAGACGCCGCTGGGACGCAAACGACGCATTGATCAGTCAGCCTGTAACAAAGATTACTCTTGCGTGAAGGGTTTCTGCCCGAGCTTTGTCAGTATTCATGGCGGTGCGCTGCGTCAGCGAGCCAAAGAGAACACCTCTGTTGACGGCAGCTCGATTCTACCTGGCAACCCCGATATTCCTGTCATCAACGGTCAATACAACATTGTGTTAACCGGGGTTGGAGGCACAGGGGTCGTCACTATTGGTGCGATCATCGGTATGGCTGCGCATATTGCCAATCTGGGTTGTTCAATCCTCGACATGCTCGGACTCGCGCAAAAAGGGGGGGCGGTGACCAGCCATATCATACTTGCCGCGCAACCACAGGACATCCATACCACCCATATTGCCGCCGGCCGTGCCGAGCTGTTACTGGGCTGCGATATCGTCACTTCTGCTTCTGCCTCGTGCCTTGATCGATTATCCGATCAGCAGACACACGCGGTGATTAACACCAATGCCATGATGACGGGTGACTTTACCCGCAACAGAAACGTACAGTTTCCGGCGGGCGCACTACAGCAGTCTATTGAAGAAGCCTCAGCGCACAGCCACTTTGTCAATGCCACGCAGCTGGCCGAGCAGTTACTGGGCAACACCATTGGCGCCAATATGTTTCTACTGGGCTATGCCTGGCAGCAGGGCCTTATACCGCTGCCACTGGAGGCCATTACCAAAGCAATTGAGCTGAACGGACAGTCCATCGCACTGAACACTGCTGCACTGGAGTGGGGGCGCAGAGCTGCCGTTGATCAGCAGGCAGTTGAGACGCTTGCCACCCCCGCAGTGGTCATCAATCTGCCGGACACACTGCAGCAAAAGACCGCTCACAGGCGTGATGCTGAGAAAATCATGGCAGATCGCATCACACGCCTGACCGGATACCAGCACCAGCGCTACGCTCAACGCTATGAAAAGCTGGTACGTCGCGTTATCGAGAAGGAAAAATCGCTTCAACTGGACAACTCATTGCCGCTGGCGCGCCACGTTGCCAAAAATCTATACAAACTGATGGCATACAAAGACGAATATGAAGTTGCCCGGTTATACACCAGTGAAGCATTTACCCGCTCAGTAGAGGCTCAGTTTGAGGGTGATTATGAATTACGCTTTCATCTCGCCCCACCGTTACTGGCTAAAAAAGATCCACTGACCGGTGTACCGCGCAAACGGGAGTTCGGTGCACGGATGTTATCTGTGTTCGGCCTACTGGCAAAATGTAAGCGACTTCGGGGCACACCGCTGGATATTTTCGGCTACACCAAAGAACGCAGGCAGGAGCGAGCGCTGCGTGACGACTACGAAATCATGGTGTCACAACTTGTCGAGTCATTAACGCCTGCCAACTATGAACAAGCCTGTCAGCTCACTGCACTGCCCGATGAGATTCGCGGTTTCGGTCACGTCAAAGAAAAAAGCATTGAAGCGTATCAACAAAAAAAACAAACACTGATGACGGCAAACGCATTATCTGCTGCAGCCTGAGAACAGTGCATTTCATCGCTTGTATATACAAGGTACCGTTAAAAACACTATGAAAACGATCGGGCTGCTGGGTGGTATGAGCTGGGAGAGCACAGTGCTTTACTACCGGCTGATTAACGAAGGCGTGAAGGCGAAACTCGGTGGCCTGCACTCGGCTAAAATCGCGATGGTCAGTGTTAACTTTCACGAAATTGAACAGCTGCAGCACCAGGGTAACTGGGACGAGGCCGGTAACCGGCTGGCAACCGCGGCTCAACAAATACAAGCCGCAGGTGCCGACTTTCTTTTGATTTGCACCAACACCATGCATAAAGTTGCCGATCAGATACAACAGACCATCGACATCCCGCTACTGCACCTGGCAGACGCCACCGCCAGTCGGATCGTTAGCCGCGGCATATCCACAGTTGGACTGCTGGGTACCCGATTCACGATGGAGCAGGACTTCTATCGCGGCAGACTGGAACAACACGGATTAACCGTCGTCACACCGTCCCCGACGCAAATGGATGACGTACACCGGATTATCTACGACGAGTTATGCCTGGGCAAAGTATACGAGCTGTCGCGACAGAAATATCTTGAAGTCATCGACGACATGCAAGCCCATGGTGCAGAAGCGGTTATCGAAGGCTGCACAGAAATCACCCTGCTGGTCAAACAATCGCACACCAGCGTCCCCCTGTTCGACACCACCGCCATCCATGCCGAAGAAGCCGTGGCCCTCGCGCTCAAGACATCGGAGGTGTAGAGAAACAAGAGTTACCGGGATTCTGTGAGGTTGGTATGTTATGAGCCTGAGCGGGTAGTGCTATCGCTGCATGTTATGCGGGCTTAGTACGACACTGGTAGATGCGCCTGGCGCTTATCTCCCCTGCGGGAACATGCGCCAGACAGGGAAATCCGCAGCGTAGGCTAGGCTGCGAATAAATCACCGTTAACATGC
>JAHDHK010000032.1:0-29022 GCA_020631335.1 Chromatiales bacterium
AGAGATACCACGCTCCTGCTCCATCGCCATCCAGTCAGAGGTGGCGTGGCGCGCTGCTTTACGTCCTTTGACGGTACCGGCAAGGTTAATCGCACCCCCGAACAACAACAGTTTTTCGGTCAGGGTGGTTTTACCGGCATCCGGGTGCGAAATGATCGCAAACGTTCTGCGCTGGTTGATCTCTTCAATCAATCTGGCATCGGCCATGGGTAGTTACGGTTACCTGTTGGTTTGCAGGGTGTTGAGATCTCTCGCCATCAGCAGAGCATCTTCACGACGATTGTTACTGCCGGCGATATTATAGTAATTTTCGCGACGACCGGTTTCGACAAATTGCAGTTTTTCATATAACGAAATGGCGGAACGGTTGGAAACCCGCACCTCGAGAAACATAACTTCAGCACCGTGCAAAATCGCGCCAGCAATAGCCTGATGCATCAGCGTCTGAGCAATACCGCAATGCCGTTGCGCCGGATCAATGCACAAATTCAGTATATGAGACTCCCCCGCTGCAACACTGAACAAAACGTAGCCATGCAGTTGCTGCCCGGTCTGAGCAACCAGCGACTGGTATCCGACCTCGAGGCAATCGGCAAAAATTTTCTCACTCCACGGAAGCTGATAGCTGGCGCGTTCAATACGCAAAACTTCTGGTAAGTCTGCCGCCACCATGGATCTGAGCTGGTATTCGGTATCACTCACGCAGGGTGTTGATTGTCCAGCAAGGATTTCACCCGTTTGAGATCTTCCCACGCCGGTCGTTTGAGATCGGGTTGACTATTCAGATCCGCCGGATGGTGAGTCACTACTACCAGTGCATTCGTCCAGACAGGCTGGTAGTACTGTGCCCGATGGGGTGCAATTCGCGAGGCATCACCCTGACATCCGACCATCGCCACAATTACTTTCGGTGCAAGCTCTCGGGCGACCGTGCCGACGCTGCCTGTTCCGGGCGTCGACTGATAAGCAATGCCCTGGGCGTTCAAATCAAGACCAATCGCTGCCAGCATTTTACCCAGTAACTCGTTGTCTGCAGAGGTAAGCGCCGGCGATTCGATCACAAGCAGCAAGTCATCGGCGCGGGCAGCGAGCACATCGACGGTGGCATCAGCCAGGTGATCGGTATACGCGCCGGGGGCAAGTTGCGCAGCATTTGCCATTTCAAGTTGCGTGGTCGCGGATGGGGTTGCTGTTTGCAATTGCGCAGATTCTGCAGGTGCAATCAGTGATGGTGCGGGTGCAGTGGCCACAACCGCTTGTTGCTGCGGAGACTCAGCGTCACGCGGCAGCCACGCGGTAATACCCATCGCTTTGAGGTATTGTTGCTGGCGAAAAGCGTCCATCAGGCGACTTGCTTTTTACGCCGCTGCAAGTACCGCCACCCTTCAAAAATCGGCCCCGAAAAGGCATACAGAACAAAGCCGGTAAACAGCACTTTCGGCGGATCAATGGAGGTAAATACAAAAATAAAGACAAGCCCCAGCAACACAAAGAACGGAATACGTCGGTTGGCCCCTATTTCCTTAAAGCTGTAATAACGAAAGTTGCTGACCATCAGTAATGCTGAGGAGACGGTCACGACCAATGCCAGGCTGGACACCTGGCTACCGGTAAAACCGGTATCGTGAAAAACCCACACCGTACAAACCATTAATGCGGCAGCTGCGGGACTTGCCAGCCCGATGAAGTATTTTTTATCAACCGATCCTATCTGCACATTGAAGCGGGCCAGCCTGAGTGCTGCACAGGCCGCAAACAGAAAGGCGACTACCCATCCCACCTGCCCGAATCCCTGACGTTCAATGTTGTAGAGCGACCATTCGTACATGACGAGTGATGGTGCGACACCGAACGACACCATGTCGGACATACTGTCGTACTCAGCACCAAACTGGCTCGATGTATTGGTCATGCGGGCGATGCGACCATCCAGCCCGTCGAGCACCATTGCCACGAGAACGGCGATGGCTGCATCATCGAAGTGATTGTTAATAGCAGCGATCACTGCATAAAAGCCGGCAAACAACGCGGCAGTCGTAAACAGATTGGGCAGCAGATAAATGCTTTTGCGCTTTTTCTGTCCGTTCGGCGGCCCGACCGGCGGGCTTATCGGTTCACTCATTTTTTAGTATTTGTCTTGTTGCCATTTACAGCGATGGATAATCATTGCACCTGCTCTATAGCCGAAACCTTCCGGTTAGGGATGGCTCACTCCGTTTTCGCCAATGCGCTTATGGCCTGTCATGCTCTTAAACAGGTTCGCCGACGTGCTCTCACTGTCAGGCAATGCGCCGTTAGGAAATCTACCTTTGCCACCTACAGCCAGCGGAGATAAAAATCGCAATCAAAAGCGAAAACGCTGATGACTTACAGGCCAGCCCTGGCGAAACTATACAGCAGTCCCTTCAGCAGTACGTTACAACGGATAGCGGGGTGGTACACACCGGCCCCGCTATGATTGTACGGCTAGACCTTCAAACCACGCTCGCCTCTGGCAATACCGGTTACGCCGGATCTGACCACTTCGAGAATCGATTCATCACCCACGCTTTTTACGAAGGCATCAAGCTTGTCACTGTCTCCGGTGAGTTCGATTATGTAGGTGGATTCAGTAACATCAATGATTTTACTCCTAAAAATATCAGTCAGCCGCTTAATCTCTTCGCGCTGACTACCGGTTGCCCTGACTTTGATCAGCATCATTTCACGCTCAACGTGCGCGGCTTCAGTCAGATCCACCAGCCGGACGACGTCGATCAGTTTATTAAGTTGCTTGGTGATCTGCTCAATGGTGCGGTCGTCACCGCTGGTGACTACAGTAGCGCGTGACAGCGTCGGGTCATTGGTCGGTGCCACAGTCAGCGACTCAATGTTGTAGCTGCGCATGCTGAACAGTCCGGCAACGCGCGACAAAGCGCCGGACTCATTTTCAATGAGCAGTGCAATGATATGTTTGTTGCTTTTTTTCATCAGGCCAGCTCCCCTGTTTTAGGGTGCAGACGCATTTCCTGATGCCCTTTCCCGGCTTCGATCATCGGGTAAACGTTTTCTGTGTCATCGGTTAGAAAATCAAGGAACACCAGGCGATCTTTCATTGCAAAGGCTTCCCGAAGAGCGCCATCGACATCACCCGGGCTTTCAATCAGCATTCCGACATGGCCGTAAGACTCGGCCAGTTTGACGAAGTCAGGCAGCGCATCGACATAGGAGCTTGAGTAGCGGCCTTCGTACTGAAACTCCTGCCATTGCCTGACCATACCCAGATAACGATTGTTCAGGTTGATGACCTTGACCGGAAGATGGTACTGGCTGGCAGTGGAAAGCTCCTGCAAACACATTTGTATACTGGCCTCACCGGTGACACAGGCAACATCGGCATCCGGGTAGGCCATTTTCACCCCGAGGGCTGCAGGCAGACCAAACCCCATGGTGCCCAACCCGCCCGAGTTAATCCAGCGCCTGGGACTATTAAAGCCGTAGTACTGTGCCGCCCACATCTGGTGTTGCCCGACATCGGACGTCACAAATGCATCACCGTTGGTAACTTCCCACAGTTTTTCGATAACAGACTGCGGCTTGATGACGCTGTTACTCTTTTCATAGGCGAGGCTTTTCATATCCTGCCAGGCATTGATCTGCTGCCACCAGCCGTTGATATCTTCGGGGTTGGCGCGGCGGCTGTCCTCGGCAAGCAACTCCAGCATCCGTGCCAGTACTTTTTTAACATCACCGACAATAGGCACATCGACGGTGACATTCTTAGAGATAGACGCCGGGTCGATGTCGATATGAATAATTTTTGCGTTCGGGCAGAAATGCGCCACCTCGCCGGTAACGCGGTCATCAAAACGCGCGCCGATTGCCAGCAGCACATCGCAGTTATGCATGGCCATGTTTGCTTCATAGGTGCCATGCATACCCAGCATTCCGATGAACTGCTTGTCAGATGACGGGTAGGCACCCAGCCCCATCAGCGTTTGTGTAATCGGATATCCGAGCTCACGGGTGAGCCGGATAAGTTCGTCCTCTGCACTGCTCATAATGACGCCACCACCACTGTAAATCATCGGTCGTTTGGCTTGCGCCAGCAACTCAACGGCTTTTCGCACCTGACCACTGTGCCCCCCGCTGACCGGTACATAAGAGCGCATCGCCACTTCCTTGGGATACTCGTATGGAATCTTTATATGAGGTGCAGTGAAATCTTTGGGAATGTCTACCACGACAGGCCCCGGACGACCGGTGGTGGCCACGTAGAATGCCTTTCGCATGACGGTGGCAATCTCATCCACACTTTTAACCATAAAGTTATGCTTGACGCACGGACGCGTGCAGCCGATCGCATCGACTTCCTGAAACGCATCGGTACCGATGAATTTCGAGGTGACCTGACCGGTAATGACCACCAGGGGAATGGAGTCCAGGTGCGCCGTCGCGATGCCGGTCACGGCGTTGGTCGCACCGGGTCCTGACGTCACCAGCACCACCCCGGGCTTACCTGTCGCACGCGAGTAGCCATCGGCCATGTGAGTTGCGCCCTGCTCGTGGCGCACCAGAATGTGCTTTACATCCTGTTGGCGGAAAATCGCATCATAGATGTGCAGGACCGCGCCACCGGGGTAACCAAACACATACTCGACCCCCTCGTCTTTGAGGGACTGGATAATTATCTCGCCTCCGGATAATTCCACGTTGTTCACCTGCTCTTCAGTTAAATTATTTTTAAATGACTCTGTATCACCCGCCAGAGGGCGGGGACACGTTCATCAAGGGGATTAACAGCGAGTTGAAAATTGTCATGGGTGCAGCGATGACCAGGCTAAATTGACCGAAAAAACGCAGGTTATGAGTGATTTTTGAGCATTTCGAGGAAAATTTAACGTCGTCAGCGCAAGCGCAATAGTTTTCAACACCCTGAAGTATTTATTGACCGTGAGTATTTTACGTACAGACCCGGGTAGTTCGGATCAGCCGGTCTCTCGGCATATCCCCCGGGTTGCGGGGTTTATGCGGAGCTTTTCGCTTGGAATTGACGAAGGTTCTGGCACCGAATACGCACCGGCGTTAAATATGACATTTACCAAACGCAGCGTCCAGTGCCGTCGGGCCTATTGTCGTTGACTCAGACAGTACTTCGAACCGGTTCACAGCATTATCTGGTAATTGAGCAGCTCTACTAAGGAGGGTAAATATCAGGTACGCTTTTTCACCATATCGCCGCTAGGTATCTATTGAGGCGTGCTTTCGAACGGGGTTACTTTTGAAGTCAACCAAAAAACGCTCGCTCACCATTGCACTGTCGTGTGCTTTACTGGGCACCAGCCTTGGGATTGCACCGATAGCAGGCAGCTACGACAGGCTGAATCTGCCGCAAATGGGTGAGCCTGCCGATCTAGTGATGTCGCCAAGCGACGAAAAGCACATCGGTCGCGGCTACATGCGCAAAATCCGCCAGTATCTCGATCTGGTGACAGATACCGAGATAAATCGCTATGTGCAGTCTATCGGCGAGCGACTGGTAGCCACCCGTCCCGAGCTGAACACATCTGACTTTACCTTTTTTGTCGTCCGCAACCCTGAAATCAACGCGTTTGCACTGCCGGGCGGCTACATCGGCATCAACAGCGGCCTGATTATGGCGGCAAACAATGAAGCTGAACTTGCCAGTGTAATCGCTCACGAAACGGCTCACGTAACGCAACGCCACATTGCACGGCTATATGCGTCACAGGGCAACACCGGTTACAAAACCGCCGCGGCAATCATTGCCGCCATTTTGTTGAGCCAGCAATCAGCACAGGCCGGACAGGCCGCTCTGCTGACCGGCCTTGCCGCCAGCCGGCAATCTGCAATCGACTACACCAGGGTACACGAGTACGAAGCTGATCGAATCGGAATCCAGCTGCTTTCAGATGCCGGCTACAACCCCAGAGGGATGGTCGATTTTTTTGAGGTGCTGCGACGCCGGGTAGCGCTCAATACCACTGAGCAAATGGAATTCCTCAGAACACACCCGCTGACTACCAATCGCATTTCGGAAGCCAAGAATAACTCCAGCCGGTTGTCAAACCCGGTCGGAATACAGGATACCGCTGATTTTCAACTGCATCAGATGAAGTTACGGGTGATGCACACCAACAACCCGAAAAACATGCAGCGGTCTCTCGAGGAAGGACATATCGGAAAAAGCAGCTCCGCAAGATTGTATGGCCGGATCCTGTTACTGCTGCAATCAGGCGAGTCCGCCAACGCATTGCCACTGGCAAAACAACTGGTCGACTTGCAGCCGCACAGCCTGACTGTTCGACTGCTGGACGCTGAAGTGGCACTCGCCAATCAACAGACAGCAAGAGCCGAACGACTCTACAGTTCAATTATCGACATTTACCCGGATCATCACAGTGCAGTGGAATCATACGTAGATCTGCTGTTACAACAACGCAGAGTCAGCCTGGCGGAACGCGTCATACAGTCGTACCTCAGAGCTGCAGCTGACCCCTCACCCTCGATTTATAAACGGTACGCAAACGTGCTCGGAAAAATGGGGCGTACAGTCGCTTCACACGAAGCACTGGCCGATCACTTCTTTCTGCTTGATCAAAATGGTGATGCAGTAAGCCAGCTGCGACTGGCGCTGCAAGCGGCACAGGAAGGATCCAACGAAGCGTCACGCATTACGGCAAGGCTTGAGCGCTCACAATTTGTTAATTAATCAGCCGGGTCGACGCCGGCGATGAGTGCAGTTATCGATAAGCGGCTATCTTCATGCTTATCGCAAAAAAAAAAACCGCAGGAAGTTAAACCTGCGGTTTTTTTGTCTGACTAAGGGCCTTCGTATTACAACTGAGGGCCCGCAGCAACCAGGGCAGCACCTTCTTTTGTATCGGTAAACTTCTCAAAGTTATCGACAAACTGCGCCGCCAGACTTCGTGCACGCTTTTCCCATTCTGCAGGCGTTGCGTAGGTCTGACGCGGATCAAGAATACCTTCGTTCACTCCGCTTAAGGCGACAGGCACGGCGAGATTAAATATCGGTATATCCTGCGTTTCGGCGGTGTCGAGTTCACCGTTGATAATCGCATCGATAATTGCTCTGGTGTCTTTTATTGAAATACGTTTACCTGTGCCGTTCCAACCTGTGTTTACAAGATAGGCGGTTGCGCCGGATGCTTCCATCCGCTTTACCAGTTCTTCACCGTATTGGGTCGGGTGTAAAGTGAGGAAGGCTGCACCGAAGCAGGACGAGAAAGTGGGCGTTGGCTCTGTAATGCCCCGTTCTGTACCGGCAAGCTTTGCGGTAAAACCCGATAAGAAGTGATACTTGGTTTGTTCCGGTGTCAGGCGCGATACCGGAGGCAGCACACCGAAAGCATCAGCAGAAAGAAAAATCACCTTGTTGGCATGGCCAGCTTTGGATACCGGCTTGACGATATGTTCGATATGGTCAATCGGATACGACACGCGTGCGTTTTCTGTTTTTGACGCGTCATCAAAATCGATCGAACCATCGTCACGGACGACAACGTTTTCGAGCAGCGCATTACGCTTGATCGCACCGTAGATGTCGGGCTCGGCTTCTTCGCTGAGGCGAATGGTTTTGGCATAACACCCGCCTTCATAATTGAAGACACCATCATCGTCCCAGCCATGCTCATCATCACCCAGCAACAGACGTTTCGGGTCTGCAGACAAAGTGGTTTTGCCAGTTCCGGACAATCCGAAAAATACTGCAACGTCTCCCGCTTTGCCTACATTAGCCGAACAGTGCATTGAGGCGATACCACGACGCGGCAGCAGGTAGTTCATGATAGCGAACATGCCTTTTTTCATTTCGCCGCCATACCAGGTTCCACCAATCAGCTGCATCTTTTCGCTGAGGTTGAAGGCGATAAAATTTTCTGAATTCAGACCGTGTTCCTGCCACTTTTCATTGGTGGTCTTGGCGCCGTTCATCACAACAAAATCCGGCACGTAGTGGTCGAGTTCTTCCTCGGTAGGCTGAATGAACATGTTGGTGACAAAATGTGCCTGCCAGGCAACTTCGCAGATAAACCGAACCGCCAGCCGGGTGTCGGGATTCGCACCGCAGTAAGTGTCGACGACAAACAGCCGTTTGCCGGACAGTTGGCGCGTGACAGTGTTGTGCAGATCATTCCAGACCTGCCGGTCAATCGCTTTGTTATCGTTTTTACCCTGATCAGACCACCAGAGTGTGTCGCGAGTCAGATCATCTTTAACGATATATTTGTCTTTAGGTGATCGCCCTGTGAAATCACCGGTATCAACAGCGTCTGCCCCGAGATCAGTGACGACTGCACGTTCAAACCCTTTTAGGTCGGCGCGCGTTTCCTCGGCGAAGAGTGTATCAAAGGAAGGGTTGTGTATAACTTCGGACACCCGGTGTATCCCGTACGCAGACAAATCGATACGGTCACCGTAATCAAGTGCGGTGCTTGTGGACATTTAGCTCTCCTGCAAGATTACTAAAATCAGATTTTGGTTGAATGTGCACATTAACGGGTTTCAATTTGCAACACAACAGGACAGCACTGCCACGACATGCAAACAAAAAAAACAGATAACGCTTCAGTATTTCATCGACCTTGATTATTTTTCCTGTACGCCGCAGTGGCACTAATGCGAATGTGAACTCGTTATTTACAAAGATGGACTACCAGCCTGTAACCACACCTGTCCGACAGAGACTCTGTATACTTCACAGTACCGACTTATGGAGCCTTCTGACGTGATTCTGCGCCATCTAGTGATCGCCGTTTGCTTTACCACACTTGCAACCGGTTGCGCCTTTTTCGACGACCCGGTGAGTGATCCGGGCGAGCTAATACCTTCGCGGGTGCCGGCAACGACAACGCCAGCTCCGACACCTGCACCGCAACCTGTCCAGCCATCAGCGCCGGCACCGGCACCACAGGCCGCAGAATCATTAACGGCAGCGCAGACTTCGGCTGGCGCAAGTGAAGTCGCTGTGTCCCCGAGCTACCTGGTAGTCGCGCCAATTGACAGCTTTCCGCGCGATGCACAGAACATTACGGTGGTCCACCTGACCGACCGCAGCAGCCGACGTGATCTGGCGTTGTGTAAAGCGCTCATGAATAACATGCCGGCAATTGACGTGCAGGATCTGCCGCCCAATCCATTGACCGTGGTGATCTGGCCGGTGCCCAATGACAACGCCGGTGCGAACTGCATAGAAATGATTGCCGAGTTTGACCCGATCGACATCACACCGGATGCAGAAAAAAGAATCGCCAGCGATGCGGCAGGCCCGTTTTTGCTGACTCGAAATCTGCCGACTGGCAAACGTATGATTTACGACATTTCTTTTATGTCCAACAGCGCACTTTCTTCCACCGTAAATCAATGGATCTCGCTGATGGGCAGCAACCCGGCCGACTGGCCGGAATATAGACGGGCCCGGTAACGTGCGTTCGCGCGCACTGAAGGCTTAACGAGCGGGGGATTCTACTTGCCGCTCACTGCGAAAACGCCTCAATACAGTGGCTTTCAGGGTTTGTGGGCATACCCTGGATTCTCAGCGGGCACACCATTTCCGGTGACGTCACCGACCAACGACTCAGGCAGCTATCGGCCAGTCATCATCGCCAGTTTGATTTGTAACTGCCTTATTTGTCAGCCGCGTTACCCGCGATTTCCAGATCAATGACTTCTCACTGGCTACCCTGAACGCCGTAGAGGCATTGATATAGGCTTCCTGCAGCATTGAATACTCAGATTGATCTATCGTCGGAATCTGTTCTCCGGCTATCAGCAGGCTGTTACAAACTTTATCAAGCCTCGCTTCGAGGCTTCGCTGACTCTTCAGGGCATTGGACAACGCAGCGCGGGCAACAGCCAGAGGTTCGTCTGATACACTTTCCAGAACAGTTTTTCCGGGTACAGGGGGACAGCCAGCGGCACCATCGCGTGTCACCTGCTCGACAGGCAACTCAATCACGTTGATGTTTTTATTGAGTGGCGCTGGCCCGCACACTGTACCGCCCTTGCGGACGGACTTTGACATCTGTATTCCTGTATAACGATTCGGGCTCTATCGTGCGACTGCTCGACACCACCCGGGTTGGCGATGGCAGGGTAACGGCGGACCTGCCCGAATCTTGACACCAGCGGTGACTATTATTCTGACTCTTATAATTTTTGTGAGCTGTGTCCTGATCATGGTGGTGTACCTGATCGGCCCCCGGGTATCTCTGGATACCACGCTTAAACCGGTCGAATTACCGAATGATCTCGACGCGTGGCTCCATGCTTCAGAATCCCGCTACCGGGACATTACGCCGGGCGCTGAGAAAACGATTGTCTGGGCAGACGCCAGTAACAAGTCCCAAACTGAGATAGCGTTCGTCTACTTACATGGATTTTCAGCTACACGACAGGAATCAGTGCCGGTCCCGGACAACATCGCTCGCCACTTCGGCAGCAACCTGTACTTTACGCGACTGGCCGGCAACGGACGATCCGACGATGCGCTCGCACAAGGGTCAGTGAACAAATGGGTCAATGATGCTTCTGAAGCTCTGGCTATCGCTGCAAGGCTTGGACGCAGAACCGTGGTGATCGGATGCTCGACTGGTGCCAGTCTGGCATGGTGGACAGCACACCAGCAGCAATTCAGCCACCAGATTGCAGCGATGATTTTTCTCTCACCTAACTTCGGGGTGGCAGATCCGCGCGCCGGAATGTTGTTATACCCCTGGGGAGCGCAACTGGCGAAGCTGATTGTTGGCCCCTATCGCGAAAGCGAAACGAGCAGCGATGAGCACGCAAGGTACTGGACAAATCGATACCCGGTAGAGGCGCTGCTGCCAATGATGGGGATGGTTAAACTTGCAAAACAATACGATGCTGCCGGCTGTCGAGTACCGGTTCAAATCATTTATTCACGTCACGACGACACCGTGAGTGTTGTACAGATAAAAGCATTTTGCCAGCAGCTTCCGGATGGCAACGATGTCATTGAGGTAGTACAGCCCGACGGTGCGAGTCAGCATGTAATCGCGGGAAACATACTGGCTCCGGAAAACAATGAAAAGATTACCAGCGCCGTGGTTGAGTTTTTGGAGAGAAAGTTATAACGGAGATAACGCTGCTACGTCGTACTGACAAGCGGGCGTGATTCAACAGGAATGGTCAAGTCGCATCAAATCTGCAGCTAACGTAATTTCTCTATCACCATGATTATAGAATTCAACTGAATGCCCGGTAGATGCTCGCCATATTCATTCCAGCGAATCCTCACTTGACGATCTTTAAGCAGTCGTTCTATTTCCTGCAGATAAGCCGGGTTATCCAGCGTATGATCATTCATTGAAAACCCGAACAACCCACCCACCACTAATATTTCCAGCACACTGCTGATAAGCTCCGGCCCCGCATGACCGGGGGCCATCACCCCGACCGCAGCAGCCGTTTGATACGGCGCTTCAACAAAGGAATAGGGATTATCCGGGCTACTTTGATGCAACTTTTTATAGAGGTTTTTCCTTGCAGCCAATTCAAGCATCGGCCATGAGAAGTCGCAACCATGCAGTTCAGCAAAGCCCGCTTGCTGAAGAAAATAACCGGACACACCCGAGCCACAGCCGATATCCAGCAGCGCTTCCCCACCGACTGCTCCGCATTGCACCAATGCCTCAGCAGTACGCTGTGGAGACGCATAGCCATTGGCTGTAATTTCTTCATCATAGGTCGCCGCCCATTCGCTGTAGAGCGCTTCTGTCTGCTGCATGCTTTCCAGGTGATAGGCAGACTCCAGAAAGGTTTTCTTCGTCATGATGCTACCTGTGTGTCGTTACCGTGCTTACTGGCTGGCACAGGCAACATACCACATCAGCCTTCATACGTAATACGGTTACACCGCACCGGCAACACAAGTACATGAAACACATGAGGCCAGATACAATAAGAGCCTCCGGGAAAACACAGGCAATACGACAGCGGCATGGCGCTTTCTTTACGCTACTGCCTGGCAATCCTGTAGCATGCAGTAGCAATTTTCCCGGGAGCGTAGAAAGTACTATTACTTACTGTTTAAAGGGGACAGAAGGTTGCAGCAGACGGTCAAACACATCTTACTTCAGCGTGCATTTTCGATGATGGGATCCATTCACCCTTAACAATGCATAAAACGCCCACGGGTCCAAGGCAGTTTTCCGGTATTCAGAAATGTTTTTAGACTGCTGGAAACGCTTTGTTATTGCGCAATACAAACACAATTTTTTCCCTGCTCCTTCGCGGCATACATTGCTATATCAGCAGCTTTGCAAAGCTCGACAAGCGTATTTGCATTTTCTGGAAAAGCCGCAACACCGGCAGAAATCGTTACCGTTGGCAATGGCGTGCCTCTATAGCTGAAATCGTGCTGTGCAATAAGTTCAACGAGTTCCCTGGCACTGGATTGTGCCTGGTCAACCGTCGCATCAGGCAACAGGATTGAAAATTCCTCACCCCCGATGCGACAGCAGGTTTGATCATTGTCGTAATATCGACTAATCAGGGAGCCAATAGTGCAAAGCAGATAGTCGCCGGCATCATGACCGTATTTGTCGTTGTAACTTTTAAAGTTATCTGCGTCGAATGAAATCAGCGCTAGCGAACCTTCTTCACGCTGAACCAGGGAAATAGCTGAGCGACAGCGATCAATAAAATAACGTCGATTGTACAAACCGGTGAGCGGATCGCGGGTAGATTGTTCATGCAGTTCATCACGCAGCTTCACATTGGCGATAGCCACACTGATTTGCTCTGCACATTTTTGCGCAAAAGCAATTTGTGAATCCCGCGCAGCATCATCAATGATTTCGTTACCAAATATGATATTTAACAAACCAACGGTATCACCCTGAGCAATGATTGGCAGACACACATACACATCAGGCGATTGATCACTGTTATTCAACACATGAGCACAGGGATAATTCACAACACCTTCGCCATAGCGAAACATCCTGCCACGACGTAATCCCCAGCAGTCCTGTGGCTGTACGTTGCGAATAACAGCGGCATCACCCCACGCGACAACACCATCGAGTACATCGCGTGAATTACTGTATATGAACAGCTGACCGCTGGAGCCGGAAAAATAACCACACATGGCCTGACGGACAATCTCGTACAACTCATCGATCGACTTACAGCACTGTAGCCAGTCACCCAACTCAGCCAGAGAGCGGATTTCTGTTCTTCGATCACGCTCTTGTTGCAGCGCTTCACGCGCTTTATGTTCGGCGTTTTCAGCTCTTTGAATCGCCTGCGACAGCATCAGTTGATTTTTCTTGCTTTCGGTAATGTCGGTGTAAGACACCACATGCCCGCCGGACTCCATCGGCCGGATATAAACCGCAATTTCGACCCCGCTGCCAAGTTTGCGCTCCAGATTAAAAGGCTGCTTACTGAGGAGGTCAGCCTCAATAGAAGACACCGCCTCGGGCGTGATCTCTCCGCGCGCTATCATTTTTTCGAAATAGACACCACGGTGCATCCCTTCCTGCAGATAGTCTTCGCCCTGCCCAAGCAAATTTCGATAGCGAGAATTAACAAACTCACAATAGCCGTCGGCAGACCACACAATGATACCCTGCTCAACTGATTCCAGCACCGCATTGCACAGGTCTTCGCGGGAACTGGTTTGCGTGCCTGGAAAAGCTATCGTGACAGCGCTTTCCGCTGTACCCGTCTCTGTCGACTTCAACTTTGCACGCTTCATCTTCTTATTACTTTCAACTATTTGATGCTCAGACGAGCCTGTCGTTTGACTACCTCATCCGCGGGTTAACGTCTATTTCATCACGAACTTTAAGTGACAGATAAAACATAAGCCGTGTCGACTGTGTCCTGAAAACAACCGTGTACAACGTATTTACTATCACCTGAATAATGCGCTCGACAACCACAGACGCTTCATTCAGGCGACCTGATGACGGGAATTGCGATCATCGGGAACACGTAGTCGTTACCCCATCGGGAGCGACGGTCTCGATGAGAACACAATATTGTCTGACTGCTGCGCTTGAATTCTGCCTGCCTGAACGCTCAGTGCAGTTTCACTGGGAATACACGAGCGCTTTTGCGGGCACCCCGTGGTGCTGCAGCGACGCGGCGGCAGTGTTCCAACCGAATAAATGTAAAATTGGCCAGGATCTGCGGGCAGCCGGGGTGGCAGACTTCCGTATGGCGGCCTGTAATAAATAAGCGCTTTGATCATGAAAAAATCCGGTCAGCACTAACCTATACCCGCAATCTGCCTTGTCGTCTGGCGGTCGCCAGCTGAGTAGTCAACACTCCTGCAGCAACCAGTATTGCCCCGGCAGACTGCCACCAGCTCCAGGCACCGCCCAGCACAACGGCCACAATGGCCATGACATAAAACGGCACCGCATTCATGTGCAATGAGGCCAGAAAGACCCCTATCCTGCCGACAGCCCAGATCCATAAAAACTGCGATAAACCCAGAGAAACAGCCCCACTGAACAACAACATCAAGCTCATTGCCGGATCCAGACGTCCGATATGAGCGCCTGGCAGCGAAAATAGTTCAGCCATGCAAAAAGCCGCCATAAGTATCAATGCTGCACCTGCCAGCGTCACTGTCGACTGGCCGAGTGCACTTACTCCGCTGCATTGTTTCGTGGCTTCCCTTGAGGCCCAGGCAAATAATACGACGGATAATAGACACAACAACGCACCAGTACCGAACGAGGCCTCACCCAGCCGGGCACCACTGGCAAGTACGCCCCCTGACAAGGCCAGAATCAACCCGCACCAAAGCGGCAGTGTCATTCTGCGATTATCAAACAATACCTCTAACATTACCCCGGCTACCGGCATCATGGCTGCCGCAAGGGCCGGCGTTACCGGGTCTGAAAGACGCTGACCATACAACAGCAAAGGTGCACCTATACCGAACCCCAAGCCGCCGATAAATATCCCTTTTTTCCATGGTGCTCTGAGAATCACCGAGGAGCCATCAGCCCACCACCAAATCAACAATAGAGTGAGCAATGCTATTGCCTGACGCGCCAGTGCCAATGCCAGTGACCCCCACGACTCCAGCATCACATCGGCAATTGGAAAGGCAAATGCCCACATTGCCATAGACATAAAACACAGCCCGTTGACCATTAGGGTATTCGAGGTTTTGACGTTATTCACGCAAGTGCTTCATGGAAAATCCAGCAGCAAGATAATCCAACCGAGTGAGCTGATCTACTTTTGATGAATAAGATGTCGCATTCGGTCATAACCAAGCAAAACACCGCAGAACCGGGCGCATACAAAAGCGCGTCGTCATAGCGAAATGCGAACCACGATCGGCAAAGATTGTTGACCGGGCTCACAAAAGTTCAAAAGTAATTGCCCTGCCTGACGATAACTCTAACAGCAGGCGGGTCACCAACTATCAGCGATAGCCTTTCAGTATGCAGAAGGCAGTAGTCAGCGCCCGCATTAATAGAAGAAATAACACCTGCAACGGCGTTCACATGACCAACAAAATATTCAGCGTGGCGACCTTTATTCTAGTGGCCTGGCTGACTGTCACTCTGGTGACCACATCAAAGCAGTTGACAGCTACCGAACAATTGCTTTCCAAAAAAATCGATACCAACCAGCGAACGCTGGCAGAGCGTATCGGTGTGCTTGAAAAAAATCAAAAGCAGGCGGGACAAGCGGTACTTGCAGAGTTGGAAAAACAAAATGCCAAACCGCAAACGGATCCTGCTCAACTGAACGAACTCAAAGCTCAGGCTGACAAGTTACGAGCTCAGCTGGCCGGGGAAACGCGCCTCAAAGAACTGAAAGCAGCCTACAAACAGGTGCTTGAATCGGAACTGGAAAAAACCAAAGACGGCGTCAAAGCCGCAGAAAAACTATTGGAAACCAAAAAGGCAATCTGGAAGGCAAGCACTCAGCACGAGAAAGTGAAAGCCAACCTGCAAGGCCTGATGGGTCCAATTGATTCGCTTGCAGCAAGATGGAAAAGCGGGGATACACAAAGCTCGGTACAACCTGTTTTTAATGTCTTACAGCAAACTCTGGCCACACTCGACGCTCAGTAGGGATACGACCGTGACCAACCAAACAGAAGAACAAAAAGAAGAAGAAAAAAAGCGGGCTGCTATATTGCCCGGGACGGCCGTTTCTGCCAAAAAGGCAGAGACCGGAGGTATATTCGAACGAGTCAAAAACAGTATTGGAGAGACCGTGGTTGCGGTCACTGCAGGCGTCGGTATTGCCTGGTTTGTGATTAACGGTGTCGACGTCGACAAAGCACCGGACATGGGTGCTGCACTGTCGGCAACCGGGCAGGCCTTCAGTGCACCCCAATATTCCGGAGACAATAATACCGGCACACACGCGAGTAACGCACGGGAGCTGAAAAGCCTGATGCAGCAGGAAGACAGCATGTGTGCAGTCGAATCAGTAGAACTCAGCGACAGTGACCTGAAGATCGCAAAAATCGCATGGAAGTACTTTGAGAACAACTACAACCCTGAAACCGGTCTGGTCAACGCGGTAAACAAGTATCCCTCTACCACCATGTGGGATACTGGTTCTGCACTTGCCGCCTACATTGCAGCGAGGGACTTCGGCATTCTGTCACAGAAGGACTTCGACGATGCGATCATGGCACTGCTCGAAACGCTGGCCACCATCGAACTGTTTGACGACGTCGCCCCCAACAAAGTGTACAACACCAAGACCCGCAAGATGGTGGACTACGGTAACAAAGAACAACCGTTGGGTATCGGTGTGTCAGTGCTCGATCTGGCACGCTTGATTTCATGGCTGAATACACTGCAATGCATGCATCCAAAGTACTATTCTCCTGTCAACAGCGTGCTATCTCGTTGGGACTACAGCCGGTTGATTATGGAAGATGAAATGTATGGAATGGCTCGCGACAAGAAGGATGAGAATATTGTTCATCCACGTCAGGAAGGACGTCTCGGGTATGAACAATATGCCGGTAAAATTTTCGACAGGGTCGGCTTTAAGGTAGATATCTCCCGCGACTACAACAACAAGTATCGAAGTAACACCTCAATACTGGGTGTCGACATCGCATACGACAGCCGGGACCCTCGCGAGTTTTATGCGAATAACTACGTGGTGACAGAGTCCTATGCTATGGATGCAATGGAATTAGGCATCGATGACGACAACCGGGACTTGCTCAGAAACATTTACGATGTACAAAAAACACGCTGGGAACAGACTGGTATCGTCACCGCCATCTCGGAAGACAACATTGATCGCAAGCCCTACTTTCTTTATAACTCAATCTATAATGCCGGTTTAAAGTTCAGCACCACGAACAGCTCTGGCGAAGATTACGATCACCTGAAAGCAACTTCAACCAAAGCCGCAATTTCAATGGCTTTGCTTTTCCCGGACGAACCCTACAGTCAGGTGTTAATGCAAAGCGTCAGTAGCGCCTATGATCCCGAAGGCGGCTGGTACTCCGGCGTCTACGAATCAGGTGCAGGCTATAACGACGTCACAACCGCCAATACCAATGGCGTTATCATGAGCGGGCTGCTGTACAAAAAATACGGTTCCTTGTTCGATCACTGTGACAACTGTGCAAAGCCACTTGCAATCGAATCAGACATCCTTGATGAACATCGCAGAATCAAGGCCCGCCAGGCATTGCATTCTCCTGTTGAAGATATCGATGACTGCAGACTCTGCAGCACCAAGAGACTGTTGTCTCTCGGTGGCGAATAAATCAGCGCAGCATTAAGGGAGAAGTAACATGCAGGATGCCAGCGTTCAGCAGCGGGTCGCGCCGGCTATCTCCAGCAATGCATTTCTCGCTATTGTGGCGATTTTCCCGGTGCTGTTCGCAGCTGCGTTGACCTTGTTGATAAAGGCTTCTGTACCATTCAGCACCATTGGTGCAAACACAGAATTTGCGTCAATCATCAGCCCGTCAAATAATGTTTCAGTAAAACGCAATTACCATGTTAGCGGGACAATAAAATCGGAGTTTCCGGGCCGGCACCTTTTTGTTATTGAGCAAAGCAGTGACGGAATCTACCCCAAAGCACCGATACAACCATCTGCGGTGAACTGGTCGCTCGACCTATATACCGGTGCGCCGGTTAACAAAGATTTTCGCATCATTGTGGCTGCCGTCGACGACGCTGACAAAGACCTTTTCTTTAAGTGGTTTAAAACGGGCGAGAATACCGGTCAGTATCCGGGCATCAACACAGTTGATTCGCTACAGGAACTAAGTGCCGTCACTGTTCGAGTTGCTGGAGAGTAGGTTTATGGACAAGCCCACTAGAATGTACTGGCTGGACGGAGCCCGACTGGCCGCGGCGTTTTGTATTATTGCGTTGCATTCTTCTGCCGACCATGTTGGACAGGCGTTTGCCGACGCGTTACCCGGCGAGCGGGTGTTTCCAGTCATGCTGCGTACCGTCTCGGAAATTGCCAGCACTGAATATTTTATACTGGTTTCGCTGTTTCTGCTGGCTGTCAGGATGAACGGCAAATCTTTATCGTATACTGAAAACGTAAAGCAACAGATCCGCCGATTACTGGTACCGTTTGTTGCGTGGACTGTATTCTACGCATTCTTCCGATTGTACAAGGCACATCATCTCGGATATACCGATTCAATGTGGGCTGAGATCACTCAGTGGCAGAGCTGGGCATATTATCTAACGCTTGGCTGGTCAAACTATCATATGCATTTTCTGCCCACGCTGTTTGTACTGGTACTTTTCTATCCTCTCTATAGGCTGGCAATCAAGGCACCTGTCATTGGCCTGTGCGTGATACCGCTAATTTATTTAAATAGTATGTTCGGTGGATTTATCTGGCGAACCTTTGACGACATTATGGTCATTGAAAGCTGGATGCGCGTGGCAAAGCTGTTGACATATACAGGCTACGGATTCGTTGCTTACGCACTTTACGGAATCTGGCAATCCGGGCTGGATCGAAGAACGTCTAACAGTCTTTTTGGATTCGCCCTGCTGGCTCTGGTTATTGGTTTTCTGATCAAGCTGGTGCATGCGTCCGAGGTGATACAGACAGGAAACTTCGGTATCAGAGGAGGTGCGGTTTACATGGGGCACTTTCTCTTTCCGTGCTTCATGGTGCTGGCGTTTATGGGCAGTCAGTATTTCCGTTGGCCGGAAAAACTGTCGCAATGGTCCAAATACTCATTCGGCATGTACCTTCTTCACCCGGCATTTCTTTACCTGCTGGAAGTGGCACTGTACGAAAGGGAGTTATCACCCACGGCACTGGTGCTGACTAAATTCACTTTCGCAGCCACTATGTCCTTATGCACATCAGTAGCCATCAGCCGCATTCCCTGGCTGGCATGGACCATCGGCCTTGGCACGATACCACTGCTTGAGAAATCCAAAGGTAAACCTCCGGTCGGTGTTACCGCTGGTGTTGCCACCAGATAAGAAGCCACACCGGGATTTCAGAGAGTTATTTGCTCAATGACTGTATTAATTGCACAGGCAAATCCCGCGGCACCGATTCGTTAATCAGAATCGCAAACGGCGCAATGCCGCCAGCACTACCGGTCGCGAATCCCGCCAGAGTTTTAACATCAGTGAGCGTACCGGTTTTAGCATGTACACCCGGAGCAACTTCGGGTAACAGATGTTGCCAGCGGACAAAGCGTCTTACTACATCGGTGAGCTGTCTGGCGGTTAAACGGTTGTCTCGCGAAAGTCCGGCCCCCTCCAGCAAGCTGAATTCAGTCCAGCCAAATTCTTCACGCAACGATTGCTGCATGAGCTCGCCGACCAACGTGAAGTTGGCAGCCTGATCAGCCTTTTGGGCTACAAGAGTCAGCATTAACTGATTAGCGATAAAGTTAGTTGAGTATTTCAACATTCCCTCGAGAACTTCACCCAGTGTACGCGTATTGCGATGAGCATAGAACGCAGTCCCCTCAGGCGCGCTACCCCAGATAACCTCATCTGCTACTTCAAGCCCCTCTTCCACCAGCATGGCTTTAAGTAACTCGGCAAAGTATCGCTCTGCATCTGCAGACTCTCTGCCGGTATTCACCCGTCGGGCGCCGATGCCGCGAAGCCGATGCCCCACTTTTTTCGCCAACGGCGTTAATGGTGTTTGCGGTTCGGCACTGACCACAGTGCTACCCGTCTTTTTTATGTGCAGCGTATTAAAGTTAGCCGCCAGCGCACTCGGCACCGCATCGTACGGATTGTCAGTCGTCGTCGCCCCCGGCACCACCAGATCGGGAGCGAACATAGACACATCCAGCCCGATAGAACCCACAGATGAGACTCCGCTTTTCGCCATCATTTTCGCAAGCGCACTGGCAATAAGGGATATTTCCTCTGACACCAGAAAGGGATCACCACCTGCCTTTACCCACAATCGGTCATTGGTGTTATCGAAATAGAATTCAGTGCTGAAACGATGATGCTCACCCCAGTGTTCAAGACACAAATAAGCAGTGATCAGCTTCACCGTCGATGCTGGAACAAACAATTCATCTGCACGGGACTGCTGTTGACTTAGCGAGCTGTCACTCGAAACCATATAGCCGGCCTGTTCAAGCCGTTCATAGTCTGCTTTTACATCTGCAAACACAACGCCGCCGGTAATCGATAATAGACACGCAGCCTTCGCCAACTGGAGAATGAGCGCTAAAAACAGTGTTGGCATGAACAGAGACCGGAGAGGGACCCTATCCTACCGTTATCAGGCTGACTGACCAACCACTGCCAGAACTAAAACAAACAGGTAATTCACACTGAGTGTGAACTGACTGATTGCTGGAACATTTGGCTAGAAGCAGTGTCTTTGCATAGAGGGCTTTTTCATAACAGTGGGCTCCCGGCGCACGCCCGGCCCATTTGAAGCCTGTCGCTCTATGTTTCAAGGTTTGCATGCACTCGGGACGGAGTTTGTTAAAATGCACCAGCTATTTTCAGATTGCAGCCACCGATGACTGTCAGACAATATTTCTCGATCCTCGCAATTGCACTCCCGGCTTTGATTCTTGCAGGCGCATTGGTCTGGCCATCAATGCTCTGGCTGCTGTGCATTGTTGTGCCGATCATACTTGTCGGCATCCGCGACATGCTTCAAACGCGCCATTCAATCCTGCGTCTGTACCCGGTAATAGGACACTTTCGCTATATGCTCGAGTCAGTGCGGCCCGAGATTCAGCAATATTTCGTAGAATCAGAAATCGACGGTGCACCGGTGCCCAGAGAGTTTCGCTCCCTTATTTACCAACGGGCAAAGGGTGACCGGGACAGTCGGCCCTTCGGCACAATATTCGACGTTAATCGCGCAGGCTATGAATGGGTTAATCACTCCCTTACGCCTAAACACGCTACCGATCTGCACCCCAGAATCAAGTTCGGCAACAGTGCCTGTATTCAGCCTTATCTTGCATCACCACTGAACATCTCAGCAATGAGTTATGGATCGTTAAGCAAAAACGCGATAAGAGCGCTCAATCGTGGTGCGAAGATAGGTAACTTTGCCCACAACACTGGCGAGGGCAGCCTTAGCCCTTACCACACTGAAGCCGGTGGAGATATTATCTGGCAAATCGGCACAGGGTACTTTGGTTGTCGAACACCACAAGGTGAATTCGATCCTTCGTTGTTTAAAGAGAACTCGCACAAAGACCCCGTCAAAATGATCGAGCTGAAATTATCTCAGGGTGCCAAACCGGGGCATGGAGGTATTCTTCCCGCAGCCAAGTTAACTCCGGAAATCGCAGCCATTCGAAACGTACCGATGGGGAGCGACGTCATTTCACCGGCGGCACATACTGCCTTTTCAACACCGGTTGGACTGCTGGAATTTATCGCAACACTTCGTGAACTCAGCGGCGGCAAACCGGTTGGCTTCAAGTTGTGTATCGGCCGACGCGATGAATTTCTGGCCATTTGCAAAGCTATGCTCGACACAGGTATCAAGCCTGACTTTATCACGGTTGATGGGGGTGAGGGTGGCACCGGCGCTGCGCCGATTGAAATGACAAACTCGGTTGGCACCCCAATCAGAGATGCCCTGATTTTTGTCAACCGGGCGCTTATCGGCACCGGTTTGCGAGACGACATTCGCATTATTGCCGCAGGTAAAATGTTCTCTGCCTTTCATATTCTCAGAGCCCTGGCACTGGGGGCAGATACCGTTAATGCGGCGCGCGCATTTATGCTGGCGCTGGGGTGTATACAGTCGCGTTCATGTAATACCGACCATTGCCCGACAGGTATCGCCACTCAGAATGAGTCCCGCAACAAAGGGCTGGTAGTAACCGACAAAGCACAGAGAGTGGCTCACTATCACGCTGAAACTGTGGCTAATCTGGCGGAATTGGTCGCCGCCGCCGGACTGGACAGCCTGGAAGCACTCGGACCTGAACACATCAACCGACGGGTGCAGGGCACCGATGTCAGAACCTACGCTCAGCTTTATCCACTGATTGCTCCAAACAGTTTACTTGACGGATCTGCATTGCCGGATCACTGGGAAAACGACTGGAAACTCGCGAACGCAGCAACCTGGTAAAAACGGCAGACAGGGCTTAACCGGGAGTTAAGCCCGAGACCAGAAATCACAAAAAAACCTGTTATTAAGACTTTTTTTGATTAAGTGCCCTTGCCTGTTTGGCCATTGCCACCAGTACACCACGAATCTGCCCGGGCTTGTCAATCCGGCTGATCAGCGGTATTTCGATGATCCGTAATTCACCACCGAGATCACATTCAAGTGTCATTGAGTTCACCGAAAGCCCTGTCAGCGTTGCTGCGTCGACCTGTCCAGCATCACCGTACGCCATGGCATATTCACACAGGCTGTCCCTGTGGTCGCTATTCATATGCTCGATCACTTGCGCCACAAAGTCTTCAGGCAGAGCCATAGATTTTACCTCGAACGGGTTCAGGGTATTATCAGCACAATACAGACGGAGGCACAATCACCATGAAGTACTGGCTGTTTAAATCTGAACCTGATGCCTTCAGCATCGATGATCTTGCTTCCATGCGCGGCAAAAAAGATCACTGGGACGGTATTCGAAATTATCAGGCTCGCAACCTTATGCGTGATGACATGAGAAAGGGTGATCTCGGATTCTTTTATCACTCAAGCTGCAAGATACCGGGTATTGTGGGCACCGTTGAAATAGTCAAAGAAGCCTATCCAGATCACACCGCTTTTGACCCTGAACAGAAATACTACGACGCCAAGTCTGACCCGGACAATCCCAGATGGCTGATGGTAGACATCAAGCTCAGGCAGAAGTTTAAGCACATTATATCTTTGAGCGATCTGCGAGACATGCCGGGCTTGAAAGAAATGATGTTACTGAGAAAAGGCAGCCGACTGTCGATTCAGCCGGTTGCCGCCACAGAGTGGAAAACCATATTGAAAGTCGCGGAAACTGCCGGCAAGTAGTTTAAGCAGACGCTACCGTCATTTTTTTAAAGGTATAAATCGGATCAGCGATCATACGATCGCCGCTGGAGGTCTCAAGGTACAGATTGGCCTCACCGGCAACCACAGAGCCCTCTTCAGATTGCGTGACATCGAGCAACTCAAAGCGAATCTGCTTAGGGTCTTCGAATATCATCCCCGAGAATTTCTTCGTCACCATTGACGTAAAAACCGGCGACTGCAGACCAAAGTTTGATGACGCTACTGCTTTGAGCAATGCGATCATGCCGTGAGTTCCGAAGTTCCCCGGGACAACCGGATCACCCTTAAAGTGGTATTTGAGCGGCCACAACGACGGTGAAATTTTCTGAGTTGCCTGCACCCGGGTCAGGTGATTGTCAGCCCCTTCAACGGCCTCTTCTATCGCAATAGTCGATGTATCATAGATCGGAATGCTTAGACCCTGAGCCGTTCCATCGGGAGCAGCTACCCCGGCTTTGCCCCCATGTTCCTCACGAAGCGCCTGAATGTCCGCCGGGTTGAGAATGCCTACGATTACGTTTTTAGTATCCAGCACCACATCGCCGTTTTCATTGAGTATGCGCCCGTTGAACACTGCAGTGCCACCGCTGCCGGCGACTTTATTTTCCATCCATTTTCTTTTTTCGAGCACATAGCGGAAGGTTTTTCCGGGCGAGTAGTCAAGCGATTCATGCAACTTACAGCTGCCGGATGACAATGCTCTGCCAATACCGTCTGCCTTGCGGCAACCCCAGAAGCCGACCAACTGATCGAGCTGATCCTGAAACAACATTTCCAGAGACTCATCCGTGCTGAAAGCCCAGGCGTCGGCATTTTTTGGAAACGTAAACGCCGCTTCGATGGTGTTATCGTCGATGAGATCGATCTGATCGATACACAGAATCGGGCGCCTGGGTAGCTTAGCGAGAAATTCATTACCCAGCCTGCCCTCAGCATGCAATTCAAGCAGCCGGCCATTAAAGCAAGTCAGTGATTTCCAGTCGAGCCGGCACAGCGTTTCATCATCCATTGCATCGAGCTGTTCGATACTGTCTGGCACTGTATTGTCACTTGTCATGCGTAAAGGCAACTCATGTAGATAGATCTGCGACGAAGGATATTACACTGCTTGGCTCGTCGCTATGGATATTAATCGGTAACCACGCATTCATCCAGGCAGACAGCTGACTGTCTGAGATTGCGCATTGTATTTCAGTATTGCAGTGCTCGATTGCGATGCACTGCTGCGGCGGACGGGCAGCTTTAGCCTCACCGGCCACCCGAATAACCCGGAACAACACCAATGCAGGTAAAACACGTTTTCACTATTATCGAGGCCTGAGCGGCGGCCGTGGCGTCACAATAAAAGCACTGGCTCGTACACTCAACCATTCTTGGAACAGGCTAAATATTGCCAATAAAGATACCTGCCAGAAACACCAGAATCCCGCCCAGTAACACCTGAATCATTGCTCGCCCCCATGGCGTTTCCATGTATCGGTTCTGAATCCACGTGATGGCCCAGAGCTCTACAAACACGATAGCAATAGCCACATAGGTAGCGGTTTTAAAATGCGGGATAAGGTACGGCAATGTATGACCGAGCCCACCTACCGTGGTCATAATCCCCGATGCCAGGCCCCGTTTTACCGGAGACCCTCGACCGGACAGCACACCGTCATCATGCACCGCCTCCGTGAACCCCATTGAAATGCCGGCTCCGACAGACGCAGACAACCCGACGAGGAATGTTGTCCAGGTATTACCGGTAGCAAAGGCTGCTGCAAATATGGGAGCCAGTGTGGAAATCGACCCATCCATCAGCCCTGCCAGCCCCGGCTGCACATAGGTTAGCAGGAACTGGCGATGCTCTTTTTTATCTTCGCCTTCTCTGACACCTTCCGGCAGCAGCTGTTCCTCGAGCCTGAGCGCTTCTTCCTGATGCCCGGCCTCGGCTATGGCGAGATCGCCCAGCAATTTACGGGTGTCCGCATCCGACGTTCTGGCAGCAGCAGCCTGATAGAATCTTGCCGCCTGCCTCTCCATTTCTTCGGCCTGCGTGCGCGTTTTTGCCAGATTCAGCGGCCGAACAAGCCAGTCGGGTTTGCGCTCGTAGTATCCTCTGACATGCTCCCGGCGAATCAGCGGAATAGTGTCTCCGAAACGCTGTTTGAACAAATCGATCAGACTTTGGCGATGCTGATTTTCTTCCTCTGCCATCCGATCAAAGATTTCAGCTGACGCCGGATAGTCAACGCGCAGTCCGTCTGCGTAAGCGCGATAAATTCTCGCATCGTCCTCTTCGGAGGAAATCGCCAGCGCCAGTATTTCTTTATCATCCAGCGAGCTGAAACTTCTTCGCCCGCCGGGCAAAAACCGTCCTAACACGAGTTATCCTGTCGAGTAATTACCTGCGTAAATGTCGCCACACTCTGGCCGGTGTATAAGGCATGTCGAGATCACCTGCCCCGGCGCGCCTGAGTGCGTCTGCCATCGCATTAGATATGGCCGGCAGCGAGCCGGAACAACCCGATTCTCCGACGCCTTTTGAGCCCAGTTCATTGAGACCGGTTGGCACTGCATGCGTGTCTGTTTCTATGGATTGCACCGCTCCTGCACGAGGCATTGCATAATCCATAAAACTGCCAGTGAGTAACTGGCCGTTATCGTCATAAATCACAGCCTCGCTGAATGCCTGCCCGGCCCCCTGCACCACACCACCGTGCACCTGCCCGCGCACCAGCTCAGGCGAGATTACATTGCCCAGGTCATCGATGGAGCTGTACGACACCAGGTCGGTAACCCCGGTTTGCGGGTCGATTTCGACCTCAGCAATATGACAGCCGTTGGGGTAGTTTGCCCCGGTAACTGTTTCAGCGGTCAGGTTTAGCGGGTGGTCGTCACCATGTTGCTCATATAACTGGCTGGCAAGCTCAATCAGCGCGATCCCACGGGATCCGTTTCTCCCCATGAACTGACCATCGGAAAATGCCACATCCTTGGGCGCTACATTAAGCGCTGCTGCCGCCAGTGGCGTTGCCACACGAATGATTTCAGCCACCAGATTCTTAAACGCAGAGCCGGCCCCGTACAAGGAACGGGAGCCACCGGTTCCGTTGCCTATCAACTGCTCACTTTGCACACCGGCACGATAGGTGATGGCCTGAGGGTCAATACCCAGCCCGCCCCCGACAATTTGTGCAAATGTCGTTTCATGCCCCTGACCGGAAGGACCGGTGACCGCATGCAGGTGAAACACACCATCTGCGACAAGACACCTGATCCTTAGGCGCGGCACCCGCACCTGACTTCTCAACGTAATAACCTACACCGATTCCACGAATCTTGCCGGCAGCTTTTGATACGTCATTGCGTGATTCAAAGGATTCATAGTCAGCAAGCGCCAGTGCTTTATCCAACACAGTATGAAAATCACCGCAGTCGTACACCGTTCCGTTGGCCGTGGTGTAAGGGAAATCTTCTTTGTCGATAAAATTTTTGCGCCGGAACTCAACCGGATCAAGCTTATGTTCGGCCGCAGCATGGTCGATGAGTCGTTCTACAGCAAAGGCGATGTCCGGCCTGCCTGCTCCGCGATACGCTGATATGGGCGCAGTGTTAGTCAGCATCAGCTCAGAGCGCATATAAAGCGCCGGCACCCGATACGCACCACCCATGGTGACGCTGAGATTATTGGTTCCAATAAATCCACCGAAGTAACAGTTATAGGCCCCCAGATCAACGGTGTCTTTATAGCGCATGGCGACAATGTGATCGTTCACATCCAAAGCAATCGATGCCTCCAGCTTCAGTGCACGCCCGTGCCACTCACCACTGAACAGCTCAGACCTGCCAGCCACCCACTTGACCGGTCTATCCAGTTTTCTGGCGGCCAGAATAACGAGCGCATGCTCGGGGCCGGCACCACCACGTAAACCGAAAGAACCACCCACGTCCTGCGAGACAATCTCCAGTTCATCAGTGGGAATCCCGGTGACAGCCGACAATGCTGCCTGCATGCCTAGCACCCCCTGGGTGGGCGTATAAACCATGGTCATACCACGCGGCTCATCGTAATTCGCCAGCACGGCTTTCGGTTCGAGCGGTGCGCCATACAAGCGCTGGCTGCGAATAGTGATCGAAGCGGTTTTTGCTGCTGTGTTGAACGCCTGATCGACGGCCTCCCGACTGCCGCTTTCAAACGTCAGTGCTTTATTTTGTTCCACCGCTGGGTGCAATTGTGGCTTGTCAGACATGGCCGCGGATTCAGCACCAACAACAGCGGGCAACGGATCGTAATCGACCTCAATCAAATCACAGGCATCACTGGCAAGCACTGCGCTCTCGGCGATAACAACGGCGACCGGCTGCCCGGTGAACCTGACGCGATCGATCGCAAGCACAGGCATCTCACCCTTCCTGATCACTTGATCGTCTACCCCCTTGATGGGCGGGCCGGACGGAATCGAGTTGAAGCGCGCAGCGGTAATATCGGCGGCAGTAAGCACCAGCAAAACACCTTCGGCCTGCATGGCCCCGGCGGTGTCTATTTTCAGCACCCGGGCATGCGCGTGTGGTGAACGCAGCACCGCCATATGACACTGGTTTTCCAGATTCCAGTCTGCGGTGAACTTGCCGGCGCCGGTGATCAGCCGCTCATCTTCGTGACGCATAAGACTCATACTGATTCACCCTGCTTTTTTGCCGCCTGCTCACGCTCAAACCGCAGTGCTGTTGCCGCTGAGCGCACCGCACGTTCAATATTCACGTATCCAGTGCAGCGACACAGATTGCCGGCCAGCCCCTCCCGTATTTCTTCTGTGGTGGGAATGGGAGACTGCTCCAGCAGTTCAACCGTTGCCATGATCATACCTGGCGTACAAAAGCCACATTGCAGCCCGTGGCATTCGGAAAATGCCTTTTGCACCGGGTGCAACTGATCGCCGTTGGCCAGACTTTCAATCGTGTCGATACTGGCCCCTTCCGCCTGAACCGCCAGCGTCGTGCAGGACTTTATCGCACTGCCGTTCATTTTCACCGTGCAACAGCCGCACTGACTGGTGTCACAGCCCACATGGGTGCCGGTCAACCCCAGCTGATCGCGCAAAACGTCCACCAGCAGCGCGCGTGGCTCAACATCGACGGTGACCGATTTAGCGTTGACTTGAAAGGTGACAGATTTCATTGACTTATGACCGGTGTGGCTCAGCGGCTATTATCTACTACCCGGGAGCTGGCTGCCATACGCCGGGGCTCGCTGGTTCAGCCAGCAGGGCATTTGCTTTGTTGACTGTGACAACTGAGCGGTTGTGTGACCCTGCGATTGATTAATCCAACAAGGGGCTGTCAGGTTGACTTCCGTTGCCCCGGGTCTCAAACCGCCAATGATTGAACCACACGAGACACCTCGACTCGCCCCAATGTTTTCGAAAGGCGGCAAAATTCCGTGGCACGGATGCTCACAACCGGATGGGCGACGTTAACGCTACATATACGCCGTCTCTCACTCACCACGTGGTTGCTCCAATCTACCTGCGAAGTCGCCAGCAGCTCAAC
>JAHDHK010000032.1:29032-30616 GCA_020631335.1 Chromatiales bacterium
AGGCAGCCGAGGGGCCTATCGAACACGCTTCACTATGCATTGCGTCTCAGCAACGTCGAAACAATATTTAGAATTAACAACCGTAACGCAGGCCCGGAAGCTTGACTAGCGTGCAGCGCGTCACACCGCACATACAGTTGCATCAGCCTCTGCCGTAAACATCCGATGGCGCCCCCGATTTTATAAGATACCGAATTGCGTGGATTAGCAGGGGGATGATTGTCTCCCCAATTAAAGATGGACACCCATGGGCTGTGATAAACACGATAATCTACTGGCCATAACACTCTTTGTACTGGTGACAGCCGGTTGTTCGACTGGCACCTCGGCAGTCGAACCTTCCACTGCCGCCGCACTGGGGCAAAACTGCGAATATGAAGTCACCGGAACTTCATCGCCACCATTCAGCGGGACACCGATGGTAATAGACGAGATCACCGGCACCGTCATTTCTGCAAATTTTTTCAATAGCGGCGCAATTGATCCACCTTACTTCGATGGACTGGAGTTTGTTTCTGTATGCGTTGAAGCACCCGATGCGCTGGGTAATCGTACGGCCACCATCACGACGGACGTCGGCCTGGACAACGATTTTTTTATCAAGGCATACCCCGAATTCATTGTAGGGACCAAATTCGGGAATATCTATGAAACGTCGTTTCGTTACTACGCTAACACCGGACTGCCACCCGAAGACCAATGGCCGGTAGTAGCAAGCGAAGTAGACGCCAATGGCGAACCCTACGAATTTGCCAACCTTGAATATATATCGAATAAGAAAAATGTTGGGCTGCCGGCATTCACAACAGCCTTGCCGCAAATAAATGTGACACTGGAGCTGGAAGAAGAAAACGTTGTGGGTTCGGAGCGCGACATCATGCTCGAATCGTGGTTCCACGACACTTCAAAAAACGCTGATGTTATCGGCAACAATATCGCTACCGGCACACCCCTGGCCGGTTCTCTAAACAACATAGTAGGTGTCGGCCACCGACATTACCCCGAACTGGACAACACCCTACTGGAAATGATGGTTCATATCGCACCATTAAGCCCGCATGACGTCAGCGGATCGCAGAACAACCCCGGTCAAAATCAGCTCACCGAAATTTACAGCGGCAAAGACTTCGATGGCGATGGAATAGACGACCACTTTGACGTCGATTCTCATTTATATATCAATAGCACTGATCCTGCCGCTCCAAGCCCGGGCATCTATTCCAGCGGCATTGATGCTAACAACGACGGCATCGACGACGCCGATCTACTGCCAGTTATTATCGGCGACTATGCCTATAGCATCTGGTACGGCGAATCATACCTCGCACCTATTGTTATCTACAGCAGAGAAACCAACTCGAGCTTAACAAACGACTTTGACCCGAACATACCCGATATGGATGTTACTACCGAAGGTGAAATTTCACTGCCATGGCATGAATTTGTAGATTACACATTGTTCGACGTTGAATCGAAACTTCAGGCATTAAATGTTGACTGGGCTGAAGGTGAGCACACCCCGTTTCCAAAGATGAGGTCTGCTGGAGGGGCAATCAGTGGGGTTGAGTTTGGGGTGGAGCCGCA
>JAHDHK010000033.1 GCA_020631335.1 Chromatiales bacterium
GTACTGGCCGAAGGCATTGAGCGTATTGATCAGCTGGAATACCTCAGATCCGTGCTGTGCGAAGAGGGGCAGGGGTTCTACTATTCCAAACCGTTGTCTGCTGAAAGTTACTACCAGCGATTTTTGCAATGCGACCTTAAGAAAGTCTCCGGCTTTTAAATTGTATAAAAACTGTAGTATTGCACTGCAAAAAATGCCTGTACACCATGCGTATTGATTGTTCAGCGCTACCGGCCCGGTGGGTTACTGCCATAGCATTATTGCTGTGCAGTTTTAACAGCCATGCCCAGTTACACTGGAACGTGTACGGTACATTAGGAGTTGGAATGGTCGACAATCGTACCGCGATTACCAGCACTAATTACTCGTATTCCGATTTCACTGAAAAATTCAGCGCTGATGAGCTGACGCGTTTTGGTATTCAGCCAAGCTATCGTTTTAATGACAAAACATCGATTACACTGCAGGCGGTTGCCCGCCATGTCGAAGACTACGAACCGGAAATAGAGTGGGGCTACCTGAACTATCAGCTTTCGGATAACGCCAGTGTGCGGCTGGGCCTGATGCGTCGACCGCTCTTTCAATACACCGATACGCTCTACGTAGGCTATGGTGTCAGATGGGTACAACCACCATCCACGGCTTACCTGGACATTGATGAGTTCTACGGCAGTATCCGCGCAGTTAACTTACACTACGATGGACTGTTCCGCGAGTGGCTGTATTCAACCGAACTGTATTTCGGTCAGGGTAGTGGTGAAGGTCAGTACGGTGATGAGAAAACTACCAACGAATCCCACCGTAATGCAGGTTTAGTGTTTGATCTTGAAAGAAACAACTATACGTTTCGCTTCGGGCTGCATGAGAGCGTTTTTTCGATGTCTGTCAATGAGATCAATCAGCTTGGTCAGGCACTGCGTCAGTTTGGTTTCAATGACCTGGCCTCCGAAATTTTACTGGATGATGAAACTGCCCGCTTTTACTCAATTGCAGGGTCTTACCTGGGTGGCAACTGGGAGGTGTTCGGTGAAAAGGTGATGGTAGATATCGAAGATGCGTTTGTGCCTGAAATCAATGCATGGTATGCCGGTTTTCAGCGCACCTTTGATAACGTCAGTCTGCACTTTACTACCGGTGAGCAGCGTACCACAGCGTTGTTAGATCCATCTGCGTCTCTGCTTGCCATTGCGGAACAAACCCCCGACACGGTGGCAGCGGCGGTATTAAATCAGGCCGGGCAACAACTTGAAATGCTGGTGTCAGGAAACCGTTCACGGCGCTTCAGTATGGCAACCGGAGTGCGGGTGGATGTTTCACCTTCGCTGGCGCTTAACGCAGAGCTTGAGCGGGTTACTGACAAACTGGCTGATGCCAGTGCAACTATGTTAAGTGTCAGCATGGATTTTGTCTTCTGATGCGCCGAAAATTCCTGTTAACAGCAATCTCTCTGGCAGCGGGTCTGACGGTGCTTGCGCCTGAAATTTATGCAGCCGATGACCGTTTGGTGGTCGTGACTCATCCGGATAATAATCTGGATATCACGCGCGAGGATCTATACCGTTTATACTTCGGGAAACGCTCCAAATTGCCACCGGACGCACAGCTGACTCCGGTAGTGAATGACGGAGATGAAGCATTATTGCACTATTTTTCGAATCTGATGCTGCATCGAAGTACTCGACAATTGCGCTCCTATTGGGCCAGGCAACTCTTTACCGGAAAGGGGACGCCACCGGTTAGAGTCAAAAATTCGATCGATCTGAAAGAACTGATCGCGGCTAATCCGAAGTTTATCGGTTATTTGTGGGAAAGCGATCTGGACGCCAGCGTACGCGTCGTGCTTTCCGCTGCAGAGTAACGCTTAACCTGCCAGGGTGGGTGAGTAATTGAAACTAGATGGCTACGGGATCTTCTGCGGTAGGAATATAGACAAGTAATGTGCAGCCGTTTCTGGTGGTGGAATTATGCGCTGTACCGGCCTTCAGCAGTACCAGATCACCGGCTACGTATTCAGTACCATCATTGTCAGTCAAATCGCCTTCGAGTACAAAGAACTCTTCGTGCGATGTATGCACATGTGTTTCGGTGGTCATACCGGGTGCCATTTTGTAAGCATGGAATCCCACTCCGGGTGCATACCCGGTATTGAGTTGCAGTATGGACTGACCAATATCGTTGCCTAGTGAATCCGGCAGTACGGTGAAAGCATCAGAGTGGATATTCGCCACCAGTCGATCTTCTTTACTTATCGGGTTCATCTTCAGTCTGTTATTGGTATGGTCTGTAGTTTCATGAGTTTGACACAGGGTGGGTCTGGCGTGCGTCAGAAAATACCTTCTGATCACTGACAAAAGTTGTGTGCATGGCAAGCTTCATAAAATTTGCTGGCAGATGCAATATCTGACCACTGAAAAATGTCTCGCATAAACACTTGTAATGATAATTCATCATTGGATAAATAGAAATAGATGATTCCAACCAGTGAAGGCCATTGCTGACAGTCAGCCTTTGGATGCCGGTGGTTGTTTGTTCTACCGATAACTAACAGACTGTTGAAAAACTATTGCACCTGGCTTTAGAGCGTTAATTTCACCCGTGAAATACTGATTTACACCTGTAAAACGCGCTTTTTCGGTTGGTCTTGCACAGCGGTAAAGCGGTAAAGCAAAGCGGTACAGCGGTCTGGGGCCTTCTCAGACCGTCGCTCATCACGTTTTTCAACACCCTAATAAGTGATGGGAAATTAAATACAGGTACACATCGAAGAATAGATAATTCAAGCCTGTATTTTGACTCTCACTGAACAATGACCGGCGAGGCAGAGTGATGCGCTTGCTTCGGCCTATAGACATATACACCGGCTAAATACTTGAGTGAAAATGTTCAATTAAATGCCGGAATTGTGAGGTATGCATATTGCCTATTCATGTTGCTTAGCAAAACAAGAAAGGGGATTGATCTTGGAAAATACTATTAACAAGGATGCGTTGATCTCTCGCCTGAGGAGTATGTCCGCGGATATCGGCTCACTGCAGCCGCCTCAACAGGGCAATGAAACTTTCGCCCCTTTGCTGCGCAATGCGGTCAGGGGAGTGAGTGACCGGCAACTGCAGGCATCCGAACTGTCTGCGAAGTTTGAACACGGTGATGCATCGGTCAACCTGGCTGATGTCATGATTGAGATTCAGAAGGCAAGAGTCTCGTTCGAAGCTTTATCCCAGGTGCGCAACAAGTTTGTCACCGCTTATCAGCAAATTATGAGCATGCCCCTGTGAAGCAAGGCTGTTATTGCTTCTCTATCGATCACCTCGCGTGAATAGTTAGTTTCACTTTACAAAAAGCGTAACGACTGACAGTGGAAAACACTCTAGTGGAAAATGCCCGGCCGGTAACTGACCGACCGCTATGGCTGGAACTTTTGCAGTCATATTTGCAGCCCGGCAAATTGTTGCCGTTGCTGGCTATTATCGCTTCTATACCGGTGGGCCTGGGTTTGCTGGCATTGGCAACCAAGGGTGATTATGTGCCACTTACTGCCGGATTGGAGCGTCAGGACAGTGCCAAGGTGGTTGAGTTTTTAACGTCCAGAAATGAAGTGTTCAGCATTGACAGCAAGTCGGGATTGATTCTGGTGCCTGCCAATAAGGTAAGCCAGTTACAAATCGAACTTGCCGGTCTGGGACTGACGCAATCTTCTATGATGGGGCTTGAGTTATTGCGTCAGGATCAGCCGCTGGGTACGAGTCAGTTTATGGAGCAGGCGCGGTACCGCCACGCGCTGGAAACCGAGTTGGCGCGCACGGTGTCTGCGATGAGAAACGTTGACTCGGCACGTATACATCTTGCCATTCCTAAACGATCGGTGTTTGCGCAGAGACAAAGTGCATCAAAAGCTTCTGTAATGGTGCAAATGCAGCCCGGCCGTACACTGGAAGCCGGGCAGGTACGGGCGATTATAAACCTGGTAAGTTCCAGTATCCCGTATCTTGAGAGTTCCGATGTCACTATTGTTGATGAATGGGGCGCACTCCTATCAAGTGGTTCGAGCAATCAGCTCGCAGAAATAACGGGTCATCAGTTTGACTTCGCGCGCAAGCTCGAAGAGCACTACGCGCAGCGTATTGAAGATCTGCTGACACCACTGATCGGCGCCGGCCGGGTTAGAGCCAGCGTAGCAGCTGACCTCGATTTTACGGTGGAAGAGGAGACCGCGGAATCTTATGAGTCAGACCCCAGTAATATTCGTAGTGAACAACAACAAAGACGTACCGATAGCACCAGTGAAGCGACCGGAGTACCGGGTGCGCTCACCAACCAGCCTCCGGTCGGGGGTGATGAAGAAAACGATAACGCTGAAAATCAGGATGACGCAAATAATCAGTTTTCTAACATTACCCGTAACTATGAGCTGGATAAGAAAATCTCTCATGTCAGAAACTCACCGGGAAAAATAAGCAGGCTATCTGCCTCAGTGGTGATAGATAACATTCGAACGCTCAATGAAGATGGCGAGGTAGTGAATGTGCCCGCGAGCGCGCAGGAGATAAACCAGTTTACTGCACTGGTTGAAGGGGTGATTGGTTTTAATGAAGAGCGCGGTGACTCGATTCTGGTATTTAATAAACCGTTTCAAGCGCCTCAGGAAATAGAACCGCCTGAAGCCGCGCCAATCTGGAAAGAACCGTGGATATGGTCACTGGCGCGACAGGTCGGTCTGGGGTTCATTATTCTGGCTATTATATTGTTTGTGGTGCGGCCGGCTCTGGTGTCTCTTCAGCCGCCATTGATTGCAGACAATACAGCAACAGTAGATCCGGATAACCCCGAAGCTGCACTACCCGGGGAACTGGGCAGTGACACACTGACACTGTCCCATCAGGGGCAGGATCGCGCCAACCGGGTCGTCGAGGAAAGTCATGGAGATATTCTGCTGATGGCTCGCAACATGGCTCGCGAAGACCCTAAGCGGGTAGCAAAGGTGGTGAAAGACTGGGTAGCCATGGAGCAGGAAAAAAATGCCTGAAGCAACAGCTGCACCGGCAGCGGAATTTGATGCACCGGGGCCGGGGCTTGCCGCAATTTTACTGGTAGCGCTCGGAGATTCAGACGCAGAGCAGGTATTGCAATATATCGAGCCTGAAGAGGTGCAGAGCATCGGTGAGGCAATAAACACAATGCCGCCGATATCGCAAACCGCGATTGCCGGTACATTAGAAAAGTTTGCCAATGACGTTCAGGATCAGTCATCACTGGGTGTTGGCGGCGGTCCGTTTTTTCAGAAGTTGCTGGTACGTGCCCTTGGTCGTGAAAAAGCCGGTAGCGTATTGTCCCGGCTCGACCAGAATAACAAGCCCGTCGGGGTGGAGTCGCTCAAGTGGATGCCGGCAACGGCGATTGCGAAGATTGTCGCCAACGAACATCCTCAGGTAATTGCTGCAGTACTGAGTTGCCTGCAACGTTCGCATGCAGGAGAAGTGTTGCAGCTGTTGCCGGAAGAAATCCATGCCGATGTCGTGTTGCGTGTGGTTGAACTGGATAGTCTGCATCCCGAGGCACTCAAAGAGCTGGATGAGATAATTACCCAGAGCTTTAAACAGGACCCGGGTAATCTGGTTACGGATGTCGGGGGACTGATGGTCGGTGCTGAAATTTTAAATGTAGTCTCCAGTGATATTGAAGAAAAAGTACTCGAGGGAATTGAACAGCTTAAACCGGGCATGTCGGTAAAAATCAAGGAAAAGATGTTTGTATTTGACGGACTCATGGCTGCTGATGACAGGGGCATGCAGTCTCTGCTGCGTGAAGTGACCAATGATGTGTTGTTAATTGCACTCAAAGGTGCCAGTAGTGAAATGCAGGAAAAGATATTTAATAACATGTCGAAGAATGCAGCCAATCTGCTGAAGGATGACCTCGAAATCAGCGGCCCGGTAAAACTGTCGGAAGTAGAGGACGCACAGCGGGAAATTCTGACCATTGCCACTAAAATGACTGAAGACGGCAGGCTGGTGCTTGCGGGTGCCGGCGACGACTACGTATAACATGGATGAATACCGGTATGGCCAGGCTAACCCGCAGTAAAATAATTCCGGTTGGTAGTGATACTGACTCTACAGTTGAGAAATGGAACATACCTGATATCCGCAAAGCGGGTGCATCCGTTGTGAAGCTTGACGATGCGCGCAAGCGTTCTGATAGTCTTCGAAAATCCGCAGCTGCGCACGGGCAGGAGGCCAACAGTGCGGCAAACGCAGCTGCTACCTCTGAGGCCGCATTTGAGGCCGGCTACAACGACGGCATTCGTACTGCCAATGAGCAATATTCACAACGGCAGCAACAACTCGACTACCTGCTGCAAATCCTTGAAAGTCCGGTCAGGGGCCTTGGAGAAGATGTCGCCAGTGAGCTGGTTTCTCTTTCTATTGAAATTGCCCGCTCAGTGCTGAATCGTGAGATACAGCAAAACCCGCAGGAAATAATACAGTTTGTCGCGTCTGCAATGTCTCAGTTACCGGAGTCCGGGATGGCTGCTCAAATCACGGTGCATCCGGAAGATTTACAGCTGATCAGAAAAAACGCAGGGAAAAGCCTGTCCGACTATCAAATAGAATGGCGTGATGATGCAGGTGCTGCTCGCGGTTCATTTAAAATCACTCAGAACTCGAGTGTTGTCCATGGTGGAATTGAGGCGATGCTTGCGACGGTACTCGAACAACTGCATGTGGATCAGTCATAGTGAGCAACACTGCGCCACAGGCTATTTTTAAAACCACTGCAGTTTGTCCCGGGTAATGACGCTGCCAATCCATAATGTTGACGAGTTTGCCGAATATTGTAAAGCACGACTGATTGACAGTCGTGCCAGAATTCGCCCTGTCAGCATACCGGTAAGTGGTCGCATCTCTCAGTGTAACGGGCTGCTGCTTCAGGCAACTGGATGTAAAACCCGTCGGGGTGAAATATGTAGAGTAGCCACCGCTCAGGGTCAGCAGGCAGATGCCTGTGTTGTCGGGTTTAACAATGACGTGACCAGTCTGGTATTAATGGATCGTGTTGACCTGTTACCCGGCGCACAGGTAACGCCTACCGGCCGGGAACATATGGCGCCTGTGGGCTATGGTCTGCTTGGCAGGGTAATAGACAGTTGCGGTGAGCCGATGGACGATATTGGTCCGGTTGCCAACGTCGAGATGCAGGAACTCGATCCCGTGCCGGTCAATCCCCTCAGAAGAACACCGATCGATACACCGCTGGACGTAGGTGTACGATCAATTAACGCACTGATCAGTATTGGCAGGGGACAGCGACTGGGTTTGTTTGCGGCGAGCGGAGTGGGTAAAAGTGTACTGCTGGGTATGATGGCGAGAAATACCGAAGCAGAGATTACCATTGTATGTTTACTGGGCGAACGCGGCCGCGAGGTTCAGGAATTTATCCAGCAGACCCTGGGACCTGAAGGCATTGAGAAAGCGATTGTCATTGCGATTCCTGCTGATCACACGCCACTTCGTCGACTCATTGGTGCCCGTTATGCAACTGCACTTGCGGAATACTTCAGAGATCGCGGACACCATGTGCTGCTGCTGATCGACTCTTTAACCCGCTATGCCCATGCAGGACGTGAGCTGGCGTTGGCTTCCGGTGAGTTTCCGGTGTCTGGTGGCTACCCATCGTCAGTGTTTACTGATCTGCCCGTATTATTAGAGCGTGGCGGTTGTACAGACACCGGGTCCGTTACCGCGATTTACACCATATTGATGGAGTCGGAAGACACCGTAGATCCGCTGGCCGAGGCGGCAAAGTCTATTCTCGATGGTCATATTGTGTTGTCAAAAGAGCTTGCACAGTCCGGTCACTATCCGGCCATTGATGTATTGGCTTCAACCAGCAGGCTGCGTGATGCGGTAATCGACAACGACCAGCGACAGGCAGTCAGAGTATTTCTTCATCTGTATGCATGTTACCAGCGCAATAAAGATCTGCTGTCACTCGGCATGTATCAGCGTGGTGAGAACCCTGATCTCGACAGAGCTATCGACCTGTTGCCCGCTATGATCAGTTTACTAACCCAGACAGAGCAGGAAACCATCGATTTTGCGCAATGTAAAAAGGCGATTTTCGATGTGGTGATGCCGGCCACAGCAAAGTAAACCCTGACTTATAAGCTGTCAGCACAGCGGAGGTGAATCATTGAGTAGTTTTTCGAGGCTGATACCACTATTTAAACTGATCGAGGACAAGGCGGCCGCTAAAACAGGAAGGGCTATCAACAAATATGAATCTCTGAACAACCAGCTTGTACAGTTGAAACAATATCGGGCCGAGTATCAAAATCTGGATACAGATGTACCGGTGTTGCTAACAAATGCCAACGCATTCGTCAGGAGAATCGATAACAGCATAGAAGAGACTGAGCAACGTCTCGAGGCAAGGCGGCGTAGCGTAGCGCATGAAAAAAAAGCCTGGTCTACCGCCAGTTCGCGACGTAAAGCTGTCGAAATACTGGCGAAAAAGGATAAAAATCCCGATGTCGATACGACTATGGATTCGCTGGCGTATTGGCAGGCTCGTTGCAGGAATTCTGACGAGTAATTCACTCCTCAAGGATGAGTGCGATGGAGAGATACACGGTATTCGGATATCCACGGGTACGAACATCTGACACTGGTGCGCCGCAATGAGCACCCTCGACAGTGTCAAACCGTCTGGCAACTCGCTTAAAACGGCGCACACCGGCAAGTTTTCAGAACAGGATAGAATCGGTGATTCGTTAACCTCGACGAGCCCGTTTTCAGGGTTCAAAAAGATTCTCGGTGATCGCCACGGTCCACAGCCTCGCGAAAATTCGCATGACTCCACGGATAACCCTCGTGATACCAGCCAGGAAGACATAACAGGCACACACGGGTCTTCCGTACCGGCAAATGAGTCGACGCAAAAACGAGTGCCGGCAGTATCAAACTCACGTGCTGGCGCGACTGGAGCGGAGGCAGCAGAGACTGAGAAATCGGCCACAGCGAATCAGTTTAACTCTGCCAATGGTGCGGTTCCGGTGACAGATAGTGACACCTTATTGCCCGATGATACACAGACAAATACTGCAATCATTACTGGAACTACTGTAGTTCAAGAGGGTCAGGGAACGAAGTCTGCCGACGATCCGCAATTGTCCCGACATCCGTTATCGGCTGTCGATGACATCCGCAAAACACAGGCGAATCCCAATAAACACGTATTCACTAGCGCTGCCCCGGGGATTAATGCGGCAACAGGAAACGCTGACTCGGCAGTGTCGCAATTGCCGACAGCGGAGCACACCGCACTTGTCGGCGCGAATAACACGACGGTCGAGTCAGAGGCTGGAAATCACGCTGCGGTGATTCCTGTGCACACCGGTGGCAGGCTGCCTCAGGCTGGAAATGGCAATGGTGATGCACATGGTGCAGACGAGGGAGAGCAGCCTGACGAGAATAAGCTTCGTGTTGCGCAGAACGCAGATAAGAGCGAGTCAAATACCGCAGAAAAATCCGGCAGGCTGGCCCTGGAAGCTGGCGTGGCCGCGCTTCGAGCTGACGCATCCCGGTCCAACTTGTCAATGCAGAATACATCAGTGACTAATGAGTTGATCACACCGGGTACCCTGACCTCAGGGGAGTCAGCATCGACCTCGCGTTCTGCGCTGACTGCCGACCCATCTGCTGCCAGACCTCAGTCCGGTGGTTATCCGCTGATGGCTGCAAATAACACAATAAAAGTAATGCTTAATCGAGGCATTAACAGCGCAACCGTAAATCTGCAACCCGCCGAACTGGGATCCATGCGGATCAATGTGGAAATGAGGGCAGATCAACTGCAGGTACAGATTGTTGCGATACAACCGGCAACCCGGGATACGCTGGAGGCAGCTTTGCCCAGACTGAGGGAGCAGCTGGAAAGCGAGGGTTTTACCGGTGTCTCTATAGAACTGGGTAGTGGGACTACGCAGGACTCGCCGTCAGAACGCACGGTTTATCAACAGGCAGCCAACGAGCCTATATACCGGGGTGATAATCCGTCGGGTCTTGCCACTGACACAGATACTTCAAACGTGCGTGGTGAAGGTACCTCTCTCGTTGATCTATTTGCCTGACAACCATTCTGCCTGTGTTCAAGGCAGAGTAACCGTTAGAGCCGGGGCAGTATAATTCCCTTATCAGTGGCGGGCTATATCCTGACCGCGTAGCTCAGATAATTATCAAACAGAATAATGCTGTAGCAAACCATTAGTGTCAGCTAAGTGGATATCTGTCTGAATAGGCGAGCCTCAAACGGTAGACAGTCATATTTATAGGTAAGTTGTTATCAAAGGTAGCGTGTTTTGACACATGCGAGAAGGTTAACCTACCTTTTAGTCGCTGTAGTGCGGTGGTAATGGCTCGCTGATAATTGGTGGCCTGTCGACTGACAGTTTTATCTGACTGTTCAATACCCGGTTGCGCAGAGGGACAGAGTGTCCCATGAGGTGACTCTTATAAAATCACAATATACGATGTGCCTTCATGACTAATTAGCATACAAGCAGTATGTGTTGATAATTGCGCGTAATGTAAACGAAGTCGGGGTATGGAAATTCATTGTTTCTTAACTGAAAACTATTTTTAAACTGAGATCAGTGCACTCTAGGTGTGTTACTTGCTCCGCAAAACAGGATGATTCTGCTTTAACCGAATCCCTGTTGCCTCCCGAATCCAATGGACAATAAGCAAGGACACTCAGGATGAATAAAATATTATTGATTGGTGTTGGTGTATTACTACTTGGAACTTCAGGAACATTCGGGTTCCTCTATTTCACAAGTAAAAGCGCACCTGTCGAACCCGCGATAGCGGCGGCTACAGCTCCCCCTCCGCCTCCTGAAGTCTTCTACTTTGATGTGAAGCCGGAGTTTATTGTTAACTTCGGGGAAGAACTCGGCATGCAGTTTCTGATGGTTGACGTCAGTATTGCATCGCTTGATGAAAAGGTGAGTGAGGTGTTGGAAAAAAACGTTCCGCAAGTTCGCAATGACCTGCTGATGTTGTTCAGCAGTCAGGCCAAGGAACACTTATACACCGATCAGGGAAAGTCCACGCTGAGAACCCTTGCGTCAGAGGCAGTGACAGAAGTACTGAAGCAGCATTATCCGGATGGTGAAATATCCGATTTGTACTTCACCCGGTTTGTTATGCAGTAACGGAAGCTTAAGAACATTGAACGAAGAATCGGATTCTACTGCTGAAGGTAACGAGGCTGAACAGCCCGACCCTACTGGTAATGCAGATAAAGAAGGTGAAGGGAATGATTCTCTATCGACTCAGGACAACACTGGCGCTGGAGATGATGTTGATAACAACATGCCGGAACAATCAGGCGTGGATTCAGATTCCCCGCAAGCACATGCAGAAAATGATACGGGTATGGTGGTCTATGATTTTAATCATCCGCAGCATCGACTGAGAGACCCTGATCCGACACTGAACCTTTACGGAAAAAAAATTGCCAGTGAGGTGGCGGGGAAACTTGACGCTGATCTTCATGTCAATGCAAATGTGGAGCTGATCAACACCAGGTATTGCAAGAGAAGCGAATTTATCAGCGGGTTAGAGCAGAGCGTTTCTGCTTTTAAAAGCGATATCTCACCTTTCTCCCGCGAACTGCTTGTTGTATTCGAGCGTGGGCTGATCCTGTCAATGGTGGATATGTTTTTTGGTGGCGCCACACTAACACCCAATAAAAAATCTACCCGTGAACTATCAGAAACCGAACGTCGATTCGCACAACGACTGAGAACCTCGATTACACAATCGCTTGCAGGAATCTGTCAGGACTGCTTTACGATTACGAATAACAATGAATCTATTATCAGTGCCGAAGAACTGGCGACAGCCAATTTTGAAAACTCGGTATTTGCAGTACAGAAATACTCGGTTAAATGCAAAGAAAACGAAGAGACATTTTCTATTGTTTTTCCATGGTCTGTTGTGGAATCACTGGTGTCAAATTCTCCGGGTTACAATTCAGATTCGATTCGGGAAAGTAATATCTGGAAAAGTAAGCTCAAAGAACATCTGTCATCTTGTGCGGTTGAACTCCAGGGAAAACTCGCAGAGACAGAGGTCACCGTTTCACAGCTTATGGAAATGCAAAAGGGTGACTTTATTCCGCTGGGTGAAGTCGGAGCGGCTACCTTTATGGTCGACAACACCCCGATCTTTAACGCATCGATAGGTGCATCGAACGGCTTTGTGTCTGCAAGCATTCTACATTGGTCTTTAGAAGGAGATTCAGCTCATGAGTGAAGCGGCGCAGAAAGCCGGTACAGCGGATTCTGTCAACGCGGCACAAGATTCCGCCAATGACAATACCATTACATCGGGTAACAACCTGGATCTGGTGCTTGAAATCCCGGTGACATTATCAATGGAAATCGGTCGTACCAGAATGCGAATTGCCGATCTGCTGGAACTATCAAGCGGTTCGGTGGTTGACTTACAAAAAATGGTGGATGAACCGCTTGATGTTCTGGTAAACGGAACGCTGGTAGCACATGGAGAGGCAGTGGTTATGGATGGAAAGTTCGGTATCCGCCTGACCGACGTGGTGAGTAAGCAGGAACGACTGAAGAATATCAGTTGATTCACCCGTTAACTGAGAACGAACCGTGAAGATTCCGCCAAGCCCAGCCAGAGTAAACACCCCGTTAGCCTTGTTAGTGATGCTTACAGCTCTGCTGCAGTGTACAGGCGTGTATGCTGAGCCGGAGAGAGCCGTCTCAGTGGGAGTCAGCCCGGCTTACCTGATAAAAACTGTGGCTGCGCTGTGCTTCGTTTTACTGGCGATATTTCTGCTGTCGAAACTATTGCGATCAGTTAACGCCGGGGGGAAGCTCTCGAATGGACCCATCAAGGTGCTTGCCGGTGCTAACGTTGGCAGCCGCGAACGCTTAGTAATTGTACAGGCGGGAGATTCGCAGATGTTGCTGGGCATCAGTCCGGCTGGAATTGTGAAGCTCGAAAAGTTCGACAAGCCGGTAGTTGTCAGCGATGAAGCTTCCGGTATGACGTTTAAGCAGCAGTTTGGTCACTTGATCCGGACTCAAAAGAGTTGAAGCGCATGGGCGGCCGGTGGACAAAGCGAAGCTGTTTTACCTCCCTTATTGCGGTGCTGGTACTGTTTATCCCGATAGGAGATTTACTGGCTCAACAGAGTTTATCCGCAGTAACCAGTACGACAGATGCGCAGGGCGTACAGACATGGAGTGTCAGCGTACAGATACTCGCGTTGATGACGGCACTGACTTTGTTGCCATCTTTCCTGCTGATGATGACTTCTTTCGCACGAATCACTATTGTGCTCGCCGTGTTGCGCACAGCCCTGGGTACGCAGCAAACACCTTCAAATCAGATTATCCTGGGGCTGGCGTTATTCCTGACGCTTTTCGTTATGCAACCAGTGTTTTCTATCATGTACTCAAGCGCCGTTGCACCATGGCTTGAAGGTGCTATGCAAATTGAAGAGGCGTTGCAGAAGGCATCAGTGCCATTAAGAGAGTTCATGTTGAATCAGACCAGAGAAACTGATATCGAGCTTTTTCTGGAGATCAGCCGGACGCAGGCGACGCCAACCCTGCAGGAAATACCGTTTCATATCCTGGTGCCGTCCTTTATTACCAGTGAACTGAAAACTGCGTTTCAGATTGCCTTTTTGCTGTTTATCCCTTTTTTGATTATAGATCTGGTTGTGGCCAGTGTGCTGATGTCAATGGGGATGATGATGTTATCGCCGCTTATCGTCTCACTGCCGTTTAAGCTCATGCTTTTTGTACTGGTAGATGGATGGAGACTGGTGCTGGGTACACTTGCCGGTAGTTTCTATTTCCCTTAGTAAAAAACTCTGCTGCATTTCACATTCAAGGCACAATCTGTGAATTAATCCCGTCCGGAAAATGGATTTAAAGATGGATACAGATACAGTCATAACACTTGGGAATGAAGCACTGATGATTACCGTGGGTATTGCAGCACCGCTGCTAATGTCCGCGCTGGCTGTCGGGTTACTGGTTGGCTTGTTTCAGGCTGCTACTCAGATCAACGAAGTCACACTGAGCTTTATCCCCAAGTTACTGGCACTGGTTGCGGCATTGTATCTGACCGGTCCATGGATTCTCACGATGTTGCTTGAATATACGACGCGGTTGTTTGAAGACGTCATACCAGCGACTCTGGGTTAAATGCGATTGCACTATTAGAACCGGGATAATTAGTGATTCTAATTACCGAAGCTCAATTGACAGTATTGATGAACGGAATGAACCAGCTGTTCTGGCCATTTCTGCGCATCAGTGGTTTGCTGCTGTCGGCACCGGTGCTGGGTGACAATCGTCTCCCTGCCAGAGTCAAAATCGGTTTATGTGTCGTGTTGACAATGGTAATTGCCCCGGCTACCGCAAATATACCCGTCATTCCACCGTTTAGTGCCACATGGCTGCTTACCGTGGTCAATCAGCTGTTAATTGGTATTGCTATCGGGTTTATCATTCAACTGGTGTTTAACGCCATTGTTGTTGCCGGTGAGAGTCTGGCTACCACAATGGGACTTGGATATGCGCTCATGAACGATCCGTCAAACGGTATACAAGTGCCTATCATCAGTCAGTTTTACACCATATTCGTCACGCTGCTATTTCTTGCCTTTGACGGTCACCATGCACTCCTTCAGCTACTGGCTGAGAGTTTTACAGTGTTGCCTGTCGGTGTGATGGTAACCAGTAATATGCTTTGGCATGTCGTTCACTGGTCGGGGATACTATTTACCGGTGCATTACAGGTAGCACTACCAGCACTGGCTGCCTTACTGACTGTTAATCTTATTCTGGGCATAATGACCCGGTCTGCGCCACAGCTGAATATATTTTCGATTGGCTTACCCATCACGATGATGGTTGGTTTTATTATTATTCTATTAACACTTCCCTCTGTGGCGGCAATTTTCCAGACATTGACTTTGCTCGGGTTTGAGTCGGTACGGTTGTTTCTGGAGGTGCGTTAGATGGCTGATGGTAACGATACTTCAGAAGAACGGTCGCTAGACCCCACACCGAAGAAACTGGCAGAAGCGCGAAAGAAAGGGCAGGTAGCGCGTTCGCGAGAGCTTAATACCACAGTCATGTTGCTCACCGCGTCTGCGCTGATGTATCTGTTCGGCGGTTCTGCCGGAACAACGGTGCTCAGCCAGATCAAAAGTAATCTTCAGCTCGACAGAAAACTCGTTTTCGACATTGCCGCACCGGTAGCTGAACTTACCAGTGCCATACTGTCGGCGCTGGTGCTACTGGTACCCGTATTTTTCATTATGACCTGCGCGAGTGTTATCGGCCCGGTGCTGGTGGGAGGGTTTTCTTTCTCAAGAGATTCTTTCGCCCCTAAATTCTCCCGTATCAACCCGTTAAGTGGTTTTAAAAGAATGTTCGGTCTGCAGGGGTTGATGGAGCTCGTCAAGTCCATGCTGAAAGTGCTGTTACTTCTGGCAGTGGCGGTCTGGTTGTTCTACCTGCTGAAAGAGCGTTATTTACTTCTGGGTGCGCTGCCGGCGGGACATGCGGTTACAACGGCGTTGTCAATGATTGTCGTGGTGTTTGCAACTCTCTCTGCCACGACGCTTCTGGTTGCTGCGATCGATGTGCCATATGTCAAGTGGGATCATATTCGCAAACTGCGTATGACACGTCAGGAAATGAAGGAGGAGTCAAAAGAGTCTGATGGTAACCCGGAGGTGCGCAGTAAGATCAGACAGATGCAGCAGGAAACCGCAAATCGGAAAATGCTGAGCGAAGTCGGGAACAGCGATGTGGTTATTATTAATCCAACTCACTATTCAGGGGCGCTTAAATATGACGTGGAAGGCGATAAAGCACCGGTTGTCGTTGCCAAAGGGGTAGATCATATGGCAATGAGTATTCGTGAAATTGCACGACAGAATGATGTGCCGTTGTTTCGCAACGTGATGCTGGCGCGATCACTATATCATAACGTTAAAATGGAACATGAGATACCGGTTGATCTCTATAACGTCATCGCGCAGGTACTGGCCTATGTATTCCAGTTGCGTGATTTCAGGAATGGTGATGCAGCCGAGCCTGTATACCCTGAGTTTGCCACCGTACCTGGATTCAGGTCTGACACAGGGAGTAAACACTGATGGGCATGTTGCAGCAATTATTCAGCGGTATGTCGGACAACGACCGTCCTTCTCTTGGACCGCCGCTGCTGATAATCATCATGCTGGCTATGTTGATTCTGCCGATTCCTGCGGTAGGACTGGATATCCTGTTTACGTTTAATATCTTTTTCGCGCTGGTGGTGTTACTGGTCACCGTATATACCCCGAAGCCACTGAGTTTTGCCGCCTTTCCAACGGTATTGCTGATAGCCACCATGTTGCGGCTCGCACTCAACATAGCATCGACTCGTGTGGTACTGCAGAACGGACACACAGGTACGGCTTCGGCAGGGGCTGTAATCGAGAGTTTCGGTAATTTCGTCACTGGTGGCAACTACACCGTCGGGCTGGTGGTATTTTCTATCCTTGTCATTATCAACTTTGTGGTGGTCACCAAAGGTGCCGGCCGTGTATCAGAAGTGACCGCGCGTTTCACACTCGATGCGATGCCCGGCAAGCAGATGGCGATAGATGCCGATCTTAATGCCGGTGCGATTGATCAGGAAGAGGCGCGCAGACGACGGGAGGAAATTACCCACGAAGCTGACTTCTATGGCTCTATGGATGGTGCCAGTAAGTTTGTCCGTGGTGATGCTATTGCCGGGGTGCTGATTCTGTTAATCAACATTATCGGCGGTCTGGCTATTGGAGTAGGGCAGCACGGTCTGAGCTTCGGTGAAGCGGCGACCAATTATTCGCTGCTGACCATTGGTGATGGTCTGGCAGCGCAGGTCCCGTCGTTGTTATTGTCTATTGCAACAGCACTGATTGTGACCAGAGCCTCCGGCGAGCAGGACATGAGTGAACAGGTGTTGCAGCAGATTTCTATGGACAAGCGTGCGATGGCCACTGCTGCCGGCCTGATTGGATGTCTCGGGCTTGTACCGGGTATGCCGAACCTGATGTTTCTGGGCATCGCGGCACTGCTGGGTTTGTACATCAAGTTCGGTAACCAGGTTACCGGTGATAACAATATAACGGCCGACACTTCTGCCGAAGCAGACAAAAGCCGTGATAAAGAACTGAGCTGGAATGATGTGTCAGCCGGTGACATCCTCAGTCTGGAAGTAGGCTTTCAATTGATTCCACTGGTGGATGAATCGCGTGGCGGCACCTTGCTGGATCGCATCAGAGGGGTGCGACGTAAGCTTACCGAAGAGTTCGGATTTCTTATTCATCCGGTGCATGTGAAGGACAACCTCAATCTGGAGCCCGGCCAGTACAAGATCTATGTGCACGGCATACTCGAAGGTGAGGCCGTGATCTACCCTGATCGTGAGATGGCACTGGACCCAGGTGGTGTCAGCGGCACAATTCAGGGTATACGTGCAGAGGATCCGGCGTTCGGGATGGAAGCTATCTGGATAGAGCCATCGCATCAGGAACGTGCGTTATCGATGGGATACACGGTCGTTGATGCGAGTACCGTTGTCGCGACCCACCTGAGCAAGGTGCTGACTAATTGTGCCGGAGAATTACTGGGGCACGATGAAGTTCAGCATTGGCTGGACCGATTGGCGGGTGTTTCGCCGAAACTGGCTGAAGATCTCGTGCCCAAAGCCATTCCGCTGGCAACGCTCGTCCGGGTGCTGCAGAACCTGTTAAATGACGGTGTTCCCATTAAAGACATGCGCGGCATTGCTGAGGTGCTGGCAGAGCGCGCACCGGAACAGACAGACGCCGAAGTACTTACCAACAACGTGCGGGTGGCACTTCGAAAACTGATTACCCATAGTGTGGCTGGTAATTCACCTACGATAGATGTGATTACGGTAGACAATCAGCTTGAACAAATCTGGTTGCAATCACTTAACAGCACCGATAACGCTTCAGGTATGGCAGGGCTGGGTATGGAGCCCGGGCTTGCGGAGCGTTTCTACCGCTCTCTGGCGCAAAGTGCAGAGGCGCAGAAAGCCACCGGCAGTGCCGCAGTGTTACTGGTTTCTCCCGAGGTCAGGCCATGGCTGTCCAGAATGGTGCGCTACAGCATACCGTCGCTGAAGGTGATGTCCTACCCTGAAATAGCGGAAAGTCGTCAGGTCAGAGTGATTGCCAATATCGGAAACGCAAATGCGCTTGAGGCTGAAAATGTCGCGGCGTAATGCAGCAGTTGCAACTGCCAGTTACACAACTGTCGGGTAAAAATAACATGCGGGCCGGACTCGGCGGGCAATAAGGAGATTAACAAATAATGGCTATTAGAAAATTTACTGCCGAAAACGCTCACCAGGCAATGCAAAACGTGCGTGAGGCGTTTGGTCGCGATGCGATAATTATTTCGAATAAAACCACTGCCGATGGCATTGAGATTGTGGCCACCGATAATCTCGATGAGCTGCAGGCTGATAATACAGTCAGTGAACCGGCTGAACCGGTCGCATCTTCAACGGTATCGGCTCGCAAGGGGCGGAAGAAGAAAACGGTCAGGTCTGCCGCTGCCGATAATCGCGTTGAAGCGCCGTCATCGGCAATGGCGGAGCGGCAGCTTGATTTGCGTGAAGCACAGCTTCGACAGGAGATATCTGATCTTCAGGGTGCGGTACAGGGGCTGGCTGCAACCGGAAGCAGCGCACCCGGGGCACAATGGGCCGAGATTACTCTGGCCGGCAGGCTGATGGGACTGGGGCTTGGATCATCACTGGTGCAGCAGCTGGTCAGGCAGGCGAAGCCGGTCAAAAGAATGGACACCGCATGGACGCGAACGCTTAAAAACATAAAAAAACAATTGCGCTACAGTCCGGGTAACTTCACCACCGAAGGCGGGGTATACGCGTTCCATGGTCCGGCAGGTTCCGGCAAGACAACAACGGTATGCAAGCTGGCGGCACAGTTCCTCAGAGACAACACCGTAGGCAAACTTGCCATCGTCAGCGCCGGCAGCGGTTCAAAACTGCAGCGCGTTGACGGTTTGCTCAGTTCTTTCAGCGAGCTCCTGCATATACCGGTGCATCATGCAGAGACACCGTCAGAATTACGGCACGTACTCAGCGGTTTGCGGCGTAAGAAGCTGGTGTTGATCGACACACCGGCTTTTGATGTGAATAAGCTGTTACCTTTCGGAGAGTCTACCAGTCAAATTCGAGGCAAACGAAAAACTGAACACTGTCTGGTGGTGTCGGCGTGCTCACAGGGCAGTCTGCTGGATCATACTTTTGCGTGTCTTGCCGAGTCTGCGGTAGATTCTGTGTTACTGACACAAGTTGATCAGACGCGGCAGATAGGTCACGCGGTCGACAGCCTGCTTCGTTCCGGTCTGCAGCTGCGATACTGCGCTGATACGGCCGATGTACACACGCCTTTGCAGCATGCCGCCGATGAAGTATTGATGAATCAACTCGCCGAAGTGCGTCCTGCGAGTGCTGCGTCAAACGTAGATAGCGATATTCTTGCACAGATTGATTCCGGATCAGTAGCGAACTGGCTGGAACCTGCCATACTTGTATGACCACATCATTGCATGCCGCACGGCATGAAATCCTGTATCAACCCATGATCACGAGTATCTACGTGTGCCAGAGTATCTAGCCATATTGCTTGTCACCGCCGGTCTTGTCGTGCTGGTGGCAGTTCTGCTGATCGTTGCTGTCATGAGAATACATCGGCAGATGGCCAGCCAGGCCACACAAATCGAACAGAAAATAGACTCGCTTGCCGTGAGGCTGGGGGCTATTGAGGAGGCCTATGGTGAGCACAGCAGCGACCTGGAGGCCATCCGGTCAGAATACGCCGTGCACTTTGCCACGCAATCGCGTGGCAATTCGAACCACGAAGAGGCGATCAAGGCGGTATCCAGCGGGTTGTCAATTGAAGAACTCACCGAATCCTACGGGTTAAGAGAAGCGGAAGCCAAGCTACTGGTATCGGTATACGGCAACCAGTAGAGCCGGCACTTCGTTATTTAAACGCAAGCAAAGTGAACCCGCCGGGTTTACGCGGCCTGCGTGAGCAACCCTTCGGTACGCTTCAGCAGTGCGATATGGTCGGGATTCAGATCGGCCAGCACCCGCGCTGCGTTCAGTGCATCTTCGTGTTTACCGGTTTTAATGGTCAGCTTCAACAGGCTTAATAAAGCCGACTCTGCCAGGCCATCCTGGGAGGTTTCTACCACCGCAAGATGCTGCAGCATGGCCTGTTCAAGGTCTCCGCTGAATTCGTAGATCATTGCCTGTAACCAATGGGCAAATTGTGTTTTAACCTCACCCTCGAATTGCTCTTGGGAGAATTTCAGGAAGATCAATAAACGATCGACGTCCTGATCGTCGTAGGCACGTTTGGCCTGCGCCATCAGCTCAGGTGCCTTTTGCCCCCTGCTGTTAAAAATTTTCAGGCGCATTTCACGTGCGAGCTTTCGAAACTCGACGAATGCTTCTGCACACCGTGCGCGAAGCTCTGGGTCACCAAGTGTTTCGGCCCGTCGTGCAATGCCGATCTTGATCCACTTTGACACATCTGTTTCGTCTATCGAGCCGGCCAGTTCCTTCTCCTTCAGTGCCACTCTTTCGTGTGCATCTTTACACATGGCCTCGATAGTTTTGCAGCTGTTAAAGTATCCCCTGTGTATTCGCACGACCCGGTTGATGGCCTCATCAACTGACATCTCGCTTTGGTCGGTACCACGCAACGCGGCGCTGAACTCTTCACCGAAAGCGCGGGTTAAAATATGGCGCGTCTGTTCATTGCTTTTAATCTTGCTCGCACTTTTTGAAAGGCGGGAAAACAGTTTTTCCTTGCGCAGCTCATCACCGGGAATCTTTCTGGCTTTGTTCAGTGCTTCGTGTGCGAGTTTTTTGATTTTGCCAATACGGAACTCGAATTGTCTGAGCGCCTGTTTACGGTCTTCAAGGGAAATAACTTCTGAGCGGTTGACGTCGGCTATGACTGATTCTACGTCAAAGTGGGTGTTACCGAGCTTCAGCGAGTCGGCCTCGATTGTACTGACGCCCTCAATCTCCAGTGCATCCGGATTGAGGTTGTAGACTGGTGTATCGTAGGGGGCCTGGGCAATTTGCTCCCCGAGTGCGTTCGCAGCAAGCACCAGGTAGGGCTTGGCAAATGCCTGTCGACCGCTCATCGTTTTTACTTTCAGATCATCATGTTTTATCGATGCGGGCAGTGTGGCTTCCATATTACCCGAACAATGTGACTGGCCGTCCGAAGTGAAGCACATGTCGATACCGGCAAAAATGATTTGTGCGGCATTCCCCAGCAGGGCAAAGTTTAATGCAGCATTGGTTACAGTTGGCGCTGTCGCCATCACGTTGTCTTCCAGCACATCGGGGATGCAGCGCCCCATGTAGGCTTTCGGGCCGGTCCAGTTGCCCACCAGCAGGTGGCAGGCATGCCACGCGTATAACAGCACCGCCGGGGTATCGATATCAAACATATCGGCGGAGACGTCAAAGTTGTATTCGAAAGGATCGCACAGCACAATAAAGTGCGGGGCAATGCCGTTGTCTGACAGTAATCGCGCCACACGGGAGATAGAGATCACAACCAGTTTGTCCTGGTTAGCTCTGATCCATGGCAGTTGCGCATCAAGCGAGGGGCCGCCGGCGCAGATCAGTACATCTTTCCCCTGTAAGTGATTGGTAAAGTGTCGTGCCTGTAAATTGTTTTCGGCAATGTTTTTCAGGCCGGTTTCGACATGCTTGCGAATGCCGTGCTGCGCAATCATATTAGTGGCACGCGCACTGACTGCGGTGTCAGCCTGCCAGTGCAACTGCTGGTAGCGTTCATTCATCTCGTTGCTGGCAATCAGCACCCATGAATGATTAAGCAAAACAGAAGCATAATTATCGTTGATGAAAGTCTCGAGCTCATCAATACTGCACAAGCTGGTGTGTTCAAGCTGATAGTCAGCCAACTGTGTCTGTGACCGCTGCAGCTGGTCTTCGGTCTCTACAATCAGCCAGTGATAGCCCGGCCACTGTCTGGCGATGGTGTGCGCCGTTGCCCCGTCATGCATACCGATAACGATATTGAGAAAATTAGCTTCCGGGGTGTGGTCAAAATTCAATATCGTCATTACTCTTAATCCCTTTTTGTCCGGCCTGTTCGGTTTTACCCGGGCTGCCCGGCACCCAATCCATGAATGCCGGCTTTCGCGTTTAGTGCACGTGAAGCAGATCGCACGTGTCTGGTGAATACGGCGCCAAAATTCTCTATAACACTTTGCCTGTGTCTTTTTTTTTCGATCTTGCCGAGCGGATTTGATCGAGCTGTGCCCGGTGAATGTGGCGAATCAGGATTTCCTGATCAGACTCTCTAATATGGCTGAATTCGACCTGGAGAACTTGACGAGTGGCTTGTGTCTGTTCTGATTCATCTGCTGCGCGAGCATTGTTTATCACACCAATCAATAATATTGTCGGCATGCCGCGACCCAGCGACAAAATAATCTCCAGGTTGTCTCCAACACCACAGGGCAGGTTGCTGGTGAACTCCACACCCGAAGCGCTGATTGAGACTAATTGCGGTTGCGCATCCGAGAGCATCGCTCTTTGAGAATTGAGTTGTGAAGCCAGTTCGGTCATCATCTGCTGCTGAAACTTTATCCACGTGGCTATTTCAGGAGACTGTTCGCGAATTTTTCGCAATGACGGGGTGAATTCCTCCCAATGGTATTCAAGCTCTGAAGATAAACCAATCGATCCGCTGTTTCGTTCAAAGCTTTCCAGCGCTCCGTCCAGTGCTTCCCGATCCAGAATCTGACACTCAATGAGTGCTTCTGTCTGTATGGATACGAAGCCGGTGCTGTCAGCATTACCGATCGTCACGAACGTCTCCTGTGCAGTAATGAACTATGCGCATGGCAAGTATTCATTACGATGATTTTTAGCAGCCTTGGTGTGTTAACCGTAAGTCTGCTCTAATAGCCTGCTAATCCTGTACCATGGGCTTTGTCGGCAGAATATTATTACGATTCGTTGTCAGCTTTGCTCAACGTTTCTTCTTCCGGTGCCTGTTGAAATGATTCAACATCATGATTCGGGCTGATAATAATCTCAACGCGCCGATTCTGCGCCCGGTTCTCGGGGGTGCTGTTATCAACAATCGGCCGGGTGTCGGCATAAGCACGTATTTCAACCTGGCTGGTAGGAAGCTCTTCTGACTTTGCCAGATGATGCACTACAGCAGCGGCTCTGGCGGAAGACAATACCCAATTCGACGGATAAGCCGCTGTGGAAATCGGTCTGTCATCGGTATGTCCGCCAACTACGACGCGACCGGAAGCCTGTTCGAGCGCTTTAGCTATTCGTTCGAGTATCGGGTAGATACCGGGTTGCAGGTCAGCACTGCCCGATCTGAAAGACTCACTCTCTTTGATACGAACGACTATTTCCCCGTTGATTCTCAGTAAGTCTATCTGGTTGGTATCAATTTCGGTTTGCAGTGCCTTGCTGAGCTTTTTGAAACTCTGATCCTGTTGTTTTTTAATTCGCTCCAGCATCTTGCGTCGTTCCAGATTTTCGTTTCTCCGGGTACGCATGACCTTGATCGGGGAGGGGATGGGTTTGCCCGGTGTAAACTCAGACTTGACGTGACTGGTACCCTTTGGAGGTTCAGGCACTTTAATCTCTTTTTGCACACCGAACGCCGCTCTCAGTGAGCCTGCGATTTGGCGGTACTTCAACACATCCATCTCTGAAAAGGAGAGCAACAGTACAAAGAAGCACATCAACAATGACATTAAATCGGCAAAGGTAGCCAGCCAGGCCTGGTCATCTTCCTCCTCCTGGGGAGGGCCGTCCTGTTCATCACTCATTCCGCAGGTCTCTTACGATAAGGACACAGTTTATGACTCTTCTCCACCGACGGACTCACGCATATTCTCAGGCAGGTAAGTCACGAGGAGTTGTTGAAGTACACGGGGATTAGTGCCGTCCTGAAGTGCCATGACTGACTCCAGAATAATCAGCTTGTTTATCCTGTCAGTCTCACTGATGGCCTTGAGCTTTTCTGCGATCGGCACTGCGATCGCATTAGCGATGATGGCACCGTATAGCGTCGTCAGTAGTGCAACGGCCATTGCCGGTCCGATAGACTTGGGGTCGTCCATGTTCGCCAGCATTTGTACCAGACCGATCAGTGTACCGATCATGCCCATTGCCGGTGCAGCAGTTGCCACTGATTTGAACATTTTGATGCCGGTCATTTGCCGTTCTAGTGAAAGGTTGATATCTTTTGCCAGCATCTTTTGCACGACATCCGCAGGTTGCCCGTCGATACAAAATTGAACACCGTTCTTTAGAAAAGGGTCGTTGATCTCCTTGCCTTCAAGCGCAAGGATGCCTTCTTTTCGTGCAGTATTCGCAAGGTCAATGGCTTCATCAATAATTTCTGTTGGCGCTGAGGATTTATGGAAAAAGGCACCCAGCCCGACTTTAAACGACCCGATAAACTGAGCAATCGAAATTTGTCCCAGTGTCACCGCCAGCGTCCCGCCGACCACGACAACAAGCCCCGGCACATTGAAAAACATGCCGGCACTGCCGCCCATGACAATGGCACCGGCGATTACCCCGAACGCACCTAATACTCCCGCAACTGTTGCCAAATCCATGGTAATTATACCTTTCCGTAGTCGATTAGATTAACTGCCGTTTTCAGGTCAGTGTGCTCTCCATATGCTCGAGATAACTGCTGCTTGCTGATAATTTTTCTTTCGCTGCTGCGTACTCATGTTCAATTCTGTTGCGCTCTTCCAGCACAAGCTGCATGACTTCAGTCTGTAGAGAGCGTATTTGCTGTACTATCAGGTCGTGGCCTGTGCTGGTTTCCATATGCTGAAGTTGTGTGACTAATTCAGCGCGTTTAGCATCTGTGTCTGTCAGTAGCTCCCACTGGGCGGAAGATCCATACCTGAGCATCGTCCGGGTCATCTGAAGTATCTGATCAAGTGTCTGCTGATAGGTATTCATAACTGGTCCTTCATCTCTACCCATGTATCAAGTAAATCGGTGAGAATCGCACTGACGTGATCAACAACTGATAAGTTACCATCGGCATGGGCGGTTACCAGCTGTTGCTCAATGTAAGCGTATAGTCCTTGCAAATTTGCTGCAATTTCACCACCATTATCAAGATCCAGGCTCACGCGAAGATAAGAGACTATTTCGGTCACCTTGACCAGCGAACTACCACGCAGCTCCACTTCACCGCTATCAAATGATGCTCTGGCTATCTTTATATGTTTAACTGCATTTTGTAATAAAATCTCAATTAACTTATGTGGTGATGCTCCTTCAATCTGAGAACGTCTGCCGACTTCTGCGTAGACATTTGTCGGTGAGCTGTTGATCGATATATCCATTTATTATATTTTTCTCTTATTATCGGGATTTCAGGAACTTGTAGATACATCATGTGCTGTTCTATAGGTGCTGATTACATAAACTGGTGTCTGGAGAGAGGCACGTGTGTTTGAGTCAGCGATCGTTTTTATCGTATGAAAGAGTAAATCACACAATGAAAACTGTTATCAGGAAGGAAGAGAACCCAGCGCCTGGTTGAGATAGTTTCCGTTGGACTGAAGTTGAGATACCATTGAGTCCATCGCAGTAAACTGAGCACGATATCTTTTTTCAGTTTGGCCCAGTCTATATTCAAGCCGTTCAATCTGGTAATCGATCAGTTTGTTTCTTTGTTCAATAGCATCATCACGTAAATCGAAAAAACCCCCGCTCTCGGTAAAAATCTCGATTGTCGTATCGAGTCTGGCAGCAATTCCGGTGTCCTCAGTGGTAAACGCGCTTATCAGCTGACTGATCCCGCCGTTAATGACCTCGTCCAGTTCATCGGTGTCCACACTGAGCACACCTGTCTTGCTGACGCTGAAGCCAAGGTCAAGCAGCGTCTTTTCATTGCCATCACCTATATCAGTGGATTTGAAAAACTCATTTCTCAGCGAACTGTCAACTCGTCTCAAAAGCGAATCACCCTGCAGGGTTCCGTTGTTGAGGCTGGATATAGTGTCACGCAGGCTGTTATAGGCGGTGGCAAATTCTTCGAACAGCCCCTTTAAATCATCCAGGTTTCTGGTTGACTCAATGTTTGCTGTCCCCACAGCGGCGAGGTCTACCGTGATTCCCGAAATAACATCGCTGACAGAATTAGTCGCGCTGGTGACCGCGAGACCGTTTATTGTAAACTCTGCATCCTTAGCTTCTGTCAATTCAGTGAAGCTTCCCGGTGCGGTTATCGAGTTCTCGGTGCCTGATTCAATTGACGTTAATACCAACTGGCTGCCGGCGTCGGTGTTTAGAATGGTCGCCTGTATGGTGGTGTTATCGGAAGCACTGTTAATTGCATCTCTGAGCGAAAAGAGTGAATGACTGGAAGCGTCCAGTGTGACAGAAAACGACTCATCGCCTGACGAGAAATTGTAGGTGCCGACACCGACCGAGTCTTCAGCGCTGGTATAGGCCGAGGAGATAACACGGTGATGCGTCGCCAGTGAGGTGACTTCAATACTGTGATTTTCCGGGAATTGACCGTTGGTCGCGGTGACGGTCAGTACATCTTCGTCTGAAGATTCTGCAGTGTATGCGCCGAACTGATCCGGGTCAGCTATTTTCTCAACCACCTTTTGCAGGTTATCAAGTGAGCTTCTCAGTCTGCCTACGTCACTGACTTCAGCGCTGTTATCTTCTTTTCTACCTTCGAGCGCGTTCAAAGGTTGCCTTTCAATCAGCATTAACTGACTGATAATAGACTCGACATCGATGCCGGAGCCTATGCCCGCCGCTGTAATCATTTTCCAATCCGTCTGGTTAAACCGCACAACGCTGCCAGTGCGGTTTCAAACTATCCTTGTCTATGAATAAGGCGGTAAATTTTGCCGAGCCTTTAGTTTATACTGGAGTCCGTACGAATAATTAACCCTTTGAGAACAGCCGGCACCTGTTTGATCTTAATGATGTAGATTGTTATGGCGTGACAACGGTATGCTGAAACTATAAAAACAGGTTTACCTGACTGTCAGGAATCAAAATACGATTGTACTGAGCCATTGTTATTGAACGTTGGCTACTTCAGTCAAATTGTTTTCTGAGTGCAAAGGGCAGGGCGGAAGTCGTTGATCAGGTAGTCATTTTTAATGAATTGCTGTAAGAGGATATTGTTATCTTACAAAAAATCAGCCGGAACCAAAGTTCCGGCTGTGATTTACTGCGACTACTTAAATGTCAGAGCCTGACCTATCCCAGAAGCGAGAGTACACTTTGAGGTTGCGCGTTGGCCTGAGCAACCATCGACACACCGGCCTGTTGTAGTATCGATGCCCTGGTCATATTGGATGTTTCTACGGCAAAGTCAGCATCAACTATTCGGCTTCTTGCAGCTGCCTGATTCTCCATTCCTACCTGCAGGTTGCGAATGGCGCTTGAAAATTGACTTTGTGTTGCACCCAGTTCCGCTCGAAGGCTTGTAACACTGTCTATCGCTGTGTCCAGCGTATCAATGGCATCTCTTGCGTTTGTTGAAGTATCAATGCTACCAGTGATTGCTGTCAGCGCTGTGGTGGTGATGGTGAGCTGTTCGTTGGTGGTGTTGTTTGCACCAACCTGGAAAGTAAACGCACCAACGCTTGCACCAATGATGGACACACCGTTGAACTGGGTGACTTCAGCAATACGCTCGATTTCAGTATTCAATGCCTGGAATTCAGCGTCTAGATTGGCAAGGTCCGAGGTACTGTTGGTACCGTTAGCAGCCTGCACCGCCAGTTCTCTCATACGTTGCATCATGTTACCGATTTCTTCGTAACCACCTTCGGCCACCTGAGCAAACGAAATACCATCGTTGGCGTTTCTCATGGCTACGGTCATACCGCGTACTTGTGAATCCATACGCTCGGCGATTGCAAGACCGGCTGCATCATCCCGGGCACTGTTGACGCGCAGACCTGAAGATAATCTGGCCAGAGAAGTATTCATCAGCTCCTGTGTGTTGGACAGATTACGCTGAGCAGTAAGAGAAGGGATATTGGTGTTGATTGTTTGTGCCATTTCTACATCTCCGTATATAGAATATTTGTTATTGGACACTCGCAAAACGTGTCAATGAACAAACACGCAGCGAGTAATGGCCATAACGACACAGCAAATTCCGCCTTAAACCCGTCACTTGACAAACCACATTAAGTTGTTTGCGGATTCACTTCAATCAATAAAATTATTTCGGAGAAAAAAAATATTATTTATTTTTGTATTAACTGCATTCTGCCGTAGAAAACACTCAAATTCACTTCATCAACGGCGTATTCAGATCTGAAGAAGTCCGACTGGAACGGGATGTTCCAGTCGGTTCCGATGGGCTGGTCGGGTTGTTGTTTTACCCGGCTGTCATCTATCTCAGCAACGACAGCACATTCTGTGGTTGCGCGTTTGCCTGTGCAACCATGGCAACCCCAGCCTGTTGCAGGATGGACGCACGGGTCATGTTGGAAGTCTCTACCGCAAAATCAGCGTCAACAATACGGCTTCTTGCAGCAGCCTGGTTTTCCATACCGACCTGCAGGTTACGTATGGCGCTTGAGAACTGGCTTTGTGTTGCACCCAGTTGTGCTCTCAGGCTGGTAACACTATCAATCGCATCGTCAAGCGTGTCAATCTTGGATTGAGCGCTGGCCTGCGTGTCGATGCTGCCGGTAATCGCCGTCAGGGCAGTAGTGGTAATGGTCAGTTCTTCATTGGAAGTATTGTTGGCCCCTACCTGAAAAGTAAACGTACCCACACTGGAGCCTATGATGGACTTTCCATTGAATTGCGTTACCTCGGCAATTCGTTCTACTTCTTCATTCAGTGCCTGGAATTCCGCATCCAGATTATTCAGATCTGAAGTACTATTGGTTCCGTTGGCAGCCTGAACGGCCAGTTCTCTCATACGCTGCATCATGTTACCGATTTCTTCATACCCGCCTTCAGCGACCTGGGCAAACGAGATTCCGTCGTTGGCGTTTCTCATCGCTACAGACATGCCGCGCACCTGTGCATCCATACGCTCTGCAATCGCAAGACCTGCTGCATCATCGCGTGCGCTGTTAACACGAAGGCCTGATGATAAACGGGCCAGAGAGGTGTTCATCAGTTCTTGTGTGCTCGACAGGTTACGTTGTGCCGTGAGTGAAGGAATATTGGTATTTATAGTTTGTGCCACTGCTACATCTCCATGTATTATTGACGGGATTAAATCCCTTTATTTTTATTGTTATCTTACTGCCGGAAAATTGTCATGCAGTAAGGTAGCGGAGTAACGACACGTTTGCCCGGCTCTTTAGCCGCATTTTTTATACGTCGTATGAGAAACCCGGTCGTTTATACCTGATTTTTCGATGTTTTTTGAGCAAAAAAATATTTTTCAAAAACACTTTGCCAGCGTGTTCCGCAGCGTTTGAAAAAACACGAATAAGACGGGTTTCTGTCGCAGTAATGTCGCTTAAGATCCGTCTAACCTGATCGCCAAAAATCCGGGCTGGGCACTGACAAAAAAAAAGCCCGGAAAAAATCCGGGCTATAAGTTCTCATGGGGATGGAGAATCGTTAGGCCGGTAGTGGTAGTAAAGGGCTACCGGCTATTGTATGTACGTGAGTGGTGAGTTCCGGAGCGGGTGAAGTGTACCCGCCCCGTTTGATTGGTATTACCGGGTGAGATTTAACTCATAGATTACTGATTAGCGGTGCAATTAACCTAACAGGGACAACACTTGTTGCGGTAACGCATTGGCCTGGGAGATCATTGATGTCCCTGCCTGACTCAGAATCTGTGCACGAGTTAAACTGGTCGTTTCCAGGGCAAAGTCTGCATCCATGATTCTGGCGCGTGCAGCAGCCTGGTTTTCTGAACCGATCTGCAAGTTATTAATGGTACTCGAAAATATACTCTGTGCCGCACCGTAGGTGGCGCGATCAGTGGTGATCGTGTCTATTGCTGTATCAATTCCGTCCATCGCCGCCTGTGCATTGGTCAGTGTATCAATGGTTAATGCTGTTGCTGAGATCGCAGCGGTGGTCACTGCCAGCGTATCACCGTTATTAGCACCGACCTGAAAAGTAAATGTGCCGGCGTCTGCCCCGAGTATTTCCAGACCGTTGAATTTTGTCGCGGTGCTTATACGGGTAATTTCTGCATCAAGTGCTACGAACTCTGCATTCAGGTTTGCACGATCAGTGGTACCGTTTGTGCCGTTTGCGGATTGCACAGCTAGCTCCCGCATTCTTTGCAGCATAGCGCTGACTTCCTGTAGTCCGCCTTCAGCAACCTGGGATAGTGAAATCGCATCGTTTGAATTACGAATAGCGAC
>JAHDHK010000342.1:0-3005 GCA_020631335.1 Chromatiales bacterium
GCAGGGGCAGTGTCACGCGCTAAAACTCCCGCGGGCACATGCCAACGTTATCGCAGCGATAGAGTCTTCGACCTTGAGGCTGGTGGCCAGAGCGGCGGGTGACGAGGTGTTGAGCAATCTGTCTGAGTCCAAGCAACAGGAGATGCTGGCACATGGAATCGACTGCACCGGGCCCTTTCCCGAACGACTCTACCTCGACTTGTACTACCACCGAACCAGAGCTGCGCTGGACTTAAAGGGAGTTGACTATGGTGCGCTGATCGAGCCGTTAGAACAGACCCTGATGATGGTGGTAGGCGATGTGCTTGATGATCCTGCCAAACGCAGACGACTGGTAGGCAGACGCGGTAAAGCCGTGCAGGATGTACATAACAATCTGCCATTGGTCGAACTGTTTAACGCTTCAGATAACTACAATTCGCTTGAAACAGTGCACCTTGCTGCACTGGAGATGATGCAATATCTGGAGAAGGGCCGACGCAAGTCAGCCGCCACCATGATAGGTCATTCGCTGCGCATTGCTGCAATGGCAGAGCAGCTTTTCGGGGAGTCACTGGAGCCGTCGATGGCAACGGTTGCGATTCTGCACGATGTGGTCGAAGACGGATCGCGCCCCGTTGCAGGTTACGATCAGTCATTGAACAAAATTAAAAACCGTTTCGGTGGCCCGCTTGCGGCGATGGTGTCCGAGCTCACCGATGCAGAGTCCAGTGTGGCAGCTGCGGAAAAAGCGCAGGCAACGCTTGCGTGTGAAGCCCTTACCCTGCCGCAGCAACAGTACAACTACGATCGTTTTACCGAGATGACGCTGCGCGCCACAGCCACTGACGAGCCGTATACGCTGTCAGGTATCGTTATCAAACTGATCGATACCGCCATCAGCCAGGAGGAAGGTATTCACGACCCTGATGTCATGAACGGCTGGTGGAAGCACAGTGGTGTGCGCATCTACTGGTCTTGTCGTGTACGCGGTAAAGTTGTGTTGCCCCTGTTGCTTAAGCTGGTGCGTGAAATTCAAAAGCATCGCCGCAATCCGGGTGTGCTGCCTGATGGCATGGTTGACGGGCTGCAACGCCTGGTTGCCTACTCGGTGCAGTCATCTGACCGCTACGCGGTACAAAATCTGGCGATTCTGGCCGATGAATATCAACTCTGCGAGGCCGGGCGAAGCAAGCTGATTGATTCTTTTTTTGATGAGCGGCTTACCGAGGCGCAATTCGGCCATTTGGTGTGTGACGAATTGTTGCTTGAATCAAAACTCCACTCCAGCATTGCGCAGGGTGCGGTACCGTCGGCGTGCTATGTAACGCTCTATCGCAAGGATGACGATAACAACCCCTTATTCGATCCGCGAACGTTTCTCGATTACCGTGCTGCAGCGCTGCAACGCCAGGCACTGGTGAATGAGCTGAGCCCCGATCCGCTGATGCCCGGCGGCATGAGTTATCCGTTAGATGAAATCGTCTATCTCTACGATCTGCGCAAGGCTGCCTGAGCCTGCGTGAGCCTGTGCGGCAACATCGCTGCGGTTTCAGCGTGCGGCGGGTTGGTCTGTGTTGAGTCACTGACAGAGTTCTGACGGCGTCCCTGTGATTTTCGACATTTTTGTCCGTTTTTCCTGTTCATAATCCTTCACAAGTTGCGCTTCATGCATTTAGCAGCTATTGCTGTATCATAGGACGGCTGGAAAGAATCAATTTATGTTGGTGGTCTTCCCGGGCATCGCTACTCATTTGAACCATCGCACACCGTAAAGTCCGAATCACGCATGCAAGAAGTCTATGACAACGCCGCAGTCGAAAAAACTGCGCAGTCGTACTGGAACGACAACCGTTGCTTTGAAGTGACGGAAGATCCATCGCGCGAAAAATATTATTGCCTCTCCATGTTTCCGTACCCCAGCGGCAAACTACACATGGGGCATGTACGCAACTACAGCATCGGAGACGTCATCTCCCGATTTCAGCGCATGCTCGGCAAAAACGTATTGCAGCCAATGGGATGGGATGCATTTGGTTTGCCGGCCGAAAACGCAGCAATCAAAAACAAAGTCCCGGCAGCTGCCTGGACCTATGAAAACATCACCTATATGAAAGAGCAGTTGCAAAGCCTCGGCTTTGCCTATGACTGGTCTCGTGAACTGGCCACCTGCACGCCGGAATATTACCGCTGGGAACAATGGTTTTTTACCCAACTCATCGAGAAGGGTCTGGCGTATAAAAAAATGGCCGTCGTTAACTGGGATCCGGAAGAGCAAACTGTACTCGCTAATGAACAGGTGGTTGACGGACGTGGCTGGCGCTCCGGTGCACTGGTCGAGCGGCGTGAAATTCCACAGTGGTTCATACGTATTACCGATTACGCGGAAGAGCTGCTAAACGACATAGACAAACTGGATGGCTGGCCGGACTCGGTTCGCACCATGCAGCGGAACTGGATCGGGCGCTCTGAAGGGCTGGAGTTTGAGTTTAACGTCGAAGACGGCAGCAGGCTTGCAGTCTATACCACCCGCCCCGATACCATTTACGGTGTGACCTATGCAGCGGTTGCCGCTGAACACCCGCTGGCAAAAAAAGTAGCGGCAGACAATGCTGAAATAGCGGCATTCCTTGAAGAGTGCAAAGTCACCGACACTTCCGAAGCCAATATGGAAACGATGGAAAAGAAAGGCATGCCACTGGGTGTGCATCTCATCCATCCGCTTACCGGGGACAGGATACAAGTCTGGGTGGCCAACTTTGTATTGATGGGATACGGCACCGGGGCTGTGATGGCGGTGCCCGCACACGACCAGCGCGACTGGGAATTCGCCGAAAAGTATGGCATCGAAAAACGTGTGGTTATCTGTGACAAAAATGATCAGCCGGCAGATATTTCCGAAGGTGCGATGGTCGCCCATGGACGGCTGTGTAACTCCGATGCGTTTGACGGTCTCGCCTTTGCCGAAGCAGTGGATGCAATCTGCAGCAAGTTTGAAGCAGATAACATCGGTCAGCGGAAAGTAA
>JAHDHK010000342.1:3015-5237 GCA_020631335.1 Chromatiales bacterium
GGCTAACGGTGATAAAAAAGTGAACTACCGCTTGCGTGACTGGGGTGTGTCACGACAGCGATACTGGGGTTGTCCGATTCCGGTGATCTACGATAAAGACGGTGACATGAAACCGGTACAGGGTCAGGACCTGCCGGTAGTCCTCCCTGAAGACGTAGAATTTTCAGGCGTGAACTCGCCGATAAAATCCGATCCGGACTTCTACGAAACCACGTTTCCCGGCACCGATCAGCCCGGCACCCGTGAAACCGATACGTTCGATACTTTCTTTGAGTCGTCTTGGTATTACGCTCGCTATTGCTGTGTTGATGCCGACTCCATGCTGGATGAAAGGGCAAACTACTGGCTGCCGGTAGATCAATATATCGGTGGTATAGAGCACGCTGTACTGCACTTGTTGTATGCACGGTTTTTCCACAAGCTGATGAGAGATGTGGGGCTGGTCACCTCGGATGAACCGTTCAACCGGTTGCTGACTCAGGGCATGGTCGTCGCCGAAACATACTTCACCGAAGACGATCGCGGCCGTAAGGAATACGTTACGCCGGCGGAAGTCGACGTGCAAAAAGACGACAAAGGCAAAGTCGTCTCTGCTTCGCGCCGTACCGATGGATCGCACGTATCCGTCGGTGGAATGGAAAAAATGTCCAAGTCGAAGGGCAACGGTGTTGACCCGCAGGCCCTTATCGATCAATACGGTGCCGACACCGTACGCTTCTTTTCGATGTTTGCCTCGCCACCGGACCAGTCACTTGAATGGAGTGATGCAGGTGTTGAAGGGGCCAACCGTTTTATCAAACGACTCTGGAAAACCATTCATAAGCATGCCGGTGACGGTGTGCAAGTGTCTGCCAGTCTGGCGGATATCGCTGATACCTTCAGCGACAAGCAAAGTGCTTTGCGACGTAAAACTCACGAGACCATTCGCAAGGTCACCGATGATATGCAGCGTCGTTATACGTTTAACACAGCGCTCGCGGCGATCATGGAATTATTAAACGAAGTGAACCGCTATCAGGTCGACACTGAAGCTGATCGGGCAATTGTGCATGAAGCACTGGAGTCTGCTGTGTTGATGTTGTCACCGGTTATCCCGCATGTGTGTCATTCGTTGTGGTACGGCCTGGGCCGGGAGAATGCCATCGTCGATGAGTTGTGGCCGGTACTCGATGAGCAGGCGCTGGTGAAAAGCGAACTGGAACTGGTGGTACAGGTGAATGGTAAACTGCGAAGCAAAATTACCGTGGCCAGTGGTTGCAGCAAAGAAGAATGTGAAGCACTGGCGCTTGCAGATGAGCATGTGCAACGCCACGTTGAAGGCAAGACTATCCGCAAAGTGATCGTGGTACCCGAAAAACTGGTCAACGTTGTTGCCTCATGATTAACCGACGCCTGCTCATTGTGTTGCTTAGTATTAGTCTGGCCGGTTGCGGATTTAATCTGCGCGGCAGCCAGCAATTCGGTAGTGAGCTGGTTGGACAACTGTTTCTCGAAGAAAAAGGCAGCGTCAGCGTGCTGCAACCGCTGCGCAATGCACTGACTGCACAGCAGGTGCGATTCGCCACGGTGCGTGAAGATGCTGACACGATCGTCGTGTTAGGAGACGAAGTGATTTCCCGTCGCGTTGCATCGGTCAGTAGTTCCGGCAAAGTGAGCGAATATGAATTACTGCACTCGGTTGATCTGCAAACCATACGCGCTGTAGACGGAGTTAAGGCCGGTCAGCTTGAAATTACCAGCGAAAACCGACCGAAAAATCAAACCGTCTCTGTAGCGCGTGACTACACCTACGATGAAACAGACGTGCTGGCCAAAGACGATGAAGAGCGCATCCTGCGTGGAGAAATGGCAGACGAACTGGTCCGTCATCTGGTACTGGTGATCTTTTCCGGACTGCGATAACGCAAAGCCGACTCGCGTAAATCGCTGCATGCTCCTTATTCAGGGCCTGCCTGTCTTATCTGCCCCGGTGTCAACCCTGCTCATGCGTCGACAATTCTCTTTTCACCCTTCTTTTGCGTTTAACACTTAACTGTGCAAACCCGGCAACGTTTCACCAGAATCTGTGAAATACTGCAGCAGGCTGCCAGTAGCACCCGTGTGCTCAGTCATCTTGCCTGGGATGGTTCTGTGCGCGAGCGTTTCTTTGCCAGGGGTGCGGTGGCACTGCCTGAGGTCAGCTACCCGGACTTTGACGACAGCCATATTAAAGCGGCCCTGTC
>JAHDHK010000034.1:0-29133 GCA_020631335.1 Chromatiales bacterium
CCGGATCGTCGTCATTGAGCAGCAGGTTGTGAGCGTGTTGTTCGAAGTCCTGCGAACCGGCAGCGGTAAACTCCATCATTTCATCGAGGTAAACAGCAAGCCCTCTGGACTCTATTAACGCTGTCTTGCCCGGCTCGACACTGAAGTGTGTGCGTGCGAGAAAATGGTGGATATCATCGCGAGAGAAATTTTGCTTCGGAGACAGGCTGACATCGCTTTGCAGTAACTGAGTGTTGCCACTGACCGGCAATGCGGCGGCTGGACCGGGTGCACTTCCGCTGCCACCACCACAGGCTGTGAGTACGGCTGCAATGAACGGCGGAACGATCAGCTTGCACAACCTGCCTGCAGTCGAAACAAACGCCGGAACAAACGCTCTATTCATGTCCTTGCCTTGATTTCGGATTTTCACAATCCAACGACTGCTGGTTTTCGGCGAGGTTGCTGCCATCTTTAAAAAAACAGCGAAATTTAGCGTTAAATTAGATTAACTTGCGAACAGGTTTTAAAAATTTTGCGGTATTGGTAAGTGAACGTCCCGATGACGTTTGAGTATCGAACACTCTGGAATGTATTCATAAACAACGGACAGAACTTTACTCACTTAATTATTGGCTGCGGTTTATTTGCCTGTGGTGAAGTCAGGAACAAGACTGATTCGCAGTTATCAGTCGTCTTCTGTAACAGCGTCAATGTGCCTGTAGAAAAATCAGTTGAGCAAATATTGTGATTTCCACAACTCAGCCAACGCGTCGGCCGCAGCATTGGCCTGTTCATCCAATTGGCTGCGGCACAATTCTCTTGCACCCAGTTCATCGCTGTATTCATTGGCTAACGCGACATCCACCCATGCGGCGCACTTAACGTAGTCCTGTTCGGTACCGAGACCGTCATGGTGCAGAATACCCAGCGCATATTGTGCATGCGGGTGTCCCTGTTCAGCGGCTAGTTGGTAGTATTTATGCGCCTGCTGATAATCGGGGGGGATTCGGTTACCTTCGTGAAATAACGAGCCGAGAAGCGTTTGTGCTTCGGCATTGCCCAGGCTGGCAGATTTCATATACCAGCTCTTTGCCTGCTGATAGTCCCGCTCTACGCCGATTCCCTCGCTGTACATGTAGCCGAGTTTCTGCTGAGCTTTGTCATTGCCATTGATTGCCGCTTCCAGCCACCACTCGCGGGCATTGAGATAATTCTGGTCTACACCGGCACCGATGAAATACAGCAGCCCCAGTTCATACTGGGCGCTCTTATCATTTTGCATGGATGCCAGTTCCAGCCAAAGCCGAGCCTGTTCCATATCTTTCACTACGCCATCTCCTCTGGCATAGGCACGGCCGAGCAATAGCTGAGACGGGATATGGCCGCGTTCAGCGCGCCAGGTTACGACAGCGATATTGTCGTTTCTATAGTGGGGTTTACCAGGGGCCGGTAGCGTACTACTCCCTCCAGTGGCCGATGGCTCGTTAACGCCGGGTTGCGGGAAGTTTCCGGCGACAAGCGACGGCGCGACGGGCTCTGTTCCCGGCAATGAAGGCGGGTTGGGATCGCCGCCCGGCGCGTTTGCCGCTGTGGGAGAAGCACCTTGCAGTCCAACACCGGGAATCGGTAAACGTTGTGTATCTGTTGCTATGCCGGTGGTGTCCGGTGTGGCCGGCTCAAGTGCTGTCTCTGGTTGATTGGTGTCAGTTGGTGTTTCGGGAATCAGCAAACGTCCGGACTTCTGCCGCACGGCATCTTCCCCGGTGTCAGCCTGGTCGAGTTCTGGATTCACCAATGGTTCTTCGAATGTTGCGCAGGCAGTGGCCAGTGCGACAATACTCACTACAAAAAAACAACGCAAAGTGTTCTTCATGAGCGGCGATCCGGAAGCAGGGAAGAAATAGAAACGTATTTTACACTACCTCGGTGTCGTTTCATCGTCACAACGCGCTGCAGTGTGTTTGAGCGCCTCTGGTAATCATAATTAACTACGCGATACCGGCATCGAGGCTCGCCGCCACGAGTAAGCCGAGTTCTTCCAGTTGACTGGCAAACGAGGGTTGAAATTCTCCATGACACAGTAACGGTTCGCGAAGTGCTTTCCATCTCAACCCTGTGACAATTCTTTGTACAGCGGTGATGGTACCGCTGCCGTCGAGGCCAGCTCTTACGTACAGCGCGTATGGCGTGCCCTGCTTTTCCTCCAGAACTTCATAATAGATCCGATCGAAAAAGTCTTTTAACGCGCCACTCATATAGCCGAAATTTTCGGTAGTTCCCAGAATAATGCCATCGGCGTGGCGGACATCGCGCGCACTGGTATCAAACGGTGATTGCAGTCTGGCCTGCACATTGTCCAGGTCGGGGTGTTGCGCACCTTTCAGCACAGCGTTTGCGAGTGTCTGTGTATTCGGTGAAGGCGTGTTGGCAATGATAAGCAGTTGTTTAACGTCTGCTGTCTCTATGGTCATCAGTGCGTGTTCGCTTGCAACTTTAGCGTTTTATCGTCATAAGTCTGTTGAGGGTTTATAGCCGCCGAAAATCTCGATCATCCTGGGAAACAGTGTTGAAAATTCCAGTGCCATCAGTGAGAAGTTGTTGTCAAAAATGGCGCGCGGGTCCAGGTCTGCGACGTCTGAGCCGTCATCCGGAGAGGTATCGACAAATTTTATTTTGCTGAAGACGAATTCATCATCCAACACGAAATTGACCGTTTCGTTAAGTGTCAGCCCGAGTTTCTGCACATGCTTTCCGGTGGTGGACAGTGCTCTGATTTCATCGCTGGTGAGATCCTGCTTGTTGCAGCGAACGGTGCCGGCAATGTTGTCTTCATCCTGTAACACGCATTCGTCACCCATTAAAAGATCCTTTGGCAGTTCTCTCGTCCCTTTCAGCCAGCGCGTAAACAGGCCTGCCTGACCTATTTCGGTTTGTACCGGTGCGATGGGCAGAGAACCGATCGAGTCTCTCAGCAATGCAGTGCACTGATCGACTTTTTTCGCACTGGCATTGTCGATGACCAGCAGGCCCTGTTGCGGCAGTATCAGCACCTGCTCATAGGATGATTTGGTGAATGCCTGTGGTGTCAGTTCCATCACAACGTTGTCGCGTATTTCCAGTTTTTCCTTGCCCCGCACCTTGCGTTCCAGCGTTTTTTCGAGTTTTTGTATGCGCTCGGCCATATGTTCGGCAATAACACTCGATGGCAGAATCCTCTCTTCCCGGCGCGCCTTCAGCAGCATAAAACCGCTGGCGGAATGAACCAGTTGCTCGTTGTCGTCACCCATCGGTGGTGCCCAGCCATAGCTGAGTAACTGCCTCCGGTTGACCGGTTCATAGGCCTTTGGCGCAAGCGCGGTTTCAAGTTCCTCGGCTGTGGTGGTGAAGTCGTCGAGAAACTGAAATACAGATGCTGCTTTAAACCACATGTCGGGCTCAGTGATAGGCGAGGGGGGCGTATTGTATCGCTCCCGTCCGTCCGGGGCTAACAGTGCGTAGAAAAACTATTGCGCACGCGCATTGTGGACGAAATCCACCCCTGAATGTGCTTGTTTTTCAACCGCATTGACCGCGCTATAGCTGGCGGCATCCGCTAACTGGCCCGAGTTAAGTAGTGTGTCAACCCGGTTTGCAGCACGCTTGAGTGCGTGGATGACAAATCCTGTCGAATCCCGCAGACTTCCCGCAGCCAAACTACCACCGGTTCAGGGTTTTCATTTATGTCCAATACTGCACTGATTACGCATGAAGATTGTGTAAAACACGAAATGACGCCGGGGCATCCGGAGCAGCCGGCACGAATCGGGGCGGTGCTGGGCAAACTGGAATCCGAAGGGCTGTTTGCACAGATGCCGCGTTATGAGGCAACCGAGGCTACCCGCGATCATTTGTTATTGGCCCACCCGGCGGATTATATCGATCGCGTGTTCAGCACTGCGCCGTCAGGTGGTGGCAGTGTGGTGCAACTCGATGCAGACACCGCCATGAACGCACATTCATTACGGGCAGCGCTGCTGGCTGCGGGTGCCGGCATCAGCGCCGTTGACATGGTACACAAGGGCGAGCACGAAGCAGTTTTCTGCTGTGTCAGACCACCTGGACATCATGCCGAGCGCAATGAGGCGATGGGCTTTTGTTTTTTCGGCAGCATTGCTATCGCCGCCAGGCATGCTTTGCAGCTGGATGGCATCGAGAAAGTGGCGATTATTGATTTCGACGTCCACCATGGCAACGGTACTGAAGATCTTATCGGTGATGATGAGCAAATATTTTTCTGCTCCTCATTCCAGCATCCTTTGTACCCCGGCAAATTCGGTAGCAATGTGCCCGGTCGAAAAATTAATATACCGCTACCCGGTGGCAGCGATGGGGATGTTTTCAGGCAGAAAATGAAAAGTGATTGTCTGCCGGCGCTAACAGCGTTCCAGCCGGACATGATACTCATCAGCGCCGGCTTTGATGCTCATGCAGAAGACCCGCTGGGTGGTTTGAATCTGCTGGAGGATGACTTCGCCTGGATCACCAGTGAGTTGAAAGTGATAGCAGCAGAACACGCCGGTGGTCGTATCGTGAGCATGCTTGAAGGGGGTTACAACCTTGATGCACTGGGTCGTAGTGCCGCAGCACACGTTCAAGTCTTACAGGCATAGCCGGCGCAAATCATGTTTGAACAATATGCCGATTATTTATGGATCACACTCTTTATTGCGATCGTGCTGTACGGTGCGTCCAATACCATCAGTGTGCCGTTCAGGGTAAAGCGTTTTTATCGGAACCTGGGTTTTGAAGATCGCGGCAGAAATGGTTTTGATAGTGATGTTTATTCAGATTCACAGTTGCTTGCGGGCTTGATGACTTCACGTTACTACTGCGGAGAGTACAACGGTCAGCAAATGGAGCAGTTTGAGGCTGTATCAAAACAGCGGCGGAAGTTTACTGTGAACCGGGTGATTCGCAAGAGAAATCAGCAGGTATACACAATAACCGTATTACAGTTTCAGACGCCGGTTGCGGGCTTTTGCGCCCGTCCACTGCGGGTACCTGAAGCGGCGGAGTATGTTCTGCACAGCGACCCTGTCCTGTTTCCCGAAGATGATGCCTTTGCCAGAGTGATACATGTAGTGGCGGACGATCATGCCGCAGTCAGAAAGCAACTGGTGACACAGGTGCGTGAGTATCTCAACGGGATTGATCCGTTATCGCTTGAGGTTGTGGGGTCGCTGTTAATACACAAGCGTCCGAGACAACCACACGACACAGGTAAGCAGCTCAAAGTCGATATTGATGCGCTGTTAAAGCTGGGTGAGGCATTGCGGCTTGCGTCACCGTTAACGCAAGCCGGATAGTTCGTTAGCTGGTAAATTGTGCCTCAAAGGCGATTTGAAATTTTTCTATGTCGCTGCGTGGCAGGTTATTGATGCCTGCGGCGGCCTTGCGTCCGCCACCGCTTGGAAACTGACGACAAAGTTCATCGGCACCTTCGCGGCGGTTAACAGGCGCGCGCACGCTGACCTGGAATACATCGTGTTCTATTTCACTGAGCAGTGCGTGAGCGCGGTCCGGGTAGTGTCGGGCAAGTTCGTTACCGTACACACCACCCACCCGGCGTGACCAGCTGTGTTGTGGAAAAATAAACATGGCGCAGTCAGCAGTAGCCAGTGTGGGTGCAATGGCTTTTGCCTGGGCCATGTCACTGGCATAACCTTCTTTGAGTGTGGTGAAGGTATCGTCTGAGGCAATGAAATCAAACGGGTCAGGATAAGGCAGCAGCTTTTTAAATAACTGATCGGGCGCAAAGAAAAGATCGCTGACGCTCGCCCCGTAACCGTTGTAGTTCAACAGCGTGCCCAGTTCTTCGAGTTGTGCAAGTTGCGCATCGTTTAGCTGCAGCGGTGTCGCTGCCTGGGAGGCAGCGCGATGAAGATTGTCGCCGTATGCTGCAGTGACTGCCCAGCCGGTAAACTGATCTTTCAGGTGTTTATTGACCAGCAGTCCGGTGCATATTTCGGCATCGGTGTCGATGGTTGCGCTCAGGTTGTTGTGATCGGGTATTTCACCGGGAAAGTGGTGATCGAAATATTGAACCCGGGCTCCCTTTTCGAGTGCGGCAACCAGTGCGTCGTTGTTTTTATCCATCGAGATATCGAGCACCGTGAGGCGGTCACCGCTTGCTGCGCTGACCTTGCCCAGCAGGCTGATATCCCGTTTTACACCGGTGATGAGCGTGGCATCACGGGGTTCTGCCAGGCGCAACTGCAGCAAAGCGCAAATGCCGTCTGCATCACCGTTGAAAATATCGTAGTCAGCCATTGACGTTCTCTTGTTAGTCCGTGTTGGAATTGACCGTGCCTGTCGCTTTGCGGATATCGTTGATCAGCGCGGGACCGTGATAGATAAATCCGGTGTAAACCTGAACCAGATCAGCGCCGGCCTGCAGATGGGCAGCTGCATCTTCTCCGCTGCCGATACCACCACAACCGATAATCGGAATCTCCCCCTGCAACCGTTGCGCCAGCCTGGCAATGGTGGCGCGAGCACGTTCAGTTAGAGGCTGGCCACTGAGCCCGCCGGTTTCCTGTGTGTAGCGTGAGCCTTCGGTACCGTTGCGGGTGAGCGTAGTGTTGCCGGCAATAATGCCGTCTATGTGGTTGTGAGTGGCCGCGTCGCAGAAGCTGTCGATATCTTCTGCGGCCATATCCGGAGATATTTTTACAGCGACCGGCACGTAGCTGCCGTGTTGATCGGCAAGTGCCTGTTGTGAGCGCTTTATGCCCTGCAGCAGCGTTTGCAGAGAGTCTCCCAGTTGCAGGTCGCGCAGTCCCGGAGTGTTGGGTGATGAAATATTTACGGTGATGTAGTCAGCGTGTGGATAGACGGCATCCAGACAGGTTTGATAATCCTCATGAGCCCGCTCCAGTGGTGTTGAAAGGTTCTTACCGATGTTGATTCCCAGTACACCGTTAAAAGTTCGCTGTCTGACTTTTTCAATCAGAAATTCAACTCCCTTGTTGTTGAAGCCCATCCGGTTTATCAGTGCCTGTTCCTTTTTCAATCGGAACATTCGAGGCTTGTCATTGCCCGGTTGTGCTTTAGGCGTAATCGTACCCACTTCGACAAAGCCAAATCCCAGTTGCCCCAGTGCATTAAAGTACTCGGCGTTTTTATCAAGCCCTGCAGCCAGACCGACAGCATTGGGAAAATCAATCCCCATCACCCGTCGTGACTGATCGGAGATGGTGTGATCCTGCCATCGGCGTAACGCCTCCGCTGGCATGCAGTTCAGGCTTTTGAGCGCCACGTCATGAGCGGTTTCTGCCGGCAGCTGAAACAGAGCAGGTTTTAATAGTGAGTAGATCAATGCAGTCGTCGGTATCGTAAAAACAGCAGTTTAACTTCTGCGTTCAGTTGGCGGAAATACTGTTTTCAACACTGTGGAAACGCACCCGGCCGTTTGGCCGGCCGGAACAGGTCAACCGCGGATTTCCCATCGAAAAACAGTTACTATTGTCGGGTGAACGTTTTTCCCGATACTTTGCCAAAGGCACTGGCCAAAAAGATAGCGCCTGTCTACCTCATTACCGGTGATGAACCGCTGCAGATGATGGAAAGTGCCGACATGATTCGTGCTGCCTGTCGCGAAGCCGGTTTCAATAACAGTGAGCGCTATCAGGTAGACAATGCCCGTTCTTTCGACTGGCAGGCCTTGCAGATGTCCGGCAATACCCTGTCGTTATTCGGTGACCGCAAAATTGTTAATTTGCATTTGCCTAACGGTAAGCCGGGAACTGAAGGAGCGGCTGCACTGCGTCAGTGGTGCGATTCTCCGCCCGATGACACAGTGTTGTTGATCACCGGTGGCAAGCCGGAAGGGCGGTTTCAGAATAGCGCCTGGTTCAAATCGATAGACAAAGTCGGTATCACCATGCAGGTATGGCCGTTGTCTGCCTCTAAAACCGAGCAATGGATTCGTCGGCGGTTGTCTGATAACAAAGTAGCTGCCAATGATGCAGCAGTGACATTATTGCTCGAGCGGGTGGAGGGTAATCTGCTGGCTGCACGGCAGGAAATAGAAAAACTGGCCATACTTTATACCGGTGAGGCAGTCGGGCCGCACGAGGTACTCGCCAGTGTCACCGACAGTTCGCGTTACACCATTCTCGATCTGGTCGAGGCAGCACTGGACAGCGACGCTCCGCGTGCCGTCAAAGTGCTCGACAGCCTGAAGTCTGCCGGTGATACCCCCGTGTTGATTTGCTGGCACTTATGCAGTGAAGTGCGCAAAATCCACGCGGTGTTTGACCGTGTCGATACCGGAGAAAACATGACGTCTGCGATGATGCGTTCGGGCATCTGGAAAAACCGTCAGAAACAGGTTGGACAAGTGATGCGCGAGCGCTCAAGAGTCTTCTGGCTCAGAGCCTTATCTGACAGCAGTGTGCTTGATCGAATGTCGAAAGGGATGGCAGATGGAGATTTGTGGACCGAACTTGGTGCGTTTGTGACTCGTCTTAGCGGGCGCAAGTGGCCATTGCAGCGTGCGGCCGATATTGCCTGACAGGGTTGGGCGGTAGCGGTTAGACGGTTTCAATGCCTCGATAGTGAATTGCGACTGCGCTGGCGTGCAGGAAGCATTCGCAGCAGCCTGTAACGAGGTTGTGGTTTAATTCAACTTAATTCAATAACAGCAAGCGGAAAGCAACGGTTGTGAACACAGAAATAAAACTGGATGTCCAGGGCTATATGCAGCAGCTGGGCAAGCATGCGCGGCAGGCGGCCCGTGTACTGGCAGCAGCGGATACGAATCAAAAAGCGCTGGCGTTGCAGGCAATGGCCACTGCAATCCGTGATTCTGCAGAAACCATAAAACAGCAGAACTCCCTGGATATGCAGGCGGGACGTCAGTCGGGGCTGAGCGATGCATTGCTCGATCGTCTGGAACTGACAGATGCCAGAATCGAATCCATGGCGAGCGGGCTTGAACAGATCGCACAGCTGCCCGATCCGGTGGGTGAAGTCACTGATATGAAATACCGGCCGTCCGGTTTGCAGATAGGCAAAATGCGGGTGCCGCTCGGCGTAGTAGGCATTATTTATGAGTCGCGCCCGAACGTCACTGCAGATGCTGCAGCCATCTGTCTGAAGGAATGCCGCTATTTTACGGGGTGGATCGGAAGCGCTGCATTCAAATCAGGCAATTGCCAGTTGTATTCTTCAGGGGCTGAAAGCTGCAGATCTGCCGGCGCAATCGGTTCAGGTAGTCGATACTACTGATCGTCAGGCAGTGGTCGAGCTGATACAGATGCGGGACTATGTTGATGTGGTAGTCCCCCGGGGAGGTAAGGGACTGGTAGAGCGAATCAGCAATGATGCACGTGTACCAGTGATTAAACATCTTGAGGGTCTGTGCCATGTGTACATTGACGATGATGCGGATCTTGAAAAAGCAAAAGCGGTGGCGTTCAATTCGAAAACCTATCGCTACGGTATCTGCGGTGCGATGGAAACCTTGCTGGTATCAGCTGCCGTTGCAGATAAAATTCTCCCGGCGTTAGGTGCTCAGTTCAGCCAGGCCGGAGTAGAGTTGCGTGGCTGTGACAAAACCTGCCAGCTCATTGCAGAGGCACTTGTTGCTACTGAAGAAGACTGGGTGACTGAATACCTTGCGCCGATCCTTTCGATCAAAGTAGTTGACGGTCTTGATGCAGCCATCGCGCATATCGATCGTTACGGATCTCAGCATACCGATGCCATTGTGACGGACAGTCTGGCAAGCTCGCGTCAGTTTATGCGTGAAGTCGATTCGAGCTCGGTCATGGTCAATGCGGCCACCTGTTTTGCTGACGGCTTTGAATACGGGCTTGGTGCGGAAATCGGCATCAGTACCGACCGGCTGCATGTTCGCGGTCCGGTGGGGGTTGAGGGGCTGACAACCCAGAAGTTCGTTGTCATCGGTGATGGAACAACGCGTTGAGCGGGAATCCGTCGGATTCTCCCGGCAGGCAAATTGGCATCTACGGTGGAGCGTTCGATCCTGTTCATCACGGGCATTTAAGGACTGCACTTGAAGTCAGCCAGACGCTGGGGCTTGATGAGCTTCGCTTTGTTCCGTCGGGTAATCCACCACATCGCAGCGGGGCCAGAGCAGATGCCGCGCATCGCGTTGAGATGCTGAAACGTGCAGTGCGTGACACTCCCGGTGTTGTGATCGATCAGCGGGAGGTTCAGAATACCCGGGTCTCCTATTCTTTCGATACACTGGAGGCGGTAGCCGGCGATTACCCCGACAGTCGTCTGACACTGGTTATCGGTATGGATCAATTCAGTGTTTTCGATACCTGGTACCGATGGCAGGATCTGCTGCAACGCTATCGGCTGGCAGTGATGGAGCGGCCCGGACAAGCCATTTCCGAAGTGGCGAAAAACATACTTAAAAGCGTTAACGTTGAAGGGCAGGATCAGCAGATACAACTGGTGTCTGTCACCCAGCTGCAAATATCGTCAAGCCGGATTCGCGATGATCTGGCACGGCAACGAAACATTCAGTTCCTGGTACCACAGGTGGTACGGGAATATATTCATTCTCATGGACTTTACACAGGTGCGTCTGCAACGCGCGCTGACTGAAACGAATTAAATGACACCTACTGAGTTAAAGACACTTGCCGAGTCTGCCCTGGATGAAATGAAAGGGGTGGATATCAAGGTAATCGACGTTACTGGTAAAACCACGGTGACGGACTGGATGATTGTGGCAAGTGGTACTTCACAGCGGCATGTGAAATCACTGGCCGGTGAAGTGATTCGCCAAAGCAAGGAAAAAGAGGTACGACCACTGGGTACCGAAGGTGAACTGGAAGGTGACTGGATTCTGGTTGATCTTGGCGATGTTATCGTGCACGTGATGACGCGCGAAACGCGTGATTTTTATTCGCTTGAAAAACTATGGACTATGGAACCTGCTGATCGGCAGAAAGAAGACGAGGCGGATCAATCCAATACCCGGACCGATTCCGATACCGATGATGCGGAAGCAGGCTGAGTACCCGGGAAGCATTGCGTTTACGGCTTCGGGTAAATCTGTCACTTGTAGTTTTGTTGGTCGGGTAGAGCGGTGAAAATACATCTGCTGGCCATTGGCACCCGCATGCCTCAGTGGATTGAGTCCGGCTATCACGACTATGCGAAAAGGCTGGGGCGCGATTGTCAGTTGTTGTTAAAAGAAATCCCGTCACCCAGAAAAAGCAAGTCTCAGGATAGTGCTTCAGTCAAGCAGGCGGAGAGCGATTTGCTGTTGGCTGCTTTGCCGGAAAAGGCATACGTGGTTGCGCTGGATGAATCAGGCAAACTTTATGACACTGCCGGTGTTGCGAAGCGCCTTGCCGGCTGGTTCGACAACCACTCTGATGTCGCGCTTCTGATTGGTGGTGCCGATGGTTTGTCAGATAGCTGCCTTGCAGTTTGTCGCGAACGCTGGGCCTTGTCGCCGATGACTTTCCCCCATGCGCTGGTGCGCGTCATTGTCGCTGAGCAGATATACCGGGCCTACAGTATGATGAATAATCACCCATACCACCGGGCATGAGTGCAATGACAACAGAAATGACAGTGGTTCTGGCCTCTGCCTCTCCGCGCAGGCGTGAGTTGCTGGCGCAGCTGGCAGTCCCGGTAGAAGTGTCTCCTGCTGATATCGATGAGCGGGTATTGCCGGCAGAAGCGCCGTCTGATTATGTGCGGCGGTTGTCACGCGAAAAAGCATTGAAAGTGGCGGCAGGTTTTCCTGACAAACTGGTTATCGGCGCAGACACCACGATAGCCGACAACGAGCAGATCCTGGGCAAACCTGAGAGTAAAGCGCACGCAATCGAGATGCTCAGCGCGTTTGCCGGTCGTCAGCATAAGGTGCACACCGGTGTGTCTGTGGCTCAGCATAACGTGGTGGAGTCCTGCGTGGTGACTACACTGGTGGAATTTATGTCAGTCACACGTGGGGACATCGAGCACTACGTAGATTCCGGTGAGCCGTTCGGAAAGGCCGGCGGATATGCAATTCAGGGTATCGGTGCGGTACTGGTTAAAAAGATCGAAGGATCGTACAGCAATGTGGTCGGTCTCCCTCTTGCAGAGACAGCAGCTCTGCTGAAGCGTTTCGGGTATTGTGTGCTGTCCCGGCAACAATCCGGATTCCCAGGAAACTAAGTCTCCATGCTGGAAGAAATACTGATAAACGTCACCCCCCAGGAAACCCGGGTGGCCACGCTTGAAAACGGTGTGTTAAACGAGATGTGCATCGAGCGCACCTCTAAAACCACGCTCGTCGGCAATATTTACATGGGCAGGGTGGCGCGGGTGCTGCCAGGTATGGAGGCCGCCTTTATCGATGTCGGGCTGGAGCGTGCGGCCTTTCTTCACTCGTCGGATATAGCAAACAACAGCCGGGTGGATGACAACGGCGAAAAAACACCTAAGCATATCCGCGAATTGCTGCGCGAGGAGCAGAATGTGCTGGTGCAGGTGATCAAGAACCCGTTAGGGTCCAAAGGTGCCAGGCTGACGTCTAATCTTACCGCTCCATCGCGATATCTGGTGCTCATGCCGGGTGACCCTTCTATCGGGGTGTCAGCCAAAATTGAAGATGAAGCCGAGCGGGATCGCCTGCGTGAAATCGTCAGGCAACTACAGGAAGAGGATGATGATCCGGAAAACGGATATATCGTTCGAACCGCGGCTGAGGGGATTAACCAGGAGACGCTTGCCGGTGAATTCAAGTTTTTGAAAAAACTCTGGCGATCAATTCAGGAAAACATAGCGAAGGCAAAAGCGGGAGATCTGGTGCATGCTGATTTGCCGGTGGTTAAACGCACGTTGCGCGATCTGGTCGGGGTGTCAGTTGAAAGAATAAGAATCGATTCGCGCGAATCGTTTACCTCGGCCTGTGCCTTCGCCGATAAATATCTGCCCGAAATACGGCCACGCATAGAGCATTACCCGGGTGAGCGACCCATATTCGATTTATACGGCGTAGAAGATGAAATTCAAAAAGCGCTGGAGCGAAAGGTACAGCTGAAATCCGGCGGACATCTGGTATTTGATCAGACCGAGTCAATGACCACGGTTGATGTCAATACCGGTGCTTTCGTCGGTCACCGCAACCTTGAAGAAACGATTTTTAAAACCAACCTTGAGGCGGCGCAAACAATCTGCCGGCAGCTGCGGCTGCGCAACCTGGGCGGCATTATCATCATCGACTTCATTGATATGTCGGTAGACGAGCATAAGCGGCAGGTGATGCGGGCGATGGAAAAAGCACTCGAGCGCGATCATGCCAAAACACAGGTTTGTGATGTCTCATCGCTTGGGCTGGTAGAGATGACGCGCAAGCGGACCCGTGAAAGTCTGGAGCAGACACTATGCTCGGAATGTCCTACCTGCAGCGGTCGTGGTTTGCTCAGAACAGCCGAGACTGTCTGCTATGAGATCTCGCGTGAAATAATCCGACAGGTGCGGCAGTTTGACGTCAAGTCGCTGACTGTAGTGGCCGGTCCGGACGTGGTCGATATGTTTCTGGATGAACAATCCCACTACTTTGCTGAACTGGAGTCGTTTGTCGAGGTGCCGATACGATTGCAGGCTGAATCGATGTACAACCGTGATCAGTACGATGTCGTTATCGTATAGCGGCGGTTAATCTTTGCTGTGTATTCTCGGCTAATGCGGTACCGCCCAGAGCGTGCCTGATAATCCAGACCATCCACCAGTCAATACGGAGTTTCCGGTCCGACCATTACTTTATGTTGTTGCGCGCGCTTACTAGAACCGGTAGGTGGCTCCTGTATCTACTTGCAGGGCTGCTGGTACTGATCGCATTGCTGGTGTCGATGGCGCGGTTCGCTGTGTTCCATGATGGTGACTACAGTGAGCGACTGGCATCGCTGGTAAGCCGCTACGTTGGCAGTCCTGTCGAGATAGACCAGGTCGATCTGGTGTGGGATCGCTTTGATGCAGTGGCCAGTCTAAAAGATGTGCGCATACTGGCGTCAGATGGTAAAGACACAGACCTGATATTGCCCTCCATAGAACTCGAACTGAATCTGCGTGACATGCTGTTGCAACGCAACCTGTCGGTACGCAAGGTTCAGCTAAAAGAGCTGTCGCTGCTGGCAGACTATAAAGGGCATGGCGAACTTGAGATTCTGGGTCGCGAGATTCGTCCGCGTGATGCTGCCGGCAGCAATAACCCATCAGTCGGAAACAACGGTGCTGATGACTCACCGGCTCAACAGTCCAGGGGGCGCAGTGCGCTGACCTGGCTGTTTAATGCTGATAGAATCGCCATACTCGACAGTAGCATCACGCTGACTGACCGAACCCGCAACACAACTCACAGCGTCGATAACGTGGACATTAGAGCGTTTAACGATGGCGATCTTCATCAGATAAGAATCAGTAGTTCTCTGCCCGATGCCATTGGTAATACCAGCGTTGCATCGTTTGATTTCACCGGGTCGGCTGATGATATTCAAGGCTGGAGTGGACAGTTCTATATTGATACCAGGCAGCTCAATCTCGGCGAGATCACCGGGCTGTTTGAAGGCAACGCGCTCGATGGAATGGCCGATCTAAAGGCATGGGGTCGATGGCGGGGAACCAGGCTCAACGAAGTCAGACTGATTGGGTCGGCAACCGGTATTGACCTTCAGCCGTTGCAGACACGTGCAGCTGCCGAGTTAGCTGCTGAGCGTGTGGAAGTTGATCTTGACTGGAAGCGCAGTGCCGATGGATGGCGGGCAACGTTTAATCGACTCGGGTTAACGGCGGGCAGCGATGTTAATGGTCAGCTTGATCTCGATGGACTTGTACTGAGTGAAAGTCGTGAGCGTGGTGAGCGGAGTTATCGCATCGCCGGGCCGGCTATTGATCTGGTTGCGGCCAGGCCATTGATGCAATTTGCGGCATCCTACTTCGGGGCGAATCACATAGCCGCTAATACGCAGGCTGCAGAACAAGCCATAAACTCTATCAGTGGCGGAGTGGTGGCTGACTGGCAGATTGAAGGGCGGCTTGATGAATCTGTGCCGGTGATGGAACAGGCCAGTCTCAACTTGCGGGATGTTCAACTTGCAACAGAAGCGCTTAAGATCGAAAGGCTTGATGCAAGTGTTGAGCTGAAAGACAACGCCGGTCGAATTTCGCTGGATCCGGAAACGCAGATAGGCGGCTCCGGCGGACTGTTCGCTCGCGATATGCCAACTGTCGGTGCTGCCGGGGTGATAAATTTTGCGCAACAACAGGACAGTTGGGTCATCGGCGCAGAGGCACTTCAACTGCGCAACAAAGACATTCGGACACGTACCCGGTTCAATCTTCGGTTCAACCCGCAACAACAACGTCTGCTGGATTCAATTACCTCTGTTGATTATATCAATCTGGCAAAAGCCAAAGCGTATCTGCCGGCCAAAGGGCTTAAGCCGAATCTGCGTAAGTGGCTCAATACAGCCATCCTGGGGGGGGACGTTGTCCGCGGTCAGATCACTGTCAGTGGTGATCTGGCTGATTTTGCGCCCGCAGCCGGCCGCGGTGCGGTGTTCGGTGAAGTAGATATTGTCGACAGCACTGTGAAGTTCCGGCCTGACTGGCCCGTTGCCAGGCAAATGGATGGCAACCTGACGTTCAATGCAACATCAATGCGTGGGCGCGTCTATCAGGGGGCGATTCGTGAGGCGCGATTCAGTGACGCGCGAATGTTTATCGCTGACTTTAAACAACCATTGCTGGAGCTGCAGACCAATGCCATCGGTCCGCTCGATGACATGCTGGACTTCGCTCAACGTGGTCCGCTGGCATCAAAGATCGGAAGTCTGTTCGGGAATGCCAAAGGCGTAGGTGCCTCGCGCATGGAGCTCGATCTGCTGGTGCCATTGAGAAAAGAGCTGCGTGATCAGCTCAAAGTGGATGGTGCGGTATTGCTTGAAAACGCACAGGTGAATGCACAGGGATTCGGGCTCGATCTCGAATCGGTTACCGGCAAAATCAGATTCAATCGCCAGGGTGTGCTGATAGACGATTTGCTGGTGCGTTATCTGGGGATTCCGCTAACGGTAAACGCGACGCAAACCGAGGTGGCCGGCAAGGCGGTGAATTCGGTGAAGGTAATCGGACCGGTTGCGATTTCCAGTGTTCTGGGTTCCTACGGAATCCCGCTGACAGAGTCTTTTGACGGGATATCCAACTGGCGCGTCAGTCTGGATGTCACTCGCAGCAAGCCCGGTGCAAAAGCCACGGTTGAGCTGTCGGCCAGCAGTGACCTGACCGGAACCATGGTCGATTTACCTGTGCCGTTTTACAAAGACAAAGAAATGCTTCGAGAGGCGAAGATTTATCGCAACTTCAGCTCCCAGGACAAAGACTGGTGGGTCGACCTGCCCGGGCTCGCGCAAATGAGAGTCCGGATCGGTACAGATAAAAAGCTGGAGAGTATGGCCATCGCACTCGGTCGATCGAATAACACAGTGCTGCCATGGCGGGGCCTGGCTATTCATGGTGATATCGGTCGACTGGATGCGCTGGGATGGTTTCAGTTTGCCAATGGGCTGCGGGGTGATAAAAGCAAACCCGAAAGTGACCCCTTTCCACTGTTTGCCAAGGTGGTTGCCCGCAGTTTGCAGGTTGGGGAAGAGGCGGTTGGCAACGGCGTGTATATCGCGTTCAGAGACGGTGATACGCAAGTGCATCGCATCGAGAATCCGCTGGTCAATGGTGAGGTGCGGGTAAAGCTGAATGCGAGTAAAACCGATCCGATAGTGTTGCGCCTGGACAACCTCGATAGAAAACTACTTACCGCTTTTGGAAGTAACCGTACTGACAATAACGTGACAAATCGTCCACTCGACCCGAGAGTGCTGCCTCCCATAGATGCGATTGTAAAGGAATTGAAATGGGATAATTGGCGCTTTTTGCGGGTTGCGGTTCGAACGGTGCCGGCGGAAAGCGGATTGAAAATTACGTCTCTCACCGCGCGGCAGGACTCAATGAGGGTCAGCGGAAATGGCCAGTGGTTTCTCACTGCACAGGGAAATCATGCCACCGAACTGGATCTGAATGCGAGTGTCGACAACGTGGGCAGGAGTGTCAGTGCAGTCGGCGGAGGGCAATCATTTGCCGACGGTGCCGGCGAGGCTGCGCTGTCACTCACCTGGCCGGATGCGGCTTATCGCCCGGATCTTAAAACGATGAGCGGTACCTTGTATATGAGCTTTCGCAATGGCCGCGTACTAGGAATTGAGCCGGGTGCCGGGCGAATACTGGGGCTGTTTGCGCTGCAGGCACTGCCGCGCCGGCTTGCTTTCGACTTTCGCGATATTGTTAAAACCGGCCTGGAATATTCCACCATCAACGGCAATTTCACCATTGGCGATGGCCGGCTTGCCTCTCAGACGCTGCTTTTCACCGGCCCGGCGGCAGAAATACTGATTCACGGATACTCTGATTTCAGTAATCGAACCTATAACCAGACGGTTGATGTACTGCCACGGGTGAGTGGTGCCCTGCCATTAATCGGGGTGTTGTCCGGCGGACCCGCAGCAGGGGTAACTGCGCTGGTCGCAGACGGCATATTAAAAGGGCTGGGAGTTAACCTCGATGAGATCGGCAGACGGCGCTTTACGCTCACCGGGAGTTGGGAGCAGCCTCAGTGGGAGACTGTTGAGTTGCAGGCGGCCCGGTAGCAGTTGACTGGCTGGCCGCAGGCAATCAACCTGCTCCGAGGGCGAAACTACCGCGTGGCAGTGTCGGAAAGCAATTTCAGTAGCGCCTGCCGGGCTTTTTCGGCTTTCTTGTTTCTGGCTTTACGTACCGATGGGTCTTCTTCAGCATCCTCATCATTATGCTCAGCGGCTGCTTTGGCGAGTTGTCTGGCCTGCTGCAGACTGATCTGCGGGTAGTCCTGCCGCAGTGCGTCTGCATGGTCGGTAAATGACTGAATCAGGCGGTTGCAAAGATCCATATGCGGATTGACGCGCGCTGGTGGCTGCTCCAGCAGCGATTGCAGTTCATCGAAATCCCCGGCTTTACGAATCATTTTTCCGATGTACTGAATGTGTCGTTTGTAGGCACCTCTGGTAGACGGTGCCGGGCAGTTGGCAATCGCCTCACGCAGTGGTTCGGAAAGTGGCAGCCTTTTTAGACGCTGTGGTGGTTCATTCACCAGTCTCGCGGCGAAATCCCGAATGGCGTCAGCCTCTCGCTTTCTCTGGGATTTGCTGATCTCTTCACCCGCGTCCTCGTCTATCTGTTCTGGATTCATGTTGTAATTCTACAAATGTTGCAATTAATTAACAGGTTATCTTGACCTGTTCATGGATAAAAGTTAACGTGCGAGTCAAAGTGTGAGCGGTTTTTACTGCTACGATTATAAAAGTTGTAAAAAAACAACTGAAATGGCTGATCAGCATGGAGCGACGTATCAGACCGTAAGATACTAATAATAAGCGAGTCTGGCTTTTGTGGCAGACCTGCGACTTACATCCCCGGCATCGCATTGCGGTGCAAGAGTTGAACATGGACAAATTACGCGGCACATCAACACATCTTATCGCAGTGGGTATTGCAGGTAGTGCTGTGTTCGCCGGCAATGTTGCGCAGGCGAGTGAAATTGCACCTGACTATCGTATAGGCAGCTTCGGAGTACAGTCTGCGTTTGAGCAGTCTTCGTTCAGCCAGCCTGTAGCCGGTGACATTGCGGCCGGCGATATGCCTTACACGGTAGAGCAGCGTTCGGAAATGCTCTTCAAGCTATCCCCGGTTGCCGATACCGGTGATGTGTCCGTCGATGCTCTCGACAACGGTGGCGGTTTCAAAGGAGAAATCAGTCTCAACCGGATCGATTTTATTCAGCCGGGCGAGGCACGTATGCAGGAAGTGCATCACGGCTTCTCTTACTCTGCCTCTATAGACGTTGATCGACAGGAATCTTTTCAGAGTGAATCAAGGCTGATTAGTAGTCGCCAGCTTGGTATTCACTACGGACGATTGGGTTCAGTGAACTACAGTGGTGTTGATTTGAGTGTCAGACAGTTCGATTCATCGAATGATGTTGACACAGAGGAAGACCAGGAAATGTGGTCGCTGGGCGTGACCACCGGGCGGCGCTTCTCGATGACTGGTCTCGATCCGTCGGATCCATTATGGACGGTGTCTCTGCGTGGTCAGTTTAACTTCGTTGAGCAGGCAGATGAGAGTCTGGAGCTGGGTGATCAGCAGTGGTACGTATCACCGGGACTGCATTGGCAGGGTGATGATTTTACCCTGAGCGCAGATGTACTGATGCCGTTTATGCAAAGCGGCGAATATGAAACGGAAACTGATTATCGTATTCGCGCGAACATAAAGAAGCGTTTCTAGCGCCGGTTGTTTCAGTCAGGCCATTTACACCTTGCAGGGTGATTAGTTAAAGCTGACAAGGTCCCAGCCATCCGGGTTCAAGCTGCCGTCACTGAGTAATATTCTTTTATCGGCCCTGATGTGGCTATACAGGCGGGTCAGGTTATCCGCGCTGAGCTTGCCAAAAGACGTTCGAAAGATTACATCTTTTGACGCGAGCTGGTCCAGTGTTCCCAGAGATGCCTTGTCGGTGCCGATCATAATAGTCTTATAGCGGTCTCTGCCTTCATATTCTTCGATCCAGCTTTGTACCGCCGGAAAGTTTGACTTCATTGAAAACGAAGTGTCCACCACCAGCAGTACATTGGTTTTATTGGTTGAAAAATAGATATGCGATCCGATCCATAACACGCATTGAAACAGAATAAGCAGTCCGAAAATTTTGAGAAACTTCATCGGCTACATCTCTGAATTGAGCAGATTGCCAATGCGATACGACGCAGACTCCGCACTTGATTCTATATACGCACCTTCTGCCAGTGCGGCCATGGCTTTAAGGTGCGTGGAGGAAAGCTCATAGGCAATTGAGTGAATAGGGATGCCGGTCCATTCCATGACTTTCGCTACACTTTCGTATTCGAGGCCCTTGTTGGTTTCGCCGTCTGACAGGACAAAAATAACCAGCTTGTGGTTCGGGTTGGTCTTTGCGAACTGCGAGAGTTCGTGGGCGGCTACCAGCACGGCGTCGTTGGTGGCGGTACCGCCGCCGGTTTGCAGTCGTTCCACAGCGCCGATAAACAGCGCTTTTTGTTGAATATTGAATTGCCTGATGCTCAGATCAACATTGACGGTTTCGTTGTAACTGACCAGCCCGATTGAATTGCCGGAGCTGATCAAATCTGAACTTTCTATCAGTGCACGTTTAAGATTTTTTATTCGCGACCCGTCCATCGAGCCGGACACATCTGCGACAAATATTGCCGCGATGGGTCTGCCACCGGACTTCTTTTCCTTCCACAGCTTTTGAGCGTTGAGAATCATTGCGCCGTTTTCAAGTGTGTAGGCACTTTGATAATCCGACTGTTGTCCGAACCCGTAGTCGCTGACTGAGCGCTTGTTCTGCTCCAGAAATTGCGCGAACAGGGTTAGCACTTCGCGTTCAGCTTCGTCTGCTTCTGCAGTGGCATAAAGCGGGCTGTCGTGTCGAACGCCGAAAGGCATGAACTCATAGTCCCCCATACCTTTTACATTAACCCACGATTGATGTTCCATCACCAGCGCATCCAGTACACCGCTGTCTACGGCGGCATCTCTCATTTGCAGTGTGGTTTGCGCAACGAAGGGTACTCCCGCCTGAAAGGCTTCGAATGCGCTGGCAACATCAGGTGCCAGTAACTGGCTTTCATCACCTTCAGCGAAAGCGTTCAGCACAGTGAGCAGAAAGTTAAGGCCGGTACTCGACTGGTAGGGGTTGGTATAGCCCATGGCAAAGTTGCCGGTGGTTACTTCTGTCAGCAGTTTTTGAATATCAAGCCTGCCGTTGGATGTGATGAGGTCTGTTTTCGATTTTCTGACAATCACGCCGGCAGTGTTGGGTGCGGTAACAGGCGATATCAGGCTGAGCCTGATGCCCTGCCCGGAAAGCATATCCCCCCACAAATGATTGCTCGGCGAAAATGCGTCGGGTGTGTTGCGTTGCGATAAAATAAATTGTGCACCCAGGCCGGAGGCAATTTTTCTGATACCGATCTGTGCCACTTTGCCATTGCCGATTTTAATCTGCTCGCGATTGAAAGCCTGTGCCATCTCGACATACAACCCGTCGCGCCCGGTGCCCGCCTTTTCAGAAGAGGTAAATATCTCAACGGCTTCAACTGTGCTGCTGTCCCTGGCGTCGAGCGTCATCGGGTACTCGTTCAGGCTCGGGAGCATTGACAGCAGATTAGTCTGTGAGAGCTGTATATTTGCACGATAGTTGTTCTCTCGACGGCTGGGCAGTATGGTTTCGGAGACAAGCTCGTTAAGTTGTTCCAGTGCCGCTGCTTTGCTGTCCGGTTCCTTCTGGCCACATCCGGTCATCGTTACCAATGCCAGCGCGACCGTCACTGAACTCAGCAGTATCTTTACTGACGGGTGGTCTATACCGATGAATCTGTTTTTCATAGAGTTGTGCTCCGCATGCTCTTTTGTGGTCAACGACTCTGATTCTTCGCGATCCTGGAGAGATCTTTGAGTCGTGCGAGAGTTTCGGTCCGTTCGAACTCTCCGATTTTCTGGATGTTGGCCACTTCAACCGAGGTGTCGGACAAAGCCTTGAACAGCTTTTCATTTTCGCTCAACAACGCATCGAGTCGTTCGTTCTGAGTGCGTAGTTGATCGGTGTTTTCGTTGCTTTGCTGGCGCTTGAGACTGGAAATACTGTGTCCCACACCGACCATGTCTGACAGGTTCTGCAAGGCCTGATTCTGCACGTTTCTGGCGGCGTTCAGGTAGGTGCTGGAACTCAGCTGCTTGCCGCGGAATCGATTAGCAATGACCTCGTGAAAATCATCGAGCAGATGCCTCAGGGTCAGAACCTGATCTGATCCCTTTTGGTTGTCGAGTGTGGCCAGGCTGCTTTGCAACTCGCTGAGGTGCTGCATCATTTCATCGTGTTCGCGTGCTTCCTGATCGATCAGCCCCTGAATGACTTCATTATCTAAAAAACCGAACCAGCGATAGCAAAGTGGCACCAGCGCCAGTGCCAGCAGTGAAATGACTGCATACACGGCGGTGATGGCCAGGGAAGGTTGAAACCACCAGGCGTACGCCGCAATGAGCAGCGCTGTCGCTGTCGCGGCGATTAAAATGTACCTGGTCACGGCCTGATTACCCGTTGAGTGGAAGCCGGGTGTCGCCAGACTTTGGAGTCGGGTCTGAAGTGGGTTAATTTTCCTGCAAAATACTCATGTGCCCCTCTAAAGCTGTACCTTTTGGCGCACGCTGGCGGTTTCTGATCGTCACTCATCATATTTTTCGACACCCTGTTAATTGAACAGTTTAGCAATTCAGTACGAACTGACGCTAACAGGAATGCCGTGGGCGATGCCCGGCCGGCCTATGAGAAGGCTGCTGTTTATCTTTGTTGTACCGTTAAAATACGGTAGGCCGGTGAGGTAGATATTAGATCGCATAGAGAAGATATGCGGTTGGCAGTTGCGCTAATCAAGCATTCTGACCTTGCTGATTTTAAGACGAAGTGACAGTTTGCCTTTTTTGAACTGCTCTATTTTGACTGGCAGTACAGTGGCCGATTCACCGATTGCAGCGAGCCAGATGATGGTCTCGCGGGTACTGTTGACGCGATCTTTTAGTACCCGAACGGCGTCAAATTCTCCGATATCGGTGCGCAGTCTTTCTACACCGCGATTGCTGTAAGCCACTGTTTCTACCTGTTTGCCATCCAGAGCTTCAATTTCCAGTCGTTTAAATTCGGGATCGCTGCGGACTCTGTCGAGCAGAACCAGTGTCACTGACAGGCGATCGATAACGTCTGCCGGCATTGGAAATACAGACATAGAATTTTCACGGCTTAAAGCGAAACTGCCTGCCGTTCGATCAAAGCGTATGCTGTAGCTGCGCTCGGGACGGCCCTTGTCGAGGTATTGATATTCCGATGCGAGAAAGGGAGGCTCCAGACTTGCCAGCCGTGCCTGCTCGCGGATTCTACCGTTATTGGTCCATTTGAAAATGCCGGTAGGTTTGCTTTGCAATGAAAACAGATAACCGTTTTCCTGATCAGCCGCGAGCGTTAATGTTGCTATACCGCCGGTAATATAATCGTTTTCTACTTCATATGTCGCTTCAAAGGGCTCGATAGGAGCCGCGAACGCAGCTTTTCCAGCAGGCAGTGCGGCCGCGAACATAACGAGTGTCATCCACACAATCAGCAATCGTGAATACGCCTTTGCCAGTGGATAGTGCGCTGTGTGAATCACTGCTGGCGATTACCTGTCGTCGGGAACATCTGCAATAGGCTCTGGTTGTTGGTGTTTGTGCGCTGCTTATTTTCCGCTGTGCGGGCGATGGTAAATTGCTTGTTTGTTGTGTCCCGGGACATTGGTCCCGGTGCGCGCTCAGTGATTTGACAATGAGCGCTGCGTTCGGCGTCTGAGCTGTCTTAAGGTTAGGGGATAAACCAGTCGATTGCCGCAATAATCTGTGTGACCATCCCGCCATTTGATCCGGCCTTCAAGCACCATTTGTGTTGCCCGCCAGTAGAGCTCATGTTCTTTGCTCAGTACCCGCTGCGCGAGTGAATCGGCCGTGTCGTCGCTTTCAACCGGCACCGCGCTGCGCGCGATCAGTGGGCCGCCATCCAGTTCAGCACTGACAAAGTGAACACTGCAGCCATGCCATCTGTCCTGTGCACTCAAGGCCTTTTCATGAGTTTTCAGTCCTCGGTGTCGCGGTAGCAATGATGGATGTATGTTGAGTAACCGACCCCGCAATGCGTGCGTAAAATCGGCGCCAAGCCGTCGCATAAAACCGGCTAGCAGCACCAGGGTCGGGTGGTTGTTTTCGATTAGCGTTAGCAGTTGATCGTCGAAATCATGTCGCTCGCTGTATTGACGATGATCAATGACAGACGTCTCTATGCCGTTTTCCTGTGCGTAGACCAATCCGGGGGCATCGGGCTCATTACTGATAACATGCGAGATGTTGCTCGATAAATCTCCACGCTGGCAGGCCTGATGTATGGCAACCATGTTAGAGCCGCGCCCGGATATCAGTACTGTGATGGTCATTGGATCATTTCGTGGGTGGCAGAACAAAGCGCGGACAGTGGCGGGAGCAGTGATTCGCCTGAGCGTTATCGGTATTCGACTTCAGGCAGCGGCTGTTCGCTGGGCTGAACTTCACCGATTTGCACTGCCTGTTCGCCCTGACTCTCCAGCAACTCTATAGTGGCGGTGGCACTTTCAGGCGGTACGATAATCGCCATACCAATGCCGCAATTGAATGTTTTAAGCATTTCCTCTTCAGCAATACCGCCCTTGGTTTGCAGCCACTGAAATACCGGCAGTGTCGGCAGAGCACCCTTTTCAATCACAGCCTTGCAATTGCCGGGCAGCGATCGTGGAAGATTTTCGGTTATTCCACCTCCGGTGATGTGCGACAGCGAATTTACCGGGACTGTTTTCAACAACTCCAGCAACGGTTTTACATAAATGCGAGTTGGCTCGATTAACTGTTCTGCCAGCGAGCGCTCACCGAGCATGGTGGCAGGATCATCACCGCTGACCTCCAGTACTTTTCGCACCAGTGAGTAGCCGTTGGAGTGACAACCGCTCGAATGCAGGCCGATAACCGCATCGCCGGCCTGTACATTGTTGTTATCGAGCAGGTGACTTTTTTCGACGATGCCGACAGCAAAGCCCGCAAGGTCATATTCATCGGCGTCGTACATTCCCGGCATTTCTGCAGTTTCTCCGCCGATGAGCGCTGCACCTGCCTGAGAGCAGCCATTGGCAATGCCATGAATTATCTGCTCGGATTTCTTCAGATTCAGTTTGCCGGTGGCATAGTAGTCGAGAAAGAACAGAGGTTCTGCGCCACTAACGAGAATATCGTTGACACACATCGCTACCAGGTCAATGCCGATACTGTCATGGCGGTCGAGCAGGTTGGCCAGCATCAGTTTGGTGCCGACACCGTCTGTGCCTGAAACGAGCACTGGTTGCTTAAAACGATCAACCGGCAATTCGAACAGACCGCCGAATCCCCCCAATCCACCCAGCACGCCGGGGCGATGAGTCTTTTTGATGGCCGGCTTTATTCGCTCGACCAGCTGTGCGCCGGCTTCGATATCAACACCCGCATCGCGGTAACTGAGGTTTTCGTTTTTTTTCATGCGAGGCTCGGTTCCGGCGTGGTGTTGGTCTGAAGTTGAAGTGACTAGGCTGCTGATTTTAACTCGTCAGCCGGGGTCTGAGTTACAATTAACAGGATCATTCACCGTTTGGAGCTGATTCTTGCGATTGCCGACTATGTTCAGAATGCTGGCAGCGTTGTTTTGCATCCTGTTGACAGGAATAGCTGCAACGTACACCGCGCCTGCAACGGCTGCGGATTTTGTGGTGGAGGTAGTGGTAACAGATCCGGGGGACAAGCAGCGTGCGAGTGCCTACTGGCTGGCACTAAATCAGGTGCTGGAACGCAATGTACCGGTCGGCACCATCGATAACACCCAGCGCCAGGAGGTTCTGCGTGATCCGGCGCGTTACGTACAGTCATTTCGGTACCGGGCCTACAATGCGCTCAGCGATTCGCCATTGCTTTCCACCCGTCAGGTGCGGGAAGGCGACCCGGCTGACAGTGTCATTATTGTCACTTTTCCGGCCACATTACCGGCCAACATCCAGCGACAGTTTCAGGTTCAGTCGGTACAGGAGCAGGTAGTTCCGATCGGAAGCGGACGGATACTCGCGTTAGTCGCGATAGAGCAGAATAACGAGCGCTTTCTGATCGGGGGCGATACAGCGAAAAAATTCCAGTCGCGCATGATTCAATTGGGCATTGCCAATAGCCTGGCTTTTGAATTTCCACTGCTCGATGAAGAAGATCTAACCATCATCAGCCCGGCTAATGTGCTTTTTTATGATCAGCTGGTACTCGATACCATGGTGCAGAAATATCAGTCGGCCGGGCGGATATCCGGCGCGTTGTTGCGGATCGGCGAGCAATCATGGCAATCGGACTGGCAGTATAGTTTTGCCGACGGCAAAACCGGTAATCTGTCACTGACAACCCGTTCACTGGATGAGGCATTGCTGACCGCGGTCACTGAAATAGCCTCCGGTGGTTCGACCCTCGGTGGTAGTCTGCTCTCCGGTGATATTAACTTCGAACGCACCGGTGTAGAGATTCGAATCGAAAACATCAACTCTCTCGATCATCATCAGCAGGTTCTGCAGTTGCTGCGTAGCATAGACAATACCGTTGTGGCGGAAAGCCTCGAACCGGGTGTCACAGTGTATCGTGCAGCGAATGCTGATATTTTTAATCTGCAACAGCAACTAGCCCGGCAGCCGGCACTTGTTCCATTGCCTGAGTTATCGCGTGATACTGCTATCGCGTATCGATTGCAGTAAGTATTCCTGTGAACCGACAGATACCGCTACCCTTATCCAATGATGTTGTGCCGGCTTTTGATAATTTTGCCCGCGGTGCGAACGGCCTTGCGGTCGATTTGCTGGCGGGTATTGGCAATAGCACGGATGTCCGCCAGGTATATTTATGGGGCGCACCGCAGACCGGAAAATCGCATCTGCTGACCGCTCTCCACAGGCAGTATATCCACAGTAACCATCAGTCTTTTTATGTGTCGCTTCACGGCGCGGCAATCGCACCTCAGTTGCTGGATTCACTCGACGGTTATGATCTGATCCTGATCGATGATATCGACAGTGTTGCCGGCAACGCAGCATGGGAAACCGCGCTTTTTAACCTGATCAATTTTGTGCGGGAGCAGAACGGAAAAATTGTATTCAGTGCCAGTGCACCGCCGACGCTCGAGCTATGGTCTTTGCCTGATCTGGTGTCTCGATTTACCTGGGGACCCGTGCTGAAATTGAATGCACTCGATGAGCATGCCATTCGCGATGCCATGATCTATTCTGCGCAACAGCGTGGTATGAAGTTCGAGTCCGGTGCGCTCGACTTTCTGTTAAAGCGTTATCGTCGTGACGTCAGTAGTCTGCTGTCGGCGATAGAAGTTCTGGACAGTGAATCGCTGGCGGCGGGCAGGGCGAGTATTACGGTTCCTTTTCTGAAACGCTGTTTTGTTTTTGACTGAGCTTCTTGTATTTGCGTGCCACCATGGCGCAGCCGAAAAACCACAGCAGGGAAAGCAATAGCATCAACACTCCCGGTCTGTAGTCTGTGCGTTGATGAATTAGCGCATCGATAGCAAAGGCAAAGTAGGGCAGCGCCAGAAAGCTGGCCCATTGATAGGTATAGACACGGCCGTGTAATAAACCTCTGACTGCTGGCAGCATCGGCAGTAATGCAATGGCAAGTACCGCGCTTTTTGGCACCTGAGAATTTGGCAGCACGGCGACCCAGGCAAGAATGAGCAACATGGTACCGAAGTAACCAGTCAGTGCAGTGGCGCGCCACAGTTTTTCTTTGTTCACTTTTTTTCCGGTGTTATCAGGGGTGCTCTGCCAGCTTTCTGGTGAGGCGGGCGACTCTTTTACCCAACGCGCTGCATAATGATTTTTCATCCTGAGTAAGACTGGCACGTGCGTTATCGCCAGAAACCTGGCTGGCGCCATAGGGGGTACCTCCACTATGTGTCTTGTGTAATGCCGGTTCGCTGTAGGGCAGGCCGACCATGATCATGCCGTGGTGAAGCAGTGGCAGCATCATGGTAAACAATGTGGTTTCCTGTCCGCCATGCATCGTACTGCTGGAAGTAAACACGGCAGCCGGTTTATCGACCATGGCACCACTTAACCAGAGATCACTGGTGGTATCGAAAAACGCCTTCAGCGGTGCAGCCATATTGCCGAAGCGGGTCGGGCTGCCGACAATCAGCGCGTCACATTCGCGCAACTCGGATTTATTGATGATTGGCGAGCGGATCGATTGGTCTGATTGCCGGGTGTCGACTGACAGATCAGCAACCGTTCGCAGTATTGCTTCACAGCCGTCAATAGCCTCCGCAGCTCTGGCGATTTGATTGGCCATGCGGCGGGTATTGCCATCTCGGCTGTAATACAGCACCAGCACTTTACATGTCATCAAAAAGCTCGATTATGTTTTCCAGTGGTCTGCCAATCGCAGCGGAGGTAGTAGTTGTGACGATAGGTCTTTCCAGCAGAATCGGATTTTCGGCGATGGCATCGAGCAGTTCGTCATCGCTACGGTTGCCCTCGTGCAGACCGAGTTCCTTGTAGCGTTTTTCTCCCTTGCGGATAATCTCGTCAGCGCGCATGTCGAGTTTATCCAGAATTTCCAGCAATGCCGGCTTATCCAACGGGCTTTTGACATATTCGATGATGTCGAATTCGACACCCTGTTGAGTGATCCACTCGACGGTGGCACGGCTCTTGGAGCATCGGGGGTGGTGGTAAACGGTGATTGTCTGAGTCATAGATTCTGTGAGGTTCGCTGGGCTTAGTTCTGCATCGCGACCTTTCCTGTGCGCCCGTGGCAGTCGTGCACCGATCGCCAGTAAGACGACGTTAACAATCTTCTATCGTGTCACATTTTTCCAGCGAGCTTAAGCGTTTTTATGAGTGGAAATTCTGCGCTGTTCATTGACGACAGCAGCCCGCCACAACTGGCGGATCCGGCGACAGGCCGGCTAAAACTCGCAGCGTTGCTGGATGAACTGCTGGCCGACGGAATCATTTCGCAAGAAAACCACAGCGTGCTGTCGGTGGTGCGGGCCAACGTCAGTGATGACTCAAAAAGTGCGCTGAAAATAATTGCTGACTGCGGCTGGGTAAACCTTGCCCGTGGAGGTGAAAAGCTTACTCTCGATCGATTGGTTGAGTGGTTGTCGATAAAGATAGACATGCCAATGGTGAAGATAGATCCGTTGAATATGGATGTTTCTTCAGTGACCGGTGTGATGTCACTGGCTTATGCAAAACGTTTTAACATTATTGCCCTGCAAGTGACTCCGGAGTCGGTGCAGATCGGTACTGCCGAGCCTTACGTTGACCACTGGCTGGAAGAACTTTCCGGGGTTTTGCGTAAAAAAATTACTCGTGTGCTGGTCAACCC
>JAHDHK010000034.1:29148-30353 GCA_020631335.1 Chromatiales bacterium
TCAGAATCTTGAACAACTGATTGAACTCGGACGTAAGGGAGCGCTGGATGTTGATGATCAGCACGTGGTCAGTATTGTTGACTGGTTGCTCCAGTACGCGTTTGAACAACGTGCCAGTGATATCCATCTTGAGCCGGGCAGGAAAGAAAGTCTGGTGCGATTTCGCATAGACGGCGTGTTGCATCGGGTTTATGACGTGCCGACCACTGTGATGGCAGCCATCACCAGTCGGATAAAAATTCTCGGGCGTATGGATGTAGCTGAAAAACGCCGGCCTCAGGACGGCCGTCTGAAAACACGTAATGAAGATGGTCGGGAAGTTGAGTTGCGACTATCGACAATGCCGACTGCATTCGGTGAGAAAATGGTGATGCGGGTGTTTGATCCCGATGTGTTGCTTCGAGATGCCACTGATCTTGGATTTACACGCCAGGAGAAAGTTATCTGGGATGACATGCTGCAGTCACCGAATGGCATTATTCTGGTCACCGGCCCCACTGGCTCTGGAAAAACAACAACGCTTTACACCAGTTTGCAGCAACTGGCGACACCCGAGGTAAACCTCTGTACTGTCGAGGACCCCATCGAACTGGTGGTGCCGGCGTTTAATCAGATGCAGGTGCAGCCGAATATCGATCTGGACTTTGCCACCGGTGTCAGAACCCTGCTCAGACAAGATCCGGACATTATTATGATCGGGGAAATCCGCGACTACGAAACTGCTCAAATGGCAATCCAGGCGGCACTGACTGGTCATCTGGTAATCAGTACGCTGCACACTAATGATGCGTCAGCTGCGGTGACACGGCTGCTGGAACTCGGTGTGCCGTATTACCTGCTGCGCAATACGGTTGTTGGCGTGCTGGCGCAGCGTCTGGTGCGTAAGCTATGTGACAAATGCAGTGTGGTAACTGCCGTGGACACTGATCAGTGGAATGGTCTTGTCGCGCCGCTGACGACATCTACACCTGACTCGATAAAAGCCACCGTTGGTTGTAAGCATTGTCGAAACACCGGCTACCTGGGCCGCGTTGGAATCTATGAAGTCCTTCAGATGACGCAGGGTCTGAAAGATCTGATCTTGCCGGAGCTGGACATCAATGAATTTCGTAAACAGGCCATTCGCGACGGCATGCAGCCATTGCGAATCAGCGGTGCACGAAAGGTGGCGCAGGGCCTGACCACTGCTGCTGAAGTACTGAGGG
>JAHDHK010000343.1 GCA_020631335.1 Chromatiales bacterium
ACGGCTGATGTAGTTAACCTCTCTCTTCACTAAACTTTTACCCGCCATGCTCATCCAAACGACAGAAACCCTTACTGACTTTGCCTTGCAGATTGTGAGTGAGAACCACTGATGCCTCAAATTTCCCGACGCACTTTTTTGAGCGGCGCACTCGCGCTGGCTGCACCGGCAGCATTGTCGCAGCCGCGAGACTGGTGGGACGTGGCCAGGCAGGCAGACGCGCTGGATCAATGCCGCGCCATCGTGATACACCAGGCCGGCAGGCGGGTACTGGCCGAACGATTCCGCGGTCCTGACTTTAATCAGTTAATCGCCATAAAATCGGTATCCAAAACTGTAGTGGCCGCACTTACCGGTATAGCGCTGGATCGGGCAGAGATTCCTTCGATGCAATCGACACTCGGCGAACTGGTGCCGGAGCTGATTCCTTCAACGGCTGACCCGAAAGTAAAAAATATCACTATTGAAAACCTGGTTACCATGCAGGCGGGTCTCGAGCGCACCTCGGGCCCCGGCTATAACGACTGGATAAACAGTGACAACTGGATAGAAGATGCGCTGTCCCGTCCCATGGTGGCCGAACCGGGCTCGCAGATGCAATATTCAACCGGCTCTTACCATATCCTTGGCGCAATTCTGTCCAAGTTTACCGGTACCAGCCTGCTGACGCTGACGCGTTATCGCATCGGCCGCCCGCTGAACATTGATTTTCCGGCATGGACCCGGGACCCTCAGGGCCATTACCTTGGTGGCAACGAAATGGCCATGACGATCACCGGCATGATTCGCTTTGGAGAGATGTATCGCAACGGCGGCATGGCCGGCACCAACCGGGTACTCAGCAAAGAGTGGGTAACGCGTTCTCAACAAGCGGTAACACGCTCGATGTTTTCCGGGCTGGGCTACGGTTACGGCTGGTTTATCGGTGAGAAAGGCGGTGTGTCATATTCACTCGCCCGTGGTTATGGCGGGCAGATCATTTGTATTGTGCCGGCCCTCGAACTCACCGTTGCGATTACCTCCGACCCCACCCTGCCCGCGCGCACTGGCGGTTACTTCGGTTATCTGATGCGCCTGATCGAAAATACAATCATACCGGTGGCTGCTTCACAGGCGGCCTGACCTGCACCGCAGCAACGGTTAATTATCCCACTCTACTTCCAGCTTTTGCACACCCCGAAACACCAGCGTTGGCAGGTACTCCCACGACTGCCCGGGCTTTAAACGCATGCCCGGCAGGCGCCGGGCCAGTTGCTCAAGAATAACCCGCATCTCAAGCTTTGCCAGCGGCGCGCCCATACAGAAGTGGGCGCCCAGGCCCAGCCCCAGGTGTTTTTTAGCGTTACTGCGCTTGATATCGAATTTCCCGCCTTCGGGAAAAACCGCTTCATCATGATTGGCAGACCCCATCATTAACAGAATCCGGCTACCCTTCGGTATATCGACTCCGCCAATGCCGGTGTCACGCGTTGCAATGCGTCGCCAGCCGAAAATCGAGGTATCCATGCGCAGAATTTCTTCCACCGCGTTATCGAACAGTGACGGATCAGAACACAGCAACTCCCACTGACTGCGATCACTCAGCAAATGCCTGATGCCGTTGGCCGATGCCTGGGTTGTGGTTTCGTGTCCGGCAAACTGCATCAGAAACATAACGTTATAGAGGTAGTTAATGGTGAACACCGTCGGATCATTTTGATGAATGCGGACCATATCGCCAAGGTAATTGTCACCCGGATTCTCGTACGCCCGATCAACCAGATCTTTAGTGAACTGCCAGTGCTCACCCATGCCGTGCATCATCGCCAGTTGTTCTGCTTCTGAAGGCTTGCCCCAGTTAACGATAGCGCGATCCGAACCGAGCTTCTTAACAAACACAGCATCTTCATCGCTGGCACCAAGAAAAAGAAATATCGCCAGCGCCGGTACCTCATATAACAATTGCGAAACCAGCTCCGCTTCGCCATCATCAATAAACCGATCGATATAGCGATCGACAATCGCGCGAATCTGCTCCTCCATTTCGTTAACGCGACGCGGTGTAAACGCAGTACCGAATATCTTGCGGTGATGTTTGTGCGTTTGTGCAGTTTCATCGACCAGGGAAGGTTCAATAGCGAGATCAAGACTGTCGCGGACATCGGCCGCAGCCGGACAAATAGGCGTCACCGGATGGCGTGCATTCACCGGTGAAAAGGTTTCGGGATCCCGGAATACCGATGTGACATCTTCATACTTCAGCACCACCCAATAGTTGAGCTCGGAGCTGTAGAATACCGGCTCACGCTCCCTGGCCTTGTCAAAAAAGCGATACGGATCGTGCAGGTACTCAGCAGAAAATGGATCGAAGGAGTCAGCCACCTCACTGACCGGGCACACCGCCGGCCGGCCCGCGGTGTCATCGGGGTCTGACTGAAACATACCGAACTTGCTATCCAACAATATTTCCCCGATCAAAGGCAGTTAAAACACACACACTTGTTATAAAGGTTATCCGACCGGGTATCGTGCAGCAACTACCAATCCGACACCGTCTTACATACAACGATGAAGGCGCAGAATAACAAAAAAGGTTTATTTGTCAGTCGGCGGCATGGCTATCAAGATCAACAGCCACACCCTGTGCAGAGGAATATTCTATCGCCTCGATCAGTCGATGCGCCGCCAGCGCTTCATCTCCGCCTGCCAGCGGATCGTGTTGGTTTCGAATAGCACTGACAAAGTCTTCAATGACTCGCTGATGCCAAACGTATTTGGGGATAGCTTCCGGAGTGGCACCTTCAGAGCTGCTCCCCGGTAGCGTTTCTATTCTTCCGTCACGCCACGACACCACCAGTTTGTCCGAGGTCAGTTGTAGTGAAGCATGCCGGCAATGCAGCGTAATGCTTTCACGGCCGTGGGGAAACGTTGCTGTACTCGCCACCAGTGAACCCACCGCACCCGATGCAAATTGCAGCCCCGCAACCGCCAGGTCTTCAGACTCCATGCGGTGCAGTGGCGTAGTAGCTGTCATCGCCTGAACCCGTGTGACCGGTCCGGCAAGGCTCAGCGTCAGATCTATGTTATGAATGGCCTGTGTAATCAACACACCACCACCGTCACGCGCGTAGGTGCCTCTGCCCAGCTCATCATAATAAGATTGCTCGCGCCATATCGGTACCGCTATTTCTATATGACCCGGTGGCCCGATAGTGCCCTCATTCAGTAAACGCTGAGCACTGCGTGCGCTGTCTTTTGTACGATTCTGAAAAAGCACACCGAGTTTCACGCCCGCTTTATCGCAGATGCCAACAACCTCTGTCGCTTCTTCGAGATTTCTGGCTACCGGCTTTTCGAGCAATATATGCTTACCGGCAGAGGCAAGTGACTGAATCAATTCCAGACGAACGGCAGGGGGTGTTGCCACAATGGCAAACGCCACTTGTTCATTTTGTAAAACCGCAGACAGCTCACTGGTGAACTCCGGTAACGTTCCATCGTAATGCCGGGCCAGGTGACGCGCCTTGTCCGGGTGCCTTGATACCACCGCCAGCAAGCGCGCTCTGCCCTGCATTGAAGACAGCGCGGTCACATGCCTCTCGGCAATCATACCGGCACCAATCAGGGCGACCCCCAAGGCAGTAGGATTCATGTGTTATTCAATATCTGTTAAGCCGATCGACAGATGATACAGCGATTGCCAGTGAACAGGTGAAACGGCAGATTATTCAATGTAGGTAATGGCATGTTCCATTTTCACTGAGCCCGTCACCCCTGAATCAGCGCTATAGATAACACGATGCGGAGTCAGCGTGGCCGGTTCTACCAGAATATCTACCTGCAATTGCATCTGCTCACCGGCAACACCATCTGCTGCACTACTGTTAAAGCGCAACTCGGCACATTTTTTTTGCGCACTGGTATCTGAACACGCGACGGTACCGACGAACTGCAACTCGCCTTGCATCCCCTGCTCAGCTGCAGCGTGCGCCGCCATACCAGCTGCTACCGGTAAAGTGGTCTTGAGCGGCTGATCAATGCTCAGCCCGATACCGTTCAATGCGGCCCAGAGAGACAAATCCTGCCTGATGGATTCGCGGTAAGAATCCATATCGGTGACCGTCGATTCAATCATTGGAAGCATCTCGTCAGCAAGACTATCTGCGCGACCAGCCGCACTGAATAACTGGGTCATTTTCTCGATCTGCGCCGTCTTAAACGCCTCAGTGTTTTCTATACCAAGCAATCGCCCATCCGGTGTTATCACATGATCAGGCGCCGAAAACATCATTAGCGCAGAAGCTCTGACGAACAACATTTGTGGCAGTGAAGGCGAGACCCCGCTGACGTTGTAATCGGCCTTCGAGACGTCAACCTCATCGCGTGTAATCAGCAAACCTTCGTTGTGGGCAGCAATAGATTGCCGAAAGCTTCCCTCCAGTCGATACTCCTGAATATTGATATCATCCCCGGCCAGTAGCTCCATCTTCCAGCGATGCAGGGACCGGGTTTCCGCCTGCCATGCCATGGTCAGCATCACATCAGAATCCGCGATAACCACCGGACTGACAACACTGTTAAGCGAAGACACAATCAGCCCCGCCATGAGTTTTCGCGCTGACAACAATGGCTGAATACTTAATTTCATACTACCCCCTTCAAGAAAACCGTACACACACAGCAACCAAATGGTGCAACGTGGCTCCCGTATTATACACGGCGCAATCACCGGAAATATCTGCCCGCATCCCTGTGTATAAAAGCAAATTTGCGGTTAAAACCCCGAACCACCTGCGCCGAAGGCAAACAGGAATAGCACTTCTCAATGATAAACGCAGGGGGTTAACACCAAAGTCATCACTGCGTTTAGCAGGCTGTGTTGCATTCAGACAACCCGACATGTCAGCGAGCCAGTTTTAGCGCCCATAACATTACTCACGCGACGGCATACCTGTCACTCACCTCACGCAAGGGATATTTTCAGCACTCTGCTAACGAGGTATATCCAGCAAGCGGATAACTGATTTAAGCCGTGCAATATTGGCAGCCCGGTCAGTTATAACTACCGAATTTGATGATGCTTCAGCACCAAGGCTCACCGGTGCGGGTACCAGCGGCTTCAACGCTTCAACTACGTCCCTCGCAGAGGCATACGTTAATGGAATCACCGAAGTAATCAGTTCATCAGCATTAGCCGTTTCATCCCCCAATACC